>DAIOUM010000076.1:0-10862 GCA_036759505.1 Alishewanella sp. | reverse complement strand
CCATCGACCAACGGATTAAAAGTCCGCTGCTCTACCAGCTGAGCTAATGACCCCTACCGCGGACGCATATCTTACTGATTTACGGAATTTGTGCAACCAAAAACTGTGAAAAAAAGCACTGAGGCGGGCTGTTTGCTTAAAATGCCAGCGGCTGCGGCTGACTTTGTTGGTTAAAGCAGCGCTTGGCTAGTTATTGCGTCGCTGAGGCTAAAAAGAAAAAACCCGGCACAAGGCCGGGTCGATCATTTCAGCGCGTCTATCCGCTCTTTCGCCAACCTGGCAGCATTGGTACTGCCATGTGCTGACACCACCTTGCGGTAATGGGTTAAGGCCGTAGCCTTATCATTCTGCCGCTCAGCAATCTGTCCAAGTTTCAACAACGCATCCGATACTTTGTTCGAATCAGGGAAGTTTGTTACCACCCGTTCAAACGAGGTTTTAGCTTTTGCCATATCGTTGTTATTAAACAACAACTGACCAAGCCAAAAGTGAGCATTCGGCGCGTATACTGAATTTGGATAGGTACGCAAAAAATTCTCAAATTCTGGAATAGCAGCATCAAAGCGCCGATCTTTCAGCACTAGGTTAACTGCTCTCTCATAGGCGTCATTTTCCGAGGCATTGCCCGAAACCGTGACTGCCGGGCCACTCGCTGCGGCTGCCGAACTGGCAGTGCTGTTGCCAGCACTGCCCTGCACGGCACTTACCCGCCGTTCGATTTCCTGGTAAATATCACGTTGCCGCTGAACGATTTCATCCAGCTGATACGAGTGGTTTTCAGTAACACCACGCAGCTCACTGACTTCATCCAGCAAGACCTGCAGTTGTTGCTGCATTCTTACCTGCGCTTCGGCACGGGCTTCAACCACGCGCTCCAGAGCGGCCAACCGCTGTTCAACAGAACCTGTTGCTACAGCAGTGGTGGAAGAAGCAACTCTGCCGCTTCTGCCTATCTCAGTAACCGGGGCTGGATTAGCCAGCACACCGGCACTAACTAAGGACATCGCAATAAGCAGCGGTTTCTTCACTGTCATCCTCACTCGCACCGATTAAATTAATATACTAAAACAGCGCGACGGTTTTGTGCGTAAGCTGCTTCGTTGGTACCACGAACAGCTGGCTTCTCTTCACCGTAGCTAACAGTAGACAGTTGACCAGCGCTTACGCCCAGGTTCTGTAAGTACTGAACTACAGACAGTGCACGACGCTCGCCCAGGGCGATGTTGTACTCTGGAGTGCCGCGCTCGTCAGTGTGACCTTCGATTGTTACGCGTACGCTTGGGTTGGCGCGCAGGAACTCACCGTGAGCTTGTAATACTTCAGCAAATTCTGGACGGATAGTTGATTTGTCGAAGTCGAAGTAAACTGTGTTTTCGCGACGCAGTGCTTCCATTTTTAAACGCATTTGCTCAGCTGCAGAAGCGTTTGGATCTACGCGCTCAACCTGTACAGTTTGCGTGGTTGCTGAAGTGTCGGCATCACCGGCACCAGTAGAAGATTTAGAGCTACAAGCTGCCAGAGTTAATACTGGAACTGCAACTAACAAACCTTTTAACACTTTGTTTAAGTTCATAATGTTGTCCTTAGATTATATTTACCAAGTTTTACCAAGTTTTTGTTTTATAAAAAAGGTGACCACGCCGGCGATTTTACCAATCCATCAGTAGCCGGTAGTCTTGCTTTAAAACGCCCATCCATAGAAACTAGCGCCAACACCTGCGAGTTTCCATGCATGGTGCTGTATATTATCATAGAACCGTTAGGTGCAACACTAGGCGACTCATCCAGATTCGTTGTAGTTAACACTTGTAAAAAACGGCTCTGCCGATCCATACGTGCTAAATGATAGCGTCCATTTGTACGATTTACCATCACTATAGCTTGTCCATCAGGCGAAAAAGTCCCGGCCAAATTCATTTCACCCTGGAAAGTTAGCCTACGAGTGTCACCTGTTGCTAAATTTACGCTGTACAGCTGCGGATTACCGCCGCGCTCAGAACTAAATACAATTTCTTTACCATCGGGTGACCAGCTTGGCTCGGTATCGATAGCGCGATGATTAGTCACCCGGGTTAACGCCTTAGTCGCGATATCCATCACGTAAATTTCCGCATTACCGTCTTTGGACAACACCATCGCCATGCGGCGGCCATCCGGCGACCAACGCGGCGAGCTGTTAATACCGGGGAAAGCGGTTAAAATGGTGCGTCGACCGGTGTAAATATCCTGAATATAGATTTGCGCCTGACGCTTTTCAAAGGTCACGTAGGCCAACTTGGTGCCGTCAGGAGACCAATCCGGTGACATTAACGGCTCTTTTGAGCGCAGTAACACCTGAGGGTTATACCCATCATAATCGGCAACGATCAATTGATACGGGAACTCGTCGCGCGGTTTAACCAGCACATAAGCGATCTTAGTCAGGAAAGCGCCACGCTCGCCAGTCAGTTTTTCATAGACAATATCGCTGATCCGGTGGGCATACTGCCGGAACTGACCGCCGTTAATGACCGTTTCACGACTGTCCAGAATAAACTGACTACTGCCCACTAACTGGCCGGCATTCAGCATCTGAGTACTCAGGCCGCTATTGCCCTTTAGTACGTCAATTAATTCAAAGCTCACGCTGTAGCGATCAATACCAATTTCGGTGATCTCGCCCATGACGATAGCTTCAACGCCTTCACGCGCCCAGGCAGAGAAGTTAATCTCAGCCGATTTAGAGGGGCGCTGTGGCATTTTTATAAAAGGTATCGGGCTAAACTTGCCGCTGCGCATTAAGTCAGCTGCCACCACCTCAGCGATATTTTCGCGAGGTAGGTTGGTACCTTTAAAGGTGAAGGGCAGCACAGCGATAGGCCGCGCTGAGTCCACACCGTCAGTGATAATAATTTCCAGTGAGGCCTGCGCCTGCACACCCAGCAGTAACAAAACACTGCAAAACACGCTTCGAAGTAATCTAGTCATAATCAAAATTCAGGTGCCACCGTTAAGGTTATATCTTTTAACTGATTATACACATCCGGATCCTGAGACATTGGTAAGGTTCCGGCCCGGTTTACTGCCCGTACGGCAGCGTCGCACACTACCCTGTCGCCACTGATGACGTTGACGCTGGTTACAAAACCATTAGTCGCCAAACGGATGTTTACCCGGCACGACCGACCACGCATGGTGGACTCATCTTTAATCAGATTGCGGGTAATCGCATCACTGATCATTGCCGTGTAACGTTGTACTTCGGTTACCGCCTGCTGCGCCCGAGCCCGGCGTCTGGCGTCAGCCTCTGCGGCCAGCTGTTCTTGCAGCATCCGCTCCTGCTCTGCCCGTTCGCGCTGCTCTCTGGCTTGACGCTCGCGCTCAGCCTGGGCTTTAGCCAGAGCTTCCTGCTCAGCTTTACGCTTTGCTTCGGCCGCTTTAGCCGCTTCTTCGGCTTTTTTACGCTCTTGCTCCCGCGCAGCACGCTGCTGTTCTGCCTCCCGTGCTTTTGCCGCTTCAGCTTCCTGCTGTTTCTTAGCATCTGCAGCGGCGCGTCTTGACGCTGCGGCTGCTTCGTCGGCCTTACGTTTCTCCTCCGCCACCCGCTTTAAGCGAGCCTCTTCCTGTGCGCGGGCGCGCTCTGCCTGCTGGGCACGACGCTCCAGGTCACGAATGCGCTGCTCTTCTGCGCGCTTGGCGTCTTCCTGTTGTTTCTGGATTTCCGCAACGCGTTGCTCCAGCACCTGACGATCAATTGCTACCGCTTGCACTGGTGCCGGCGGCGGCGGCGGTGGTTCAGCACTGGCGCTGCCGGCTTCGCCAGACAACGTGATCTGCGTAGGCTTGGGCCAGAAGTTTAAACCGCTGATCACCAAACCCAATACCAATGCCAGATGCAAACCCACCGACTTTGCCAGCGGCGTCTGCCACCACTTTTCACTCAGCTCAAACTTCATTGTCCGTCATCAACCCGACAGCCGGCGCACCAGCTTGCTTTAATACATTAATTAAGCGGATCACGGAATTGTAATCAACGCGGCCATCCCCTTTGACGATCACCTGAGTGCCAGGTTCAATTGATAACCAACTGGCAACTTCTACCTGTAATTGTGAAGAGGTAAAAGGCCCTTGCTGTTTGCCGTCTTTTTCAAAGTAGTACAGACCGTCTTCATCAACGGTCGCAATCAGTGGCGTTTTACCATCTTTCATCTGCGCAATAGGCTCAGCCGCAGATTTTGGCAATTCGACATTTACGCCCTGAGTAATGATCGGCATGGTCACCATAAAAATCACCAAGAGTACCAGCATAACGTCGATATAAGGTACGACGTTAATCTCAGCTACCGGGCGACGTTTTTTGCGGGTATACATCAGGCAGCCTCACCGCTACTAACAGCCTGGCGATGCAGGATGTTGGCAAATTCTTCGACGAAATTGACGTAACTACTTTCAATCTGTTCTACTTCGTGCGAAAACTTGTTGTAGGCGATAACCGCCGGGATAGCAGCAAATAAACCGATGGCCGTCGCGATCAGCGCTTCTGCTATACCTGGCGCTACCATCGATAGCGTGGCTTGTTGTACTGAACCCAAGGCAATAAAAGAATTCATAATACCCCACACAGTACCGAATAAGCCGATATAGGGGCTGATTGAGCCAACGGTGGCCAAAAATGGCAGGTCTTGCTCTAAACGCTCTACTTCGCGAGACAAGCCAACGCGCATTGCGCGGTGAGTACCGTCCATGACGGCTGCTGACTGGCGGCTGCTTTTGTGCAAACGGGCAAACTCTTTAAAACCAGCTTTAAATAGTGACTCTAAGCCATCTACCTGCTGTCGTGCACTGACCTCAGCATATAGCTTGGATAGGTCAACACCAGACCAGAAACGGTCTTCAAACTTCTTCGCATCGTCCAGTGCGGCTTTTAGCACTTTCTTACGCTTAAAAATCATCGCCCAGGAAGTGATTGACATACCAACCAGGATCAACATAACCGCCTGCACCACAATACTGGCTTCGAGCAATAAATGCAGAATCGAAATTTCACCTGAACCTGTCACCTGTTGGCACCTCTGTCTAAACGAATAAAATAATAGCAGCCTTTGATGCTAAGGTACTGATATGACAAGACTGAGTCAACCAAAGTTGGTTCAGTAGTGCCGTACCGGTAGCTAAGGGCTCGCCGTACTACAAAAAATCCCGTTATTTACATCGCTCACCCGCAAGGGCACGCTACCCAATGGCGCGCGCTTTTCCTCATTAATCAGGGAGTTAATCAGGTTCACTTGCCCGTATGCCACCGCTAAGGCGCTGGTGACAACAACTCGAAGACAAGCCTGCAACTGCATGAGCTGAAACGACGATTTTTCGCGCCTGTATGATAATTAAGCCTGCAATTTAACTCAATCGGTTGGCATCGCTTTTCACAACTATATTTTTTTAGCGCCGCCACTTGTTTTTCTGCCCGAAATCAGAATGTGTTACAGCGGTATTAAAACACGCTCTGCATTCTGGATTTAGCCGTAAAACTGACCACCGAGTAAATCATTTTCACCGACTTAAAGTATCACGAAGCTTATCTTGGGCACCCAAGCTTAACGCTGGATGAACAAGCGCCAAATCTACAGATTTACCCGCTAAATTGCTTGACGTTATCTTTTTCATTAACCCCAAAATCCATTAGTTTTTTTAATGGCAAAACGCCAGTTTTTCTCGTTTGAAGTAATTACTCCAAATCTTTAAGATACGCAGGTGTTCTGAGCTAGCGCAAAGACAACCGGAAAAGTGGTAGCGAGTTTTGGTTGTTTAGACAGTTCACTTAGCAATGAGACTTTGTGAGAGAGGTTTTGTTGTTTGCTCCAAACATGTTCCCTGGATTTATTGAAGCACTTCCTTCAACTTGTTGCTTGCCCGCTCATTGAGCGGGCTTTTTTTTATTTCGACTTATTTCGACTCGGGCAAATCAAAACCCAGATGACGATAGGCTCTTGCTGTGGCGATGCGGCCACGCGGTGTACGCTGAATAAAGCCCTGCTGAATCAAAAATGGCTCTATCACATCTTCAATGGTTTCTTTCTCTTCCCCGATCGCTGCTGCCAGGTTATCCAGCCCCACAGGCCCGCCCATAAAGCTGTCAATAATAGCCGTTAGCAGCTTACGGTCCATGTAATCAAAGCCTTCAGCATCGACATCGACCATTTTTAATGCGGCTGCGGCAACCTCGATAGACACTACTCCATTGGATTTTACCTGCGCATAATCGCGCACCCGGCGCAGTAGCCGGTTCGCAATACGCGGTGTGCCGCGGGAGCGGCGGGCAATCTCGGTGGCCCCTGCCACGTCCAGCTGCATATTCAGATAATGGGCCGAGCGCTGAATAATCTGGCTCAGTTCCTCGACCTTATAAAATTCCAGCCGCTGCACTATGCCAAAGCGGTCGCGCAGGGGTGAGGTTAAGGCACCGGCACGAGTGGTGGCACCCACCAGCGTAAAAGGCGGCAGATCAAGCTTAATTGAGCGTGCGGCAGGCCCTTCGCCAATCATAATGTCCAGCTGGTAGTCTTCCATCGCTGGATACAGAATTTCCTCTACTACAGGGCTTAAGCGATGGATCTCATCAATAAAGAGCACATCATTCTGCTCCAGATTGGTTAGCAACGCGGCGAGATCTCCGGCTTTTTCCAGCACCGGGCCAGAGGTAGTTTTAATATTGACGCCCATTTCGTTAGCGACAATCATCGCCAGCGTGGTTTTACCCAGACCCGGCGGGCCGAAAATCAGTAAATGATCCAGTGGATCGCCCCGACCACGGGCGGCTTCGATAAAGATCGCCATTTGTTCGCGCACATGCTGCTGACCGGTATAATCCGCCAGACTTTTTGGCCGTATCGCACGGTCAATTACTTCTTCTTCTTTTAATATTCCCGGCTGTAGCAGGCGATCGGCTTCAATCATGGCTTAAATCATACTCTTTAAGGCCGCCTTGATTAGCTGCTCGCTGCTAATCCCCGGCGTTAAATACTGTTTTACCGCTTTCGCGGCCTGTGCCTGACTATACCCCAAGGCCAGCAAAGCGCCAATCGCATCCTGCTCGGCTGTGGCTGGCGGCGCGAAAATAGCTTCATCATCACTGAGTAGTAGCTTATCGGTTACCGGCGTTTGTGGTGTCACACCCCAATCCTTTAGGCGGTCGCGCATTTCAATCACCAGCCGCTCCGCCGTCTTTTTACCAACCCCAGGAAGCTTAATTAAGGTGCTTATATCGTCAAACTGCACGCAACGCACAAAATGTTGCGCGGTCATGCCGGATAGAATAGTCAGCGCCAGCTTAGGGCCGACGCCATTGGCTTTAATCAACTGGCGAAATAAGCTGCGCTCGGTCGGGTTACTAAAACCATAGAGTAGCTGTGCATCTTCACGCACCACAAAGTGGGTATAGAGGATAGCGGTTTTGCCCACGTCCGGTAATTCATAAAAGCTGGTCAGTGGCAGCTGCACTTCATAACCCACACCTCCAACATCAATAAGCAGATCCGGGGGTTGTTTTTCCAGAATAGTGCCTTGTAAACGACCAATCATCAGCTTTCCTTATTTACGTAAACGACCGCGTACCGTTTTACTAGCCTGCCCGGCCAGACTGACCAGGCTTTGCTGGGTATGACCATGACATAGCGCTACTGCCAGGGCATCGGCGGCGTCGGCTTGCGGGTTGGCCGGTAGCTTTAACAGATAACGCACCATATGCTGCACCTGAGCTTTATCGGCCGCGCCCGTGCCCACTACGGCTTGCTTCACCTGGCGGGCAGAATACTCAAACACCGACAGCCCGGCATGGCAGGCGGCGACAATGGCCGCCCCCCGTGCCTGCCCCAGCTTTAACGCCGAGTCGGCATTACGTGCCATAAAGACCTGCTCAATCGCAAACACAGTGGGCTGAGTCTGGGCGATAATTTCGCTTACGCCATTAAAAATGCGGATCAACCGCTCCGGCAGCTCATCGGTACCGGTACGGATACAGCCACTGGCGACATAACTAAAGTTACCGCCAAGCTGCTTAATCACACCATAACCGGTCAGCCGGCTGCCGGGGTCAATACCCAGAATAATCGCCAAGCTTACTCCAGTGTCGCCATAATGTCGTCGCTAATGTCGGCATTATGGTAAACGTTTTGCACATCGTCAGAGTCTTCCAGCGCGTCGAGCATTTTAATAAACCTGGCCGCGGTATCGGCATCAAGCTCAGCGCGGGTGTCCGGTAACAAGGTAATTTCTGCTGATTCGGCAGTAAAACCGGCCGCAGCTAACGCATCTTTGACGGCACTGAAGGCCTCCGGGCTGGTCAGTACTTCCTGGCTGCCATCCTCATGGCTTTGTACATCATCGGCACCGGCATCCAACGCCAACTCCAGCAGCTGATCTTCATCAATGCCCGGCGCAAACAACAACACGCCCTTGCGCTGAAATAGATAGGCGACTGAACCGCTGGTGCCTAGGTTACCACCGTATTTGCTAAAGGCATGCCGCACATCCGCCACAGTGCGCTTATTATTGTCGGTCATGGTTTCAACGATAACCGCGACACCACCCGGCCCATAGCCTTCGTAGACCAGCTCTTCGTATTGCTCACCGTCTTGCATACCGGCACCGCGCTTAATGGCACGCTCAATGGTGTCGCGGGTCATATTTTCACTTAAGGCTTTGTCGACAGCCAAACGTAAGCGTGGGTTGGCGGCAACATCGGGGCTAATGCGGGCTGCAGTGGTCAGCTCGCGGATCATCTTGGTCCAGATTTTGTTTTTCTTCGCATCCTGGCGGGCCTTACGATGCTTCATATTGGCCCATTTACTGTGTCCAGCCATCGGTGCTCCTGTGCTTGTAAAAACTGCGGGGTAAAGACGCAGTGGGCAAGGCCCACTGCAAAAGCTTAGCGGTTGCTTCGCTGCTCAGACTCAGGCTTTGACCGCCACCTGAATACCCAGTTCAGCTAATTGAGCTGGATTAGCGGCACCCGGTGCGTCCGTGAGCGGGCAAGCGGCGGTGGCAGTTTTCGGGAATGCCATCACATCACGGATTGAGGTCGCGCCGGTCATCAGCATTACCAGGCGATCCAGGCCAAAGGCCAAACCGGCATGCGGCGGCGCGCCGTATTTTAACGCTTCGAGCAGGAAACCAAATTTCTCGGCCGCTTCTTCATCGCTAATGCCTAATAAGGTAAAGACTTTGGCCTGCACTTCAGCGGTGTGGATCCGCACTGAGCCACCACCTAATTCAGTGCCGTTTAACACCATGTCGTAGGCATTGGATAACAGCTCACCGAGCTTGAGCTCGTTATTCGGGGTATTCAGGAAATGCGCCGTGTCCAGTGGCGAGGTAAACGGATGGTGCACTGCCGAGTAGCTGCCATCATCGTTTTCTTCAAACATCGGGAAGTCTACCACCCACAGCGGTTTCCAGCCTGGTACCGTCAGTTTTAAGTCTTCGCCCAGCTTTAAGCGCAGTGCGCCCATGGCCTCGCAGACAACTTTGTAGCTATCGGCACCAAAGAAAATTAAATCGCCATTCGCCGCGCCGGTACGGGCCAGAATTTCGGTAATGATCCCGGCGCTTAAGAACTTGGCTACCGGTGACTGGATACCTTCAGCGCCTGCTGCCAGATCGTTAACTTTCAACCAGGCTAAACCCTTGGCGCCATAGATGCCAACAAAGCTGGTGTAGTTGTCGATATCTTTGCGGGAGATTTTCTCGGCGGCGCCAGGGACCTTTAATGCCACGACGCGACCTTTTGGATCATTGGCCGGGCCGGAGAAGACTTTAAATTCGACGTCTTTTAATAAGTCAGCCACATCGACAAACTGCATCGGGTTCCGTAAATCCGGCTTGTCGGAACCGTATAAGCGCATCGCTTCCCAATACGGCATGCGTGGGAAATCGCCTAAATCAACATTCAGCAGGCTCTGGAACATCTCACGCACCATCTGCTCGGTCACCGCCATGACTTCCGGCGCCGTCATAAAGGAGGTTTCGATATCGATCTGGGTAAACTCCGGCTGGCGATCGGCCCGTAAGTCTTCATCACGGAAGCATTTCACGATCTGGTAGTAGCGATCCAGACCTGACATCATCAACAGCTGCTTAAACAGCTGTGGTGATTGTGGCAACGCAAAGAACTGGCCTTTGTGCGTGCGGCTGGGTACCAGATAATCGCGCGCGCCCTCTGGTGTGGCCTTGGTCAGGATCGGCGTTTCGACATCTAAAAAGCCCTGGCTGTCCATAAAATTGCGCACAAAGCTGGTGACCTTAGCGCGGAATTTCAGCCGGTCGCTCATCAGCGGCCGGCGTAAATCCAGGTAGCGGTATTTCAGGCGCTGCTCTTCACTGTTTTCGTGGTTAAAGTCCAGTGGCAGTGGCGCGGCCTTATTCAGAATGGTCAGTTCACTGGCATAAACTTCTACCGCGCCAGTGGCCATATCCTGGTTGACTTGGGATGCCGGACGCGCCCGCACCTGGCCTTTTATCTGAATGCAGTATTCATTACGCACGGTATAGGCAACATCGAACAAATCTTTTAAATCCGGGTCACATACCACCTGCACCAGACCTTCACGGTCACGCAAGTCAATAAAAATCAGACCGCCCAGATCCCGCCGCCGGTTGACCCAACCACTTAAGGTGACGTCTTGCCCAACTTCTGTTGCCGTTAACTTACCGCAATAATGGCTACGCATTAACCTTTCCTTTCATTCAAGCTGAAGTGCCACACCTGTCATCTGGCGACAACCACGGTTTTTGTCTGCGCGGCTGTCGAAATTGATAGTGTATCTATTTAATGGGCGCTAATTATAGCGAAATGCGCTTTAATGTCACTGCCCGCTTTGGAAAAGCCG
>DAIOUM010000075.1:2457-10882 GCA_036759505.1 Alishewanella sp. | reverse complement strand
AGGAAGTGATTAAGCTCTTCCTTACTCATCTGCTCAACAATAGGATGATATTGCTGCGGCGTAATGCCTTGTCCGAGCATCACTTGTGTCCAGGAGTTTTCGCCAAATAACTCGTTTGGCACCTTAAATACCCGGCCGGTTTCCCTGAACAAGCGGATGCGGTGTGCCAGTAATTCAGGGATCGGCATATTTTGGCAATAACGCCAGAACCCAGTGTCCCGGCGCGCTGTAACATGATAATGCAAAATAATAAAATCCCGGATATTCAGCACTTCATGTTCCGTTTGTTGGTTAAATTCATCAATATCAGCCTGACTGATGCCATTTAACGGAAACATTTGCAGCAACCGGACGATACTGCGTTGGATCAAATGAATGCTGGTTGATTCCAGCGGCTCGATAAAACCACTGGCCAGGCCCAGAGCGACACAATTTTTGTTCCAGTGCTTGCGGCGCATTCCGGTACGGAATTTAATAACGCGCGGCTCTGTCAGTAAGTCACCATTGATATTGGCTAATAATTCGGCTTTTGCCTGCTCATCTGACCAATACTTACTGCAATACACCATGCCGTTACCAACACGGTGCTGCAACGGTATTTGCCACTGCCAGCCAGCACCATGGGCGATAGAGCGGGTATAGGGTACCGGCTCACGCGTTGCGCGCGTTTGCACAGCGATCGCGGAATCGCAAGGTAACCAGTGGCTCCAGTCGTCAAAGCCGGTATGCAGGGTTTGTTCAATCAGCAGCGCCCGAAAGCCGGTACAGTCAATAAACAGATCGCCTGCAATACGTTCGCCATCGGCCATCTGCACAGCGGTGATATTGCCAGTTTGCTCACAGGTTTCTACCCGGGCAATTTTGCCTTCAAGCCGTCTTGCGCCATGCTGCTCTGCCATAGCACGTAAGAATTTGGCATATAAGCCAGCATCAAAATGAAAGGCGTAATTTAAGGAACGCCCCGGTAAGTGGGCAAACTTGTTAGCTTTCGCCGCCAGCAGCTCCGGACAATAATCGCCGTAGTCAGCGGCCAGCTCCAGTTGCTGGCCTTTTAACCAGAAATGTTGAAAACCCGCCGCCCAACAGTCCTGACCGGTACTGCCAAAGGAGTGAATATAATCCAGCCCTTGATCACGCCAGTTTTCAAATTGAATACCCAACTTAAAGGTGGCCTGGGTAGCGGCCATAAATTCCGCTTCGTTAATGCCGAGTAGTTTGTGTAACGTTAATAACGGTGGAATGGTCGCTTCACCCACCCCCACGGTGGCAATCTCATCACTCTCGATCAAACAAATTTGTAAATTTTTGCCCATTAATTTGGCGATAGCAGCAGCCGCCATCCAACCTGCGGTGCCACCACCGGCAATCACCACTCGCTTAACTGCTTGCGATTGCATATGAACCTCGTCGTCATCGGTTTAATTTATTTAATAGCTCAGCCCGTATTTGGCGGGCTAAAGGTTCGGAAAGCGGCCCTTGCACACCACGTAAATGGGCAGGAATATGTTCAGCTTGATCGTCACCAAACACATAGTGTTCAAAATGTGCCCGCCAGGCCGCTTTTTGCTCGTCAGGTAAGGCCTTGATACTCAACATCGCCAGCTTTAACGCCAGTTGCGGGCTGGGTGCATAGCCCGGACTATCCCGCCACCAGTAATTCATTAGCACATTGAGTGAGCTCAGCGCTTCAACATGGTGCCACCACATACTCGGAATGATTAACGCATCGCCGGGCTGTAACTCTATCACCTGCGCCTGTGCCATAGCGGTGGCAAATTTGGGAAATCGCTTCAGATCCGGATTGGTAAAGTCGACTAGGCTAATGGCCTGGCCGGCCGGCGTTACATCAAGTGGACCAATATATAAATTGGCTAATTGCTCAGGTGGAAACAAGGTAAAACGCCGGCGCCCAGCCAGCACTACCGCCAGGTTTTGCGGCAGATCAGCGTGCGCGGCAACACGACTCTGATTACCTAACCATAGGCTCACCAATGGATTATCAGCATGCTGCGCCAGCGCCGGTACCTGCTGCTGTTGTAACCAATGCGGGAACCAGCGCGGGATAAAGGTCGACCCAACATACCAATGCTGACCACTATCTGACGCAGCCAGCAGCTGTTCAAGGGTGGCATGTACCGGTTGAAAGTTAAAGCCGCTAAAGTCCGTGTTGTAGAATACCCGGCCGCCACTTTCGGCACTACTGGTATAGGCCGTCAGCGGTTCGCCGCTATAGTGGCTCAATAAGTAATCACTGATTGCGGCCGTGCCTTGTTGAGCAGCGCTGACTGCTGGCCAATGCGCAGCAAAGCCTGGCAAGTACAGTGGTTTGACACTATTCAGGGTGGTGATATCAATGCTATCCGCAGTCACTCCGGACAGTGTCGCGACCGGTTGTGCTGCAGACCACATCTTAGTTCGCTACCCGCTGTTGATTTTTCAGGCCGATTAGGCGCGCGAATTGCGCTTGCGAGGCTAACATCATATAGATTGCCTCTAAATAACCTGTCTGTTGTAACTGCAGTAATTGCTCGCCCGTCAGCTGCGCCAGACGCGGCTCGTTGATGGTGTAAAAGCCATGCAAACTATGCTGCTGACCATTGTTTAAGGTGACATCAAGCACAAAGGATTCAATCAACTCCAGAGCCAGCAGCTGCTGACAGAATTGCCGGGCGTCAGTCATGCCATGGTGCAGGGTTTCCAGTTGCGCCGCGACTTGCTGTAAATACGGGCTATGACCACCTAATTCCAGAAATAACGCCTCTCCCTCGGTACTACTCACTCTGGGGTGCGCCATATCAAGGTGGATAACGCGCTCCCCCTGTTGCAAGCCGATGGTAAACGGCTGCCGTGCCATATCTAATGGCAGATAACTCACCTGCCAGCCTTGCTGGTTAACGAACAGATTTTCCCCGGGTTGAAAACCCAGCAACAGCACCGGCATAAACTGACCAGTATTACCGTCTTTGTAAAACAAGATAGGGTAATAGGCTTGAGCAGTACGAAACTCGGCCGGGAAACTCAAACAAAACATTTGGTTATCGCCAAGCTGCAGACTACGCTCGGTACGGATTTTGACGCCAGGATGGTCAACATTATTGAGTAATTCGATACTAGCCATCTGCTCCCCTTTAAATTTTTTGTAAGCCATGGGCTTTAATTTGCTGTAATAATTCGCGATTACTGACCAGGCCAGCCATAAGTTGCTGGGTTTTCTGTTGTACTTCGGCAAAAGCCTGATTAGCACGAAAGCTGGCTTTAGTCGGCCGTTCGCTGGCAGGGAAATGCCGCATGCCATACAAAATATACTGATAACTGGCAGCAGGAAATAACTCTTCCGCCATCGGCAAATCATAGCGGCTTGGCACAAAGTGTTGCCACATCGCTAACTTTTCCTGTAACGACGCGGGAATAGACGTTTCTGCACGCTGGGCTAACCAATAATCACTGTCGGAGCGCATCGACAAGACATAATGTAACTTTAAAAATTCGACAATTTGCTGCCAGCGGTAGCGAAACGTCTGATTAAAGCGCGCACCGACAATGTCAAGTTGCGCCAGGCTGCGCGGTAATTGCTCACTGATAAACTTGGCAGACAGTTCAACCATTACCAGAGCTGACGCCTCCAGTGGCTCAATAAAACCCGCAGCCATACCCACCGCAACGCAGTTATGCCGCCAGAACTGCTGGCGGTAACCCGGTGTGAAACGGATCGTTCTGGGTTGGTAACGGGCACTGAACTCTTGTTCTGAAAGTTGCAGGTACTGGGCAAGGGTGCTCAACGCCTGTGCTGCATCGGTATGACCACTGTGATGAACAAAGCCTACGCCACGCCGGGTAGGTAAACCGATATCCCAGACCCAGCCTTGTGCTTGCGCAGTAGCCAGCGTTGCCGATGCAATGGGCGCCTGTTCATCATCGTAGGGCACCTGTACAGCCAAAGCACTATCATTTAGCAAATGCTGCTGTACGCTAAGTAGCGGCGTTTGGTAATGCCGGCCGATTAACAAACTCTGCAAGCCGGAGCAATCGACAAATAAATCACCCGGCAAAGCGCCATGTTGCGTGGTTTGTAAGGCGGCAATACGACCATCTGGGTGACTCTGGATCGCCACTACATCATCGATTATCTGCTGCACGCCCAGCCGCTTGGCATGGTGCGTGAGTAAGGCGATAAATTTGCCGGCGTCCAGGTGATAGCCGTAATTCTGGATAAAGGCATATTCCGGTGTCGCGATCCGTTTTGGTGCCAGACCTGCGGCTATCACGGCAGGTTGACTGGATACCGCAGCGGCAAACTCGACCTGCTGCTGATAGGCAAACCAGTAATCGGCAATATCCAGTTCATTGGTCGCTACCGGAGCGGTAAAGGGGTGGTAATAGCAATCTGCTGGTGTATTGCTACGCCATTGCCGAAACACACTGCCTTGCTTAAAACTGGCGTCACAGCTTAGAACGAATTCGGTTTCTGAAATACCAATTCGCGCCAGGGTGGCACGCATTGATGGCCAGGTGCCCTCGCCAACCCCAATGGTCGGCACCGAAGCCGACTCAATTAAGGTCACACTGACCCGTGGATCGGCCTGATGATCTGCCGCCAGTAAAGCAGCCGTAAGCCAGCCGGCGCTGCCGCCACCCACCACCACGATACTTAACCGCCCATTGGCAAAGGCTGACGCTTTTGCCGCCGCGGTTAGCTTATCGGTTGCCTGGGTTTGGGTTGCTTGCATCATGACCACTTCTTTTAAAAAGTAGCCATCTTGCGATGGCTACTGATTCAGGGCAAGAACATCTTAGAAGGTATAGCGGGCTCCAATACCAAAGCGACGTCCGGTTTCAGTATAGTTCACTAATTGCAATGGGTTGCGCTCATGTGAACGTACCGCTTCATTGGTCAGGTTGATGGCTTCAATAAAGAACGTCAGCTGCTCAGTATAATCATAGCTGGCGCTGGCATCCCACTGACCGTAGGCTTCTACGTAAATCGGATTTTGCAAGCCCTGAGCGTTAACCGTTGACGCCAGGAACTTACCCCGCCAGTTATAGGCGATACGGGCTTGTATGCCATCCCGATCGTAGAACCCGACCAGGTTGTAGGTATCGCTCATACCCAGTAGCGCGAATTGCTCGCCTAAACTGAAGTTATCGTATTTGAAGTCACCGTTCACGATGGTTGCGTTAGCAATAACCCCAAAGCCGGTTTCACCAATCAGGTGCTGCACTGCCAACTCCCAGCCATCTAACTTCGCATCATCCTGGTTAACCGGAATAGTGATATTAAAGTTAGCCGGTCTGTCACCGGGCACGCCCAGAATAAAGCCGTTAGCATCAACCGTATCCGGATAATTCTGTCTGATATAGTTACGAATGGCGGTCGCATTGTTACCCACTGCAGCTACCGCTTCGGTATAACGGGCACCTTGCGCCGGGTGTGGCAAGTTGAATGTTGGTTCCGCAACAGTGGTACGGCCGATAAAGTTTTTCGCCTTTTTCCGGAAGTATCCCACCGACATATAACTGCCTTCACCGTAGTACCACTCCAGTGATAAGTCGAAGTTAGTCGACTCAAATGGATCTAAGTCTGGATTGCCACGAGCCCCGGTGCCGCCGTCGATACGCACCAGCGCGTCAAGTGTCTGACCACCCTGGATATCAGCGTAACTTGGCCGCGCAATCGTTTTGCTGACCGAGGCACGCAGAATCACATCATCAATAAATTCCACATTGAAGTCGATGTTTGGCAACAGGTTGGTATAACCACCCGTTAACTCAGTAAAGTCACTTTCACCGGTGCTAATCAGGTTGAACTCGTTGTCACCCGCCCAGGCAATACCGCTGTATACCGGCACCAAAGCACTGGAGGTAACATCGGTTTTTTCATAGCGAATGCCGGTAGTTAAGCCATAAGGACGCGAACCCATCTCACCGGCAAAGTTAAACTGCAGGTAAGCTGCTCGCTGCTCTTCAGTAGTACGGCGATCGGTAGTCATATTTGAGGAGGCACAAAATGAGGTACCACAGTCGCCAACTGCACCCAGAACGCCATAAGTGTCATTAGCAATTTGACGCAGCGTATTGAAATCCCAACGGAAGAATTCTTTCAGCATATCGCTGCTGGTTGAGGCATTAAAATTATCTGCTAATTGATCAAGCTTAAAGACTGCCGGGTTGATATCGCCGGCAGCGCCTAAACCACCCCAGTTGTCTTGTTGCACGTTAGAAAATGCCGAACGATTGCGGGTTTCTGAGCTCGACACACCAAAATCGATGCTGTTTAACAGGCCGGTATCAAACACATAGTTACCGCGCAATTGTAATTGCTCGATATCACTACGCATTTGGCTATTGCGGAACGAGCTACCGGTAATGCGCATATCTTCCCCTCTGATGCCGGTAAAACCCGGCGGGTAAGTTATGGCTAAGGTAGGTAATTTACTATCAAAACGCGCAGTTGTTACAGCACGGACGAAAGTTGCTGTGCCAATCACATTGTTACTACCAAAAGGACTATTCGGGCGCGACACGGCTGAGGAGTCGTGATAATCCAACTCTAATTTCAGGTTATCATTCACTTGCCATTGCGTGTTAAAACCTAATGATTTGTTCTCATTCATGGTCGAGAATTGACCACCGCCCATCGCTAAATCGCCCGGCGCATCGAATCGCTCTGAATAGACAATAGGTGCTGCAACCGGGCCATCACTCCAGAGGCCCGTTGACGGACCAAAGTTAAACCAGGCAGACACATCGTTATATCGATCTGACACCTCATTTTTGGAGTAGGTGTAATCTAGACTCGTAGTAACAGCATCAATAGGTTTGTACTGCAGAACTAACTGGCCATTAGTACGGGTTCTTTCCACTTCGTGAAAAGCATAACCCAGGCTTTGTGGCACAGAATAAATCGAATCTACAGCAGGGTAATTTTGGTGGGCATTAGGGCCATCCGGAATCAAACCACCCCAGTCTGCATTGCCGCCACCCCAGTCAAAACCATTAATATTGCCCGGGAAGGTACGCCAGCCGCCGGTATTAGCCTGTTTATTACCACTATCGCGCTGTTGGTAAGAACCACTGATCGCGACACCAAACTTATTGTCATTAAAGGTGTTACTGTATAAACCTGATAGCTCAGGGGTAATATTGGACCCTTCGTCAGTAGACTGATCCATCACACCTTTAACACCAAAAGTGGCTTTCATACCTGGCGCGTTCAGCGGTTTGGTGGTCAAAATATTGATGGTTGAACCCAGGCCACCGGTTGCGATGCTGGCACGGCCGGTTTTGTATACTTCAACCCCGGCAATCCCCTCGGAGGCCAGGTTGGCGAAGTCAAAAGAGCGTGATGATGACGCTGTTGTGGCTTCCAATGACGAAGCGGGCATTTGCCGGCCATTTAGCATTACCAGGTTAAACTCTGGCCCAAAACCGCGTACGGTAACCCGGCTACCCTCGCCGTTAGAACGATCTATCGCGACACCCGTAATCCGCTGCAGGGACTCAGCTAAGTTGGTATCCGGGAATTTACCGATATCTTCTGCAGAAATGGCATCCACCACGCCTGTAGAACTGCGCTTTACATCCATCGACTTGACTAAACTGCCACGGATGCCAGATACCTGAATAATTTCAAACTCTTCACTGGCTTTCTCTGCTTCCGCTTCCTGAGCATAAGCGGAGGCTAGCACGCTCGCGCCGGTGATCAGTGACAAACTGACCGCTAAACGCGATAGTTTGAAACGTTTTTGATTCATAGTGTTCTCCCGGATTACCTTATCTTTGCGTCGTTTTTAATAATACTGTGACGCTCACATTTAAATTACACTGGAAGAAACACAAATGTAAGCGCTTACATAATGTAGAACAAGAATTTTCAGCCGTCAATGCGCTGTGTAAAAAAAGCTCAGATTAAGTTGGCAGGTTTTAAAGACAAGAACAGAAAGGGGATAGAAAAATAAGGCGGCACCAGATTAGTGCCGCCTGATTATATGAAGCAAGAGCTTAGAAAAGATGCCCTAAATTATTCTACTGTAACAGATTTTGCCAAATTACGCGGCTGGTCTACGTCGGTGCCCTTGATAATGGCCACATAGTAGCTCAGTAACTGCAGTGGCAGGGTGTAGACGATGGGCGCCAGAATATCGGCTACATGCGGCACATTGATAACGCGCATAGTCGCATCTGATTTAAAGCGGGCGTCGGCATCGGCGAACACATACAGAATACCGCCGCGGGCACGCACTTCTTCCACGTTCGACTGCAGTTTCTCCAGCAGATCGTTATTGGGAGCAACGACGATAATTGGCATATCGGCGTCGATCAGCGCCAGCGGGCCATGCTTTAACTCACCGGCGGCATAGGCTTCAGCGTGGATATAGGAAATTTCTTTTAGCTTTAACGCCCCTTCCATCGCGATTGGATACTGATC
>DAIOUM010000075.1:0-2357 GCA_036759505.1 Alishewanella sp. | reverse complement strand
GCACGGGTCATAAAGGCCAGATCCGATTCGCGCACCAGCGACGAGCCGGCAACGTTACAAATAGTCAGGCTACCCAGATAACCGGCTTCTTTTGCCAAGCGCAGTGCCGCCAGGGTGTCGGCTGTTTCACCGGATTGTGAAATGCTAACCAGCAGGCTGTTTGACTGCACAAAGGATTTACGGTAGCGGAACTCAGAAGCAATTTCGACATTACAAGACACGCCAGCCAGCGCTTCCAGCCAGTAACGGGCAACCATACCCGAGTGGTAGCTGGTGCCACAGGCGACGATTTGAATATGTTTTACTTTTTTAAACAGCTCAGCCGCGCCATTGCCAAAGGTTTCATCCAGCACGCTGTCGCTGCTCAGCCGGCCTTCCAGCGTGTTATTGATCGCACTTGGCTGCTCGTAGATTTCTTTTAGCATAAAGTGGCGGTACTGGCCTTTGTCACCGGCGTCATAGCTAACGTTCGACTCATGCACTTCGCGCTCGACCGCCTGGCCGTTTTTATCAAAAATGCTAACGCTGTGGCGGGTAATTTCCGCCACATCGCCTTCTTCTAAAAAGATAAAGCGGCGGGTAACAGGTAACAGCGCCAGCTGATCCGAGGCGATAAAGTTTTCACCAATACCCAGGCCAATCACCAGCGGGCTGCCCGAGCGGGCCACTACCACGCGGCTGGCATCGGTTTTATCCAGCAGCACAGTGCCATAAGCACCGTGTAATTGTTTTACCGCAGCCTGCACCGCAGTCAGTAATGAACTGTGGCTTTTTAGCTCTTCTTCGACCAAGTGGGCAATCACCTCGGTGTCAGTATCAGAAGTAAAGATATAGCCCTTGGCCTTTAAGGCGTCGCGTAATACGGCGTGGTTCTCGATAATACCGTTATGCACCACAGTAATATTGCTGGAAACATGCGGGTGGGCATTGCGCTCACTGGGTTCACCATGGGTAGCCCAGCGGGTGTGAGCGATACCGGTACCGCCGGGAACCGGCTGCGCGGCAACCGCATCCGCCAGCTCTTTAACCTTACCCAGGCGGCGCAAACGTTGCAGCTCGCCACTGTCGTTAACTACTGCCACACCGGCAGAATCATAGCCGCGGTATTCCAGCCGGCGTAAACCCTCAACCAGAATATCCACCACATCCCGTTGCGCGACCGCGCCTACAATGCCACACATAGCCTTACTCCAATAAGTTGATAAATAAATTCTACGTTATCGCTCTCAGGTTAATCAGGCCTGAACCCGGATCACCCTTACCCCTTGTGCTGCAATTTCAGCCGCTGCGCTTTCCGGCAAGCCGCTGTCGGTAACCAGTACCTTAACCAGTGACCAGGGCAGCTCCAGATTATGGATTTTGCGCCCCAGCTTGTCGGACTCCAGCATCACGATTACCTCACGCGCAACCTCAGCCATCACCCGGCTTAAACTATACAGCTCGTTATAGGTAGTGGTGCCGCGCGCCAGATCGATACCGTCAGCGCCAATAAATAGCTGATCAAAATCGTAATTACGCAGCATTTGTTCTGCCAGCTGGCCCTGAAAGGCTTCCGATTGCGGATCCCAGGTACCGCCAGTCATCAGCAGCGTCGGTTCGTTTTCCAGCTCGCGCAGCGCATTGGCAATGGCCAGCGAGTTGGTCATCACCACCAAACCGCGTTTTTGCGCCAGCTCAGGTAACAAGGCCGCCGTGGTGCGGCCACTGTCGATAATAATCCGGTAATGATCTTTAATCAGCGCCGCCGCTGCTTTGGCAATCGCTAACTTTCGCTCTGAAACTTTTTCCAGGCTGCTGTCTGAGACAAAGTCCTGTGGCACCGGCACAGCACCACCATAGCGGCGCAATAACAACCCCGCGGCCTCTAATGCCGTTAAGTCTTTACGAATCGTCACTTCGGAGGTTTGAAATTGCTCGGCTAACTGCTCAACAGTCACTTCGCCCTGTTGTTGCAGGCGGGCGACGATCAGATGGCGGCGTTGCTGGGTATTACGCTTATTCATTTCTTTCGCTTAAGTTTCGAAACGAAACATATTTTAAACGAAGCCAGAATTTTAGCAAGCGTCCAGCGGTAAACTAATACGGTAATGTAAACCCTGACCCGGCGTGCTCTGCACCTGGATTTGCCCCTTAAAGCGCGCCGTAACCAGATTAAACACGATATGTGCTCCCAAACCGGTGCCGCCGGCAGCTCTTTTAGTGGTAAAAAAGGGCTCGAAAATCAGCGCCAGATTTTGTTCGTCCATACCGCAGCCGTTATCCGCATAATCAAACAACAGCTGCCGCCCTTGCTGTTGCACCTGCAAGCTGATGGCTGGCGCGCTCTGCTCAGCAAAGGCATGTTTCACACTGTTCAT
>DAIOUM010000074.1:0-10987 GCA_036759505.1 Alishewanella sp. | reverse complement strand
ATTGGCAAAGCCCTGTGCATTAGTGGTGATGGTGCCGCTGATATTGCCGGTGTAGTCGTAAAAGGTCGTGTTGGGTTGACGGCTGTTGATCCAAAAAGATTGTTGCACACCCCAGTTACGACCCGATATCAGCATCACTAAACCGGTGCCAGGTACAGTGCTTAGCCCTTCCCGTACATAAGCATACACGGCCTCGGTATTACCAGAATATTCATGGCCAGGACCATAGGCAAAGTAACGGCGGGCTTCAATCAGCTTATCCAGCGTCGGAGCCATTGCAAACTCATCGTAATCGCGGGCAAAGACAGTCGGCACGCCATGTTCACGTAGCATGATGTAGGCGTAGGCCTGGTTCTTATAGCTGATCACCTGTGGCATACCATAAGGATTGCCGGCACGGCTGGTATCATGGTTATCGACAAAGGTTACCGCCCGGTCGCGGTGCCGGCTATTTACCAGGCCTCCCCACCAGCGCATATCTTTGCTACCACTACTTAAGGCCACAAAGTCTTCGCGTAGTTTAAAATCAAAGGCACGTAAATGCGGCGTATTGACGGCGTCCAGATAGCCATTGATATCACTGACCCAGGCTTCTGCGACAAAGAATATATCGTCGCTGGTCGCCCACTGCACATGATTGATCCAATCGCGGGTAAAATCGGTATCGACATGGGCAATCGCATCCATCCGAAAGCCACTAAAGCCCACATTGTTGATGATCCACTCACCCCAGGCTTTCATTTCCTGCTGCACTTCAAAGCGGTTGTAGTCAACATCTTCGCCCATCAGATAAGGAAAATGGAATGTATTGCCCCACCATTTGCCGGGATATAACTGGTTGTCCGAGCCATTAAAAGCCGTCCAGTTCCAGTCGAAGTCGTGCCACAGATAGCCCCAATTTTGCTGGGTATAGTGTGCCTGGCGACCTTGTAAGTGATACCCGGTCCAGGCCAGGCCAAAGCCGGGAATATTCTCTTGCACATCGGCGCCCATCCGGTGATTAAACACCACATCAAAATAGGCCTGTATTCCCAGTTGATCGAGGGCACTTAGTGCCTGCTGCAACTGCGCGCGGCTACCATAGCGGGTCGCGATGGTTCCTTTTTGGTTAAATTCTCCCAGATCCCAGAAATCGTAAACATCGTAGCCAACGCTGTTGGTACCATTCATGCCTTTAGCCGCAGGAGGCAACCAGATCGAGGTGATGCCGCGTTCTGCCAAGGGAGCGGCCATAGTGGGTAAATTGGCCCAGAGGCCCGGATAGGCGTCCCAGTAAAACGCCTGATACATGGTATTGTTTACCTGCTGCGGCGGGATCTGCGGTAACTGATTGGCCTGCAGGCTAAGGCAAAAGCTGAGTGCCGTTACGGCAATAATGCTGTGGCGCAAGCGCTGCCAAATGGAGGTTTTCGCTGTATTTTGCATGGTTTTACCTGAAAATAAAAAGTTTTATTTCCGGCCTGTCGTTGTACTACCCGGCTTCATGCCTTGCCGTCCCACGACTTTGTCCTTGTTGTTACTCCCCGCGCCTCCAAGCGCCACCAGCTGTACCTAACAGGCCTCACGATCTTTGCACTAAAAGTTTGCACAAAGCCCTACTGTTATGGCCAAGTTGGTGCAGGTGAACAAGATGAATACGTATGCAACGACTAATTAACGAAAAATTTGCTCTGTTTTAGGGAAACAGGGGGGCATACGGATCGCTTCCTTAGCTCTGCGCAGATCAAGGCAAATCGCAATCCGGTTAATGGCCGGGCGGCGTTCAGAGCGCCCGGCGTGTCGGACACTAGGCCCACATCACTGCGATGGCGGCCAGTACTATCAGAGCCAGGCCGCCGTGATCGGTTCTTTGCAGCTTTTCTTTAAAGAAAAAGGCGGAGATCAGCAGCATAAACAACACTTCGACCTGGCCCAGTGTTTTTACCAACGCGACTGATTCCAGGCTCATGGCGGTAAACCAGCCGATTGAGCCGATGCAACTACTGATACTGATCAACAGGGTCAGCCGCGGACGTCGCCACAGAGCAAGTAAGGTGCTGCGCTCCCGCCACAGCAGGTAGCTGAGTAAGATTAGGGTTTGCAGTAAAATCACGACCAACAGCACCCAGGCTGCACCGTGTGGGAAAGGTAGCCCCAGCGCCAAACTGGCTTGCCGCACCCAAAGCGAGGTTAGCGCAAAGCTTAAGCCACTGCTGATGCCAAGTAATAATACCGGCCACGATAGCTGTCGCCAGCTGGCGCCGCTTAGCAAGAATACGGCTACCGCACCCAGTAGTACCCCGACCCAACCCAGCAAACTTAACGATTCACTAAAAAAGGCGACTCCCAGGATCGCAGCCAGTATGGCTTCACTTTTCGCCAATCCGGCGCCAATGGCGTAGTTGCGCAACTTAAACAGTTTGACCATTAAGGCGGTGGCAATAATTTGCGCAACAGCGGCACCGACAATAAAAAAAACAAAGCGGTGGTTGAAGGTAGGCAAGGCCACGGGTTGCCATTGATAAAGACCCGCCAGATACAGCGCTGCCAGTGGCGAAGCCCAGATAAAGCGTGCCAGCGTCACGCCAGCGACACTGACGTCTTTACTTAACTGTTTTTGAAACGCATTGCGCCAGGCCTGCATAAAGGCCGCCAGCAAGGTAAAGGGGATCCAAAGCACTGCAATTACTCATAAGACGTCAAGATGGCTATGCTAACCGATGTTGCACTAACACAGAAGAGAGCGGTCTAACTTTGCATCAGCAACGTATCTGGTTGTAAGGGGCATTTGCCATAGCAACGCCAAAGGAGGCTGAGATGTTTATTCTGTTAACAGCCTTGTGCTGTACCGCAGTACTGTATGCGCTTTATCAGGCGCTGGGTAGCTTTTGGGCTGAGCGGCATGCCTACCAACATGCCCGCCGCCATGCTCATAAAACCCTGCATGATCAGGTATTGCGTCAGGCATTGCAGGAAGCGGATGCTGCCGGATTAGGCGGGGCCTTTCGTGCCTATGTCAGCGGGGTGATGGTAGCGACTGGCCAGGTCAGATTGCAGGTTGGCCAGCTACTGTGGATCTTTGAGCAACTGGAGCAGGGTAAACGCTTTGACCCGGCGCAACCGGTACCCCGTTTTACCAAAGCCTGACGCTGCTGGGGACATGACCGGTCCAGCGTTTAAAGGCTCGCCGGAAGTTATGCTCGTCGGAATACCCTAATTCACTGGCCAGTTGCCGGTTGGATAACCGGCCTTGTAACAGCAGTAAGTTGGCTAGGTCACAACGTAAATCATCGGCCAGGGCGGCAAAATGGGTGTCTTGTTGTTGCAACAGGCGCTTCAGGCTACTGCTGCTTAGCCCCAGATAACTGGCAAGCTGCTCCAGACTGGCTTGTTGCGGCAGTGTCCGATACAGCTGGCGCTGAAGCCGCTCCAATAAACCGCGTTGCGGCGGCAAACGGCGGTTTAACTGATAGCAGGCGCGGCTCAGATCCCGGAACCCTGCCGTCTGGCGCGTAATAAAAGGCTGATACCAGAGACTGAGCGGAATATGCAGCGCATCCAGCGGCTGACTAAAGCGCGCCGGGCAGGGCCAGTGACTATTAAAATGCGCCAAATGCGCAGGCGCCGTTTGCTTTAGCTGAATATTCAATTCGTCGGCGCGCTGCGTGCCCAGCTGCACCAAACGGACCAAGAATGCCATCACCAGCGTGATAATAAAGGCTTGCTGTGCGCCCAGTTGCACTGCCGGCTTGAGCACTATACTCAGGTGGCTGTCGGTTTTGCGTAGCAGCACAAAGATCCCCGGCAACAATTGATGCCGGAAATAATAAAGCTGGCGCAGGCTGGTCGCCAGGTTTGCCGCCAGTGGCAAGCTTTGACAGAGCGAGCTGTGTTTATTGTGTAATAGGCTATCGGCCAGAATAAAGGGCAGTTCCGGGCTGGCCAGCTGCTGGCTGCGAGCAAGTAGCGTCAGCCAGTCGCGATGATGGCAGCGGCTCTCGGCCAGGCTTAAATCCTGCTCAAAAATCTGGGTGCCGTGTAACAGTTTGTGCAGGTTGGCGCCACGGCGCTGTGCTAATTGCAGCAGATCGGTAACCCCATGCCGCAGTAGCAGATTTTTCTCGGTCAAACTAAAGAACATCGGCATCGCAGTGTTAGTCCGGCTGTAACAGCAAAGGATGGTTTTTACGCTTGATCGCCTGCAGCTGTTGCTCGGCGCGGGCCAGCACTGTCGCTGCGTCAGCATGATTTACCTGCTGGCTGGCGATGGATAGGCTTAACTGCTGCTCGGGGCTCTCGAGCAAGGTCAGTTGCTGCTGCAGGTGCTGCGCCATAATATCAGCTTCGCGCTGACGGGTATTGACCAGTAGCACCACAAAGCGATCACCGGCATAGCGGCATAGCACGTCAGAGCTACGTAGTTGGCTACTGAGCATTTCGGCCAGCTGTACCAGATACTGATCACCGGCAGCCGTACCATGCTGGCGGTTAAAGGTGCTGAACTGATCAATTCCCAGCATCAGCAAACTGAGTGGCTGCTGTTGTTCGCGGTGCAGTTCAATTTCGCGCTTTAGCACCGCATACAGGTAATCCAGACCATACAGCTGAGTCAGAGGGTCCAACAAGCGGTGGTCACGCAAAAACAGCTCCCGCCCTTGCAGTTGCCGGTTAATTATTCGCTGTTCGCGATGCCAGCCCACTAAACCATAGGTTAGTGCCAGCATGCCAAGGGGCGCGGGTAACGATTCCAGCCAGCTCATGGTACGCAAATGTGCCGGGTAGCGTAAAAATTCATCCAGCAAATCAAGGGTAAAGGAACAGACCAGCAGCAGGCTACCATAGTACAGCCACTCGGTAATATGACCGGCGGGTCTGCTGGTAACAATCAGGGTCAGCCAGCACAGGACCACCAGTAACACGATGCCTTCGCCCAGTATATCCAGCCAGTCGATGTGTTCCCAGGCTTTCATCTCGCCGAGCTGGATGGCCAACGTAAAGGCTGCCAGCAGCAATAGCAGCGTAAGCGCAATTTTATACCGGTGTTGTCGCCACATAGAGAATTTCGCTGTTTAGGTACGGCAGATACGGCCTGCGTTATCAGCGGTATTCTGTGGCAAGCAGATGACACTGCCATGACAGTAAAGAGACGGCACTATTTTAGTCTGAGCTAAAATGACCCGGGTCAGGGTAGCTCAATCTAGCGGCAATTTGTCGTTTTTTTGTCATATCCGCTTAGCACACTTGAGCGCTGAATTTGTTGCCTCAGGAAAAACACTAAGATGAAAGCTTTACTTCAACCTGGATTTAACCCGCGCTTTAAACGCAGTTCCCTGATGCTGGCCATTGCGGCGGCTGGCATCTTCAGCGGCGCCGTGCAGGCGCAGGGCGCCGATGTACCGCTAACGGTTTCCGTTGTACAGCTCGATAGCCCGGCTATTCGCGGTCAGCTCAGTGATGATCGTAACGTGCTGCTGCAAGGGGCTATTATCCGCCTGGTCGGCACCAACCGCGAAACTACCACTGATCGGCAGGGCCGCTTCCGCTTTGATAACTTAGCCGCCGGTACCTATCAGTTGGAGGTGAGTTATCTTGGTTATGCGGTAAAACAGGTAGATGTGTTGGTGACAGCGGAGCAGGGCGCTGCCCTGACGTTACGTTTCGCCAACAACCAGGTTGAAGTATTAAATATTGTCGGTAGCCGTGATGCACAGTCACGGGCGCTGAATATCCAGCGCGCCTCCGATAACCTGAAATCGGTGGTATCGTCAGACTATCTGGGCCGCTTCCCGGATGATAACGTGGCCGAAGCGATGCAGCGCTTAGTTGGCGCCTCCATTCAGCGTGACCAGGGCGAAGGTAAGTATGTTAACGTGCGCGGTGCACCGCTGGAATTTGCCAACGTCTCAATTGATGGCGTGCAGGTGCCTTCGCCGGATAGCAGTACCCGGGCCGTTGATTTGGACACCATACCGTCAGACATTATCTCCTTGTTAGAGCTGACCAAGGCCATTACCCCGGATATGGACGCCGATGCCATCGCCGGTAATATCAATATCGTGACCCAGGGTGCTTTGGATAGCAAAGGCCGTATTTTACGCGGCAAGGTATCCGGTGGCCGTAATGAAAAAGGCAATGGCGATGCCTATAAACTGAACCTGACCTATGGCGATAAGTTTAACGGTAACGAAAAGGCCGGCTTTTTATTCTCCGGTCAGCACAGCGAAACCAACCGGGTAACCGACAACGTTGAGCATACCTGGATGCAGCTGGATAGCGGCGCCTATGTGCCTCAGGTTACTGAATTTAAAGATTACGAATTAAAACGCATCCGCTCTGGCTTAAGTGGTCGCTTTGATTTGCGGGTAGATGATAATAAGCACTTTTACCTGAGCCATAATTACTCACGGTTTGAAGATAATGAATTCCGCGATACCCTGACTATCGAGTGGGAACGTCATACCGCTGGCTCAAACCAGCAGCAAGGTGTGGCCGGACGCGCCACCTTTGATAAAGAGTTACGGCACCGTACCTTTGTTAACCGTATCAATACCTCGGTAGTGGGCGGTCGTATCGATATGGATACCTTTAGTACTGATTTTCAGGTCTCACACTCTTCTGCCAAGCAAAGCTATCCAAACCGTGATTACTTAATTTACCGCGAGCGCAGCCGGCCGCGGGTCGCTTATGATTTTAGCAACCCCGACTTACCGACCTTTCAGGTATTAAATAGTGCCGGTGAGGTGGTACGCACCGACTTTAACTTTGCGCCTGCTGATATGAACTGGCGTCGTTATGAGCGTCGTACCGGTGGTGCCGAAGAAACTGAGCAGGCTGCCGCACTGAATTTTACCCTACCAGGACAGTGGCGCAGTGCTTATTCGGAGCTGAAGTTTGGCGCTAAAGCGCGGCTAAAAGAAAAAGAGAATGACGAAAACCGCTTCCGTAACTCGGTAGGCCGTAATGCGCCTACCTTCGCCGAGGCGATTATCGATAAGCAATCGCGGCCTTTCGATGGTTTTTATAATAATGGCCCGAAACTACGCCGTGATTTTGTGTCGGTTTATCGTGATATCTTTGAAAATGCCGACTTCCTGGATCGCGGTGCTGCGTCGGTTACCGGCGATTACCAAGCGAAAGAAGATATCTATGCGGCCTATGCCCAGAATAAACTGGATTGGGACAACACCACTGTGCTGTTTGGCGCCAGGGTGGAGCAAACCAAAAATAGCGGTGATGCCTTCGAGTACGATTTGGATACCGACACCGCGACGTTGCAACAAGCCAGTAAGAGCTACACCAAGTTCTTCCCCAGTGCCCATTTACGGCACGAGCTGGACAGCGGCCTGATTATTAAAGCGGCCTATAGCACCGGTATTCGTCGGCCGAACTTCGCCGATTTAGTGCCCTACTTTATTATTGAAGATCGCGAATCGGGTCGTGGTACTGTCGATATCGGCAATATTGAGTTAAAGCCAACCTATGCACATAACCTGGATCTGACCGGTGAGTACTATATGCCACCAGTAGGGATGATTTCTGCCGGGGTGTTCTATAAGAAGTTATCAGATCCTATTTTTAAAGCGCGTAGCCAGTTCGTCGGTGGCGACTTTGACGGCTTCAACATGGTGCGACCAGAAAATGGTGACAGCGGTTACCTCTATGGTCTGGAACTGAACTGGCAGCAAACGCTGGACTTCCTGCCAGGCGCCTTAAGTGGCCTGGGTTTTATCGCCAACTATACCCATACCAAGTCGCAAGCGGATCTGCCGTTTGGCATTGGTAAAACCGAGTTAAATGGTACCAGCCGCCATACGGTGAATCTGGCCTTGCAATACGATATTGAAAAGTTTAGCAGCCAGTTAGCCTATAACTACCGCTCTGAATATATCGACGCCTTTGATACCGCCAATCCGGATCTGAACCTGTACTGGGATGGCCGTGGCACCCTGGACTTTAGCGCCAGCTATAAGTTAACCAAGCAGCTGTCGCTGTTTGTCGAGGCCACTAACCTGACCGACAGCAAAGCCATCCGCTATCAGGGCGAGCGCGGCCGGGTGTATGAGCACGAGCAATTTGGTCGCGCCTGGCAGCTGGGTGTCAGCGGTAAGTTCTAACCCTTTAGCTAATCGGCTGTTGCAGGTGCCGCCGTCTGGCGGCCCTGCTGTTCGGAGTTTCTATGAAGTTAACCCTATTCAGCTGCGCTATGCTGCTGGTCAGCATGCCGCTCTTGGCTGCACCAGAAATTGGCGTGCAGGCCAAACACTATACGATGGTGCCGGAGCAGCTTAGCCGCTATCAGGCGAGCGCTTTTCCAGATCGGATTATCCTGATCCCAACAACACAACCGGCGCATAGCCAAACGGTAAATTGGCGCACCAACACCGGTTTACTGAAGCCCGAGGCGGAAATTGCACTGGCGCAAAGTGGTCCGGGCTTTGTTTGGCAAAGTAGCCGGGTGGTAGCGACTAGCCAGAGCATTCAAACCGAGAATGGTCTGGCGCTGCAACATAGTGTGACTTTTAGCGATCTTAAACCGGATACCCAATATGCGTATCGGGTAAAAGGGGCCGGTACCTGGAGTGAATGGCTGCAATTTCGTACCGCAACAGCGGGCTTTGCACCCTTTTCCTTTATCTATTTTGGTGATGCGCAAAACCATAATAAGTCTCAGGTATCGCGGGTAATGCGCGAAGCGCTGTTAACCCGGCCAAGAGCTAAACTGATGCTGCATGCCGGCGATTTGGTCAGTAGCCGTGAGGGCAACCACGACAACGAGTGGGGCGAGTGGTTTGATGCTCTGGGCTGGGCTGGTGCCATGCTGAACCAGTTTATTACGCCGGGTAATCATGAATATGTTGAGGACGAGCAGGAGCAGCATCATCTGGTGCCGCAGTTCGCGGCCCAGTTTAACGGGCTGCGCAATGGTCCGGCACCGCTGCAGGAAACGGTGTATTACACCGACTATCAGGGCGTACGCTTTATCTCGCTTAATTCAATGGCGGCGCTGCAGGACGAGGCCATGGCAAAGTTACAGGCACAGTGGTTAAAACAGGTGCTTGGCAACAACCCGGCGCGCTGGACAGTGGTCACTTACCATCATCCGATGTTCTCGGTATCCCAGGGCCGCGATAACCCGCTCCTGCGCCAGCACTGGCAGCCGGTACTGGATCAATACCCGGTTGATCTGGTATTGCAGGGCCATGACCATACCTATGGCCGCGTCAGTCAGCAAGCAAGCAATGGTCAGCTGAGCGGTGCGGTGTATATCGTTTCGGTGGCCGGCCCGAAAATGTATCTGAGTAGCGACACATCACGCCAGCGTATGCAGCGGCTGGCGGAAGATACACAGCTATTCCAGCTGATTGATATCACCGAAAACGAGCTGAAATATCAGGCGTTAACCGTGACCGGTGAGCTGTACGATGGTTTTGTGATCCAGAAACAGGGCAAGCAGCGCACCTTAAAAGAAGCCGCTAACCTGCCGGCAACCCGGCTCTGTGGTACGCCCGCAGAGTTAAGAGTGCGGGCCAGCCGCTGCTGGAACAGTACCGAATTTAATTTACCGGCGCTGCCGTTTAATCTTTAAGTGATGAGAGTGCTATGCAAAAAACGCTTTTAACGTTAAGTCTGACCTGGCTATTAACAGCCTGCCAGCCCGTGCAGCAAGCGGCTACACCAACTGGTGAGCAAGCTACCACGACGCCAGTGGCGGAAAGGTTTTTACTGACCAGTAAAACGCCCTATCAGCCGCAGCAAGACTGGCATAGTTACAGTGCTGCGCCAGCGGGCTTTACTGCGGTAGGCCTGCAACATGTGGCGCGCCATGGCTCGCGCTTTTTATCCAGTAAAGGCGACGATATCTTAATGCTTGAGCTACTGGCGCTGGCCGCCACTGAGCAGGGCTTAACGGTACGTGGTGAGCAGTTGGCAGAGCTGGTGCAGCGGCTGCATCAGGCGCATCAGCCAGATAAGTATGGTGAAATCTCTGCTTTAGGTGTGCAGGAACAGCAACAAATGGCCCAGCGTTTACTGGCAAGGTTGCCGGGGTTATTTGAGCAGGCCATCGCGCAGCAGCTGCGGATCGAAGTGTTACATTCGGGCCGTGAGCGTGCCGACCAAAGTGGCGATGCCTTTGTGGCAGGATTAACGGCGGAGCTGCCGGCACTTGTACCCTTGCTTGATGCTGCCAGAGCGGATGAAGCTACGCTGTATTTTTACAAAGCCGAGGGCAGTGAAGATTTTGAGCGTTACCGCGAAAGCGATCCGCGGCTAATGCGGGTGATGAAACAACTGGAAGCTGACCCAGCGCGGCAAGATGCCGCCCTGGCGATGTTGTCCAGACTGTTTAGCCCGGCATTTCTTAGTCGCCTGCAGCAGGGTGAGATTGAGCTGACCCTGCCGGACGATGATGACGCTATTCGTAATCCGCTGGATGCGGCCAATGTACTGTTTAGCCTGTACAGCATTGCCAGTAATCTAACGCTGGAAGGTCCGTTTGATTTTCGTGATATCTTGCTGGACGAGCATCTGTTGCCGCTGGCTGAGCTGGATGACGCGGATTCCTTCTATGGCCGTGGCCCGGCCTTTGCCGGCGATGATATTACCTATCGCTTAGCCGGGCGTTTAGTTGCCGATATGCTGGATAAAGCCGAGCAGCCAAACGGCTATGTAGCCAGCATCCGCTTTACTCATGCTCAGGTGTTAATGCCACTGGCGGCTTTTCTTGGCATTGCTGGCGCCAGCGAGCCGCTACCGGAAAACGTGCTTTACAGCTACCAAAATAGCGACTGGCGCAGTGGGCGGGTAGCACCAATGGCCGCCAACGTGCAATGGGAAGTGTATCGCAATGCTGAGGGGCTAACCCTGATCCGGATGTTACATCACGAGCAGGAAACCGCCTTTGCCGCACACTGTCAGCCCGTTGCCGGTAGCCGCTATTTTTATAGCAGCAGTGAGCTGCGCCGCTGCTTACTCCCCTAAGCCAATACGGAACTATGCACAGCACTCC
>DAIOUM010000073.1:5905-11399 GCA_036759505.1 Alishewanella sp. | reverse complement strand
AAGCCTTTGAAAGGCACCTTAACTGGTCAGACCGGTACCGGAGTGCTGTGGATAAGTTAGCTGCTGATAATGGTAGCGATACCGAGCAAGATGAAGATTGCACAGGCGCTGCGTCGTGCCCAATCCAGCGAAATTTTTTGCAGTAACCAGCTACCGGCATAGACTACCGGCACATTAGCGGCCAGCATGCCCAGTGTCGTGCCCCAGATCACCATCCAGACCGCATCTTCAAACGCCGCCGCTAGGATCACCGTTGCCACCTGAGTTTTGTCGCCAATCTCGGCCAGGAAAAACAATACACAGCTGGCGGCAAAGGCACCATATTTCAGCATAGCCGTGTCTTCACTATCGTCTTTATCCGGGATCAGCAGCCATAGCGCCACAGCGATAAAAGAGCCACCTAACAACCACGGGCCCCAACCGGCAGGGATAAACTGCGCCGCCCAAACGCCTAACCAGGCTGATGCCGCATGGTTTAATAAGGTCGCGACCAGAATACCGGCGATAATGGCGGTTTTATTGCGAAAACGCGCAGCTAAAAACAGGGAGAGCAGTTGAGTTTTGTCACCGATTTCAGCAATGGCGACAGCGGTAAAAGAAGATAATAAAGCGTCCATAATATCCTGCAGCTAGCGGGATCTTATTGACAAAAGACAAGGGCTGACTCCCGCTTTAGGTCAGTACCTTGTCTTAAGTCTCATCACACAAGCCCGGAGAGTTGAGCTTGCTGCCTATACCATGTGCATGCGGCACAAGTATGTTGATATAGGCGCCTTACGGCCGATTACTCCCTTAAAGAGGCGCGCAGTATAACTGCTGGCGGCAGAAAAGCCAAGCCTGCGCCCGGGAGCGATTCCCGGGCCCGGCTATTAAGCCTGACGCAGCAAGCGCCGCTGCCACAAACCGCTGCGGGCCAGCAAACGCCCTGTTGCCGTGCGCAGCTTTACTAAACCATAGTAATTAAGCGGCACCAGCAATAAGCTGGTCAGGGTGGAGAACAACAAGCCACCAATAATCGCAATCGCCATCGGCGCGTAGCTTGGGCCATTACCACCAATGGCGGTACCACCCAGCGCCAGCGGTACCAGTCCCAAGACGGTGGTCGCAACGGTCATCAGAATAGGCTTTAAGCGTGCGGTACAGGCTTCGATAATCAGATTTTTCAGCGGCAGATCCGGCATTAACGCCCGATCCTGATTAATGCGATCAACCAGTACTATGCCGTTATTTACGACGATGCCCATCAGCACCAGCATGCCGATCATCCCCATTACCCCAAGACCAGTGCCGGTAATAAAGAAGGTCCAGAACACCCCAACAAAAGAGAATAGCAAGCTGCCAATCACCGCATTGGGCATTAACAAAGACTCAAACAAGGCCGCCATCACAATATAGATCATCGCTAATGCCAGCAGCATATTCACCAGCATCACCTGCTGCTCCTCGTTCTGGCGGGTAAAGCCCCCCTGATAGGACCAACGATAACCATCCGGCAGTTGCACCTGCTGCATCAGTTGACCAATTTCCTTACGCGCCTGATCCATACTGATATCTTTTTGCAATGACAACTGCAAGGCAACACCGGTTTCGCGGTTAAAACGACGGATCGACTGCAGCCTTGGCACCACTTTTAGCTCAGCCAGCTGCGACAACGGAATACTGACACCGGCCACTACGGCAACAGGTAAATTGGCTAATTCAGACAAGGAGCGGCTAATGCGCTCGTCATAAATCAGCCGGATCTGCAGCTCACCCTGCTCGGCACTGCGATAGGTCCGCAGATTCACGCCCCGAAGCGATAGGGCGACACTTTGCGCCACCTGATTGGCCGAGAGCCCTAAACGCTCCAGCTCTGGGCGATTAAACAAAATCTGTACTTCCTGCTGCCCACGTGCCAGATCCGAACGCACCTCTGCTACCGCCGGTAAGCTTTGTAATGCCGGCTCCAGCTCAGCTGCCAACTCCAGTAAGCGCTCAGTCGAGTTACCTAGTAAATGCAGCCGCAGCCCGCTATTGTCATTACCAAAGCTAAAACTCGGTCTGGCGCGCACCAGCGGTGGCCATTCCTTGCGAATTTGCTCCTTCAGGCTATTTAGATCAACCGGTACATCTTCTTGCAGCAAAATGATCGAAATAGCATGCCCGGAGCGGTAATAGCTATATACCGACTCGATATAGAACTCGTCCTTGCGGCTATATAAAAAGGCCTCCATCGCTGACACCTCAGCGCGCACCTCTTCCAGGTTATAATTTCCCTGGATGTTATAGTTTAAAAACAGCCGGCCACGGTCTTCTTCATCTTCATTACTGCTGCCTATTTGCGAAAAAGGCAGTGCCGCACTCAGTAATACCAGTACTGCCAGCAGTGTTGCAGTTTTAGGCCAGTGCATCACCTTGGTCAGCAGCCGCCGATAGCCGCGATCTAGAGCTGAGCCTTGCGGATCACTGACCGGCTGAACTTTAAGTTTGGTGGTCAGCAAAGGGATCAGCGTCAGGGATAACAGCAGCGAGATCGCCAGACATAAGCAAATGGCGATAGCCACATGCTCGAGGAAAATGGTCAGCTGCATCTTTTCACCGATAATATTCGGTAAAAATACGATGGCGGTGGTCGCGGTGCCGGCCAGCACCGCCAGCCCAACCCGTTTTACCCCGCGTTCAGTTGCTGCGCGCAGATCGCCGCCCTGTGCCCGCTCGCGGAAAATACTCTCAGTCACCACAACAGCGTTATCGACCAACATACCGATCGCCAGCATCAGGCCCATCATACTGAGAATATTCAGGCTGTAGCCCATAAAATACATGGCACCCAGCGCAATCACGATTGCCGCTGGCACCGACAGCACTACAATCAGCGTGGTCGTCAGATGTCGCAGGAATAAATACAGCACAATAAAAGACAGCAAGGCACCGATAGCACCGGCTTGCAGCAAGTCGCTGAGCGATTTAGTGACATTGTCAGCCAGATCGTCCATCACATACAGGCTGATACCATTAAAGGCCGGGTTGGCATCGGCGGCGGCCACCACCTGCATCGCGGCTTTGGCTACCTCGACCAGATTCGCGCCAGACTCTTTGTAAACGTTCATCCCCACTGCATAGGTCTGGTTTAAATGCCGGCCGTCTTCGCGTTTTGGCAGCTCCAGTTCAACACTGGCGACCTCGCGCAGTTGCAGGCCCGGCCGGATCGGCAAGGCGGCAATTTCCGACAGTTCTTTGTACTCACCAAGCGGTTTTACCAGCACACTTTGCTCGCCGTTGCGCAGCTCTCCGGCACTTAAAGCAAAGTTGCTGCCACGTAACTGATTTAATAACGCCGTAGGGTCAACCTGCAGCGCCCGCATCCGATCCGGGTCCAGGCGGATAATCACCTGGCGCTTTTCTACCCCATAAAGCTCAACTTTGGAGACACCCGGTACCCGCTCCAGCGGCCGTTTTATTTGTTGTTCCAGCAAGTCATAAGCCATCGCCAGATCGCGCTCAGAGGAGATCCGCAACTGGAATATCGGCATATCGCTGGTGTTAAACTGGAATACCAGTACCCGCTCTACATCTGCCGGCAACAGGTGGCGCACCGTATCCAGCCGCTCCCGCACTTCCAGACTCTTACTGCTGATATTCTCACTCCAGCGAAACTGCAGTGAAATATCACCACTGTTTTCATTGGCGAAGCTACGCAGCTCTTTAATACCACTGACGGTTGCCAGTGCCTCTTCCAGCGGCCGGGTGATCAGCCGCTCCACTTCAGCTGGTGTGGCATTCGGATAAGGCACATTGACGTACAACTCCGGGATATCAATGCCGGGAAACATCTCCAGTGGCAGCAGCCGACTGGCTAAACCACCGAATAACAACATGGAGATAAACAGCATACAGATGGTCACCGGCCGGCGCAGTGCCACCCGGGTTAACCAGATTGGCTTTTGCTCGTCCACTGCCGATCCGGCGTGATTGGTGCTGGTACTGGTTAGCGTATCGTCTAAAGGCTGTTGGCTCATAGCGTTGCCTCCTGTTCTACTGCCACAGCCTTATCCCGCTGCAGGCTATACAGCACCGGAATAAATACCAGCGTTAACAACGTGGCCAAACTTAAACCGGCGATCACTGTGATCGCCATCGGGGCGCGGATTTCACTGCCCTCACCGGTGCCCAGTGCCAGCGGCAGTAAGCCCAGTACTGTGGTCAGGGTGGTCATTAACACCGGGCGCAACCGGCTTTGCCCCGAGGCAATAATGGCCTCCTGCAGCGCCAACCCTTCAGCACGCAGCTGGTTAATGCGGTCAATCAGGACTATGGCATTATTGACCACGATCCCGGCCAGCATAATTAAACCGATAAACACGATCACCGACAAACGGGTATCGGTAAGCCAGAGCCCCAGTACCGCACCTGCTCCCGCCAGCGGCACCGTAAACAGGATCAACAAGGGTTGCAGCAGATTTTCAAACTGCGATGCCATCACCAGATAGACCAGGAATACCGCCAGCAGTAAGGCAAACATTAATGAGCTGTACGCTCGCGCCATCTCTTCACTTTGCCCCATCACCAGCGCCTGTTGGCCCGGTAATAAGACTAACTGTGCCAGTGCGGCCTCGGCGGCGGCCGTCGCCTGCTCCAGATCGCCATAAGCCAGGTTGGCCGTCACCAACGCCACCCGCTGCTGGCCCACCCGGGTAATTTCACTGGGGCCGACTTCGCGACGAATTTGCGCCACCGCACTTAACGGCAGGGGTTCGGCTGCACCAGGATTAATAATCAACTCGGCCAGCTGCAATTCATGCTGACGGTACTGCTCATCCAGCCGCACCCGGATATCAATTTTGCGATCGTGCAATGAGTACTGACCGGCCACTTCACCACCGATATAGGTGGCAACGCGGCGTGCGACCTGCTGCGCCGTCATCCCCAGCTGCGATAAGCGGGCATGGTCAAAATACAGGGTCACTTCCGGCTGACCTGGTCTTAAGCTGGATTTAATATCGGTAAATCGATTATCCGCCTCCAGCAAATTAACCAGCCGTTCGGCAGACTCAGACAACTGGGCCAAATCATAGCCACTGATCTCAATTTCCAATGGCGTACTGAAACTAAACAATTGCGGCCGGTCAAAGCGGCTGGTTACCCCTGGCAACAATGCCAGGGTACGGCGTAATTCTTCCTGCACCAGGGCTTCATCGTCAGCATTGCTATCCTCTGCCATCACCACATGCAGGCGGCCCCAATGGCTGCCGCCGATCGCCGGATCCACTGACATCTGGGCGCCGGTACCGGCTAAACCATAGCTGCGTTCTACCACCGGATACTGCTTCAGTTGCCCGGATAATTGTTTTAACAAGGTATCGGTTTGCTCAATAGCTGTCCCGACCGGTAATTGCACATCGACATAGAACTCGCCCTGGCTCAGCTGCGGGATCACGTCCGCGCCCAGGCGCGGCAACAGGCTAAAACACAGCGCCGCAGCGGTTAGCGTTAAAGCCAGGGTCAGCGTTTTGGC
>DAIOUM010000073.1:0-5805 GCA_036759505.1 Alishewanella sp. | reverse complement strand
GGTAAAGGCGTGATCTCGGTTGCTGCAGCGCCTTTTTGCCAGGAGCGCGCGGCCATGGTTGGGATCAGGGTTAACGCGACAACCAAAGAGACTAACAAGGCAAAGGTCACCGTCAGCGCCTGATCGCGAAACAGCTGGCCGGCAATGCCTTCGACAAATACCAGCGGGAAAAATACGGCTACGGTGGTCAGGGTGGAGGCCGTGATCGCCATCGATACTTCACCAGCGCCCCTGCGCGCCGCGTCTTTCGCCGGCATGCCCTGCTCTTTATAGCGGGCAATATTCTCCAGTACCACGATGGCATTATCTACCAGCAAGCCGACAGCCAGCGCAATACCACCAAGACTCATCATATTTAGCGTAATATCCTGACCGTACATCAGATTAAAGGTGGCGATCACTGACACCGGGATCGATACCGAGATAATGACCGTCGCCCAGACATTACGTAAAAACAGATACAGCACCAGCATCGCCAGGATACCGCCGATAATACCGGCCGATTTCACGTCGCTGATCGCCTGTTTAATAAATTGCGACTGATCATAGAGCACATCCAGCTGATAACCGGCTGGCAGCATCTTTTTCAATTCGTCGAGACGGGATAACAAGCCTTCGGCGACCTTTACCGTATTGGCATCGCCTTCTTTATAGATCGCCAGTTCAATGCCCTGAGCGCCATTGATATAGCTGATACTCTGCCGATCGGCAAAGGCATCCTTGACCTGTGCCACATCCTTTAACCGGATCTGACTGTTACCAACGGTAGCCAGATACAGATTTTCAATTTCCGTTAAATTAGCAAACTGGTTAATCGTCCGCACCAGATAATCATAAGCTGGAGTTTCCAGCCGACCACCGGCCAGGTTGATATTTTCGGCTTTTAAACGCTGGGTGATCAGGCTGATATCCAGCTGCAGCTGGCTGAGTTTTTGCGGGTCGACCAGGATTTGGATCTCCTGAGTTAAACCGCCATCGGGCCGCACGGCGGCAATACCCGGAAACGACTCCAGTTTGCGGCGGAATTCTTCTTCGGCGAAAGTGCGCATTGCCACTAAGTCAGCCTGGTTCATCTCCGGCTTGGACAGCGATAAGCGTACTACCGGATCTAAATTAGGGTTAAAGCGCAGTAACAACGGCTTTTCGACATCCAACGGCAGGAACAGGACATCGAGCTTTTCCCGCACTTCCAGCAAGGCCAGATCCATGTCAGTGCCCCAGTCAAATTCCAGCACGACGTCAGAGCGACCGGCACGGGAAACAGAGGTGACTTTACGCACGCCTTTGACGATACCGAGTGCTTCTTCTACCGGCTTACTAACCAGTTGCTCCACTTCGGCCGGTGCGGCACCGACGTAGGTGGTGCGCACCGTTAAACTGGGATAAGACAAGTCAGGTAACAAATTAACCGCTAACCGACCTACTGACACCATCCCGAACAGCAGGATGGCAAGCGTGAACATCCAGACCGTGACCGGACGGGCCACGGCAGTTTCTACTAGTTTCATCTTCTCGTCCCTGTCAGAATTCGCGCTCAGATACGACTTTGACCAGGCTTTGCTCTTTTAACGCAGCATGCCCTGCCACCACGACCTGCTCTCCGGCTTCGACGCCGCTGATAATTTCCACCACGTTATCGGCAGTGTAGCCCAGGGTCACCGGCCGGCGCACAATACGGCTCTCGGCATCCAGTACCAGTACGCCCGGCAGATTATCCAGTGTCAGCAATGCCCGCTTTGGCACCAATAACGCGTTGTCACGGGTATCAAATTTAATTTCTACCTGGCTAAACATCCCCGCTTTTAACTGGCGCGCGCTGTTATCAATTAACAAGGTGGTACGCACTGTGCCTGAACTGGCATCCACCACCGGCGCAACCCGGCTTACCGCCGCCTTAACTTCCGGCACACCGGCAAAGCTCAGCACCGCCTGTTGACCGGCTTGCGCTTGCAGCACTTGCTGCTCAGGTAAATGCACAACGGCTTCCAGCTCGGTTTCGCTAACCAGATGAAATAACGAATTCGGCGTCAACTGGCTGATCAGTTGGCCGGCCTTAACATAACGACGGGCCACAACACCGGCGATTGGCGCGCGAATTTCGGTTTCCCGTAAATTCAGCTCTGCCAGCTCAACTGCAGCCTGCATTGCCGCAACCTGCCATTTTAATTTTTCATACAGATCGGCACTGACCAACTGGCGCTGATGCATTTCGGTCATCCGGGTCAGCTCTGAACTTAAGCGACCTAATTCCGCCCGCTCTTTCGCCAGTTGGTGACGCTGCCGCTCATTCTCCAGCACCGCCAGTAATTGTCCGGCCTGTACCTGATCGCCTTCTTCAACCAGGATTTTCTGCACCAGCCCACTGCTTTTCGCCATCACTTCGGCTTCAGCACGGGCCGTTAAGGTGGTGGTGGTACGGTAGCTACTGCTGATGGCGCCATTTTTCGCCACAGAAATTTCTACCGGCACAGCGACTTCAGTCGCAGCGGTGGCATTAATACTACTTTGCGCTTTATTACAACCGGTTAAGACTAAGGTACTGCACAGCACGGCGGCCGCAAGCGGCATTATCGTTTTCATTTTCGTGTTCCTTGCATAAAGGGTTGATTTCAACCCGTTACTGTTAATCTGACGCTTTCTAAATTGCAGCCACTATGCCAATAGTTTAATAGATTTAAGATCAGCTACTTAGCTTTAAATTGTTACAAATCACGACAATTGAAACACCAAAAAATAGTAAAACACACCACCTTTTAGGCAAAAAATTTTATTCGTCGTGAGCCTTTGCCACAGCCAGACTCATCAGACCAGAACATCGCAAACCCACGTTAGAGTCTGTACTCTAAATAATAATCGTTCTATACTGCGCCCCCTTTGTCCCAACAAGGTGTACAACTTATGCTAAGAAAAACCTCGGTCGCCACTGCCGTTTTAGTGGCACTGAGTAGCCTGACTGTGCAGGCGGAAGGTTATAAATTACTGGAGCAGTCGGTCAGTAGCATGGGCAATGCCTATGCCGGTCGCGGTGCACAAATTACTGATGCGACATTGGTTTATTCCAATCCTGCTGCCTTAACCGAGCTTAAGGGCGAGCATTTTTCCGGTGGCTTAAACCTGATCCATGCCCGTACCCGCTACAGCGATGCCCAGGCGGTGAATGCCCGCGGCCTGGAGGTGACAGGCAGGGATCACGGTAAGGTATTGCTAACCGAAGTGGTGCCTTTTGCCTTTTATAGTCAACAACTGAACGACGATTTAAGCTGGGGCCTCGGCTTTTATGTGCCCTTTGGCCTGTCATCCAACTACCAGCAAGACTGGGTTGGCCGCTACTTTGCCGATGAAACGGCGGTTCAGATCCTAAGCCTGCAACCGGCGCTCGGTTACAAATTAACTGACTGGCTCTCAGTAGGTGGCGCCATCAGCTTGAACCGTGCTGAAGGTACCTTATCCAAATACAAAGATCACTCAGGTTTATGTGAGCTGGGTAGCGGTATTGCGCAGCTGGCCGGGCGCGATCTGTCTAACGCCGCCTTCTGTGATAGTCATTATGAAGTCACAGGCAGTGACGTTAGTCTGGGATATACACTGGCACTGCATGCAGAACCGCTAAGCGGTACCCGGCTGGCGCTGATTTACCATTCTGCGGTCCGTTATACCCTAAGTGGTGACTCCGAAATTACCAATACCCCTATTACGGCAGCCACGGCGGGCAATACCCCAGGGCTTATCAGCGTTGCTCCGGGCCTGCCATTGGTGGATGCCAGTACCGGGCGTTTTGCTGCCCGCGACTTGCTGACGGAACGCAGCAAACTGGCGCTGACCACACCTGCGACCCTGACCTTTAGTCTGGATCAGCAGCTTAATGCCAAACTCAGTGTACAGGGTAGCCTGCTATGGACTGGCTGGAGTGTATTTAAAAGTATCGATATCGTCAGTAAAGATGCTAACCCCAGTATCTCCGTCAGTACCGGTGCCCAGTTAGGTGGCACGGGTTACATTGGCTATATCCCGGAATACTGGCACGATACCTGGTCCTTTTCGCTCGGGGCAACTTATCAGTATCAGGCTGATTTAACGTTACGTGCCGGCATCGCCTATGACGAAAACCCGATCCGCACAGTTCACAAAACAGCACGGATCCCAACCTCAGATCGGATCTGGTTAACCACAGGGTTAACTACCCGGCTCTCTGCCCAGAGCACGTTGGATCTGGCCTACGGCTATATGTTTATGGATGATGTCGCCATTAATGAGTTTGAGTATGGTGTTGCCGATAACCGGCTGAATCAGGCCAATCTGCAGGCAAACTACCGCAACAAAGCCCATGTGCTGGGTGTGCAGTTTAACTATCAATTCTAAGGCGTTCTGCCTTTTTAATGCCCGCTGGCTTTCAGCGGGCGTTCACGCCCTTTTACTAAACTATTCTTATCGATAGCAGTCAAATTCAGGTACACTGTTACCAGATTGATCTGCTGCTGACCAAAGGCCGTTCAATAGCCAAAGGCTGTATTACCGGGGGTCCTATAATGAAATTGTTGCCAACCGCTTTGTTACTTTGCGCCAGTTTAATGCTGGTAGCCTGCGCCGGCAGTCCGCGTCAGGCCAATATCGATTATGATCGTAGCGTCAATTTCAGCCAGTACCAGCGCTTTGCTTTTTATCAGGCAGCGCCGACAGAAGGCGAAGAGGCCGCCAAGCCGGCCTATGATCCGCTGCTGGAACAACATTTTAAAACTGCTATCAGCCGTGAAATGACCGCCCTGGGTTACACACTGGACGAAACCGCCCCGCAGTTACTGGTGAACTACCTGACCAATGTTGAAAACCGCCAGGATGTGCGCAGCTCGCCTTTTAGTGTTAACACCGGTTTTGGCTTTTTTGGCCGTAACAGCGCCTTTAGTGTTGGCTTTCCGCTCTATGGCGGCGTCGAAAAAGTCGACTATAAAGTGGGCTCAGTATTAATCGAAGTGATTGATGCCTCAGCCAATAGAGTGATCTGGCAGGGTATGCTGGAAGGTCGTCTATCCAACAAAGCTATGCAGCAACCGCAGCAGGCGATCAACGACACCGTTAATCTGATTTTTCAGCGTTATCCAACCAGACTCGTCAGTCAGTAACTGACTTCGCAAAAAAAGCGGGGGCCAAAGGCCCCCTGCACTCAATCGCAGAGTAATATCCAGGAAGGAAGGTATAACGGCTACGATTATCCGTTAGCAGCATGGCAGTTTTATGACGATTAGCTTGCAGAATAATGAATTCGACGCCGCAGCAACGGGTAGTGCAACCTTAGCTGATGGCAAACGCCTGGCGCTGCTGATTGCACAAAGTGGTTTATGTTCGCGCCGGGCAGCCAGCCGGTTAATCACGGCCGGGCGGGTTAGCGTCAATGGCCAGCCGGCCAGCCATACCCTGCACCTGCCCGATGCCAGCACCATCTGTGTCGATGGCAAACCCTTACCTACCCCGGCCAAACTGAGCTATTACCTGTACCATAAACCTGTAGGTATTGACTGCAATATCCGCCCCGAAGATCCGGCCAGTATCGCGGCGGTACTTCGCGATTTACCTGCCAGGCTCTACCCGGTTGGCAGGCTGGATAAAGACTCGCGCGGCCTGCTGCTACTAACCAATGACGGCGCCCTGACCCAAAGGTTATTACATCCGGGTGCCAAACAGGCCAAAACCTATTGGGTTGAGGTGGATAAACCTCTTAGAGCAGATGTCAGTGCTCGCTTTGCAGCAGGTATCAGTTGGCAAGTCGGGCCGCATCGCTACCAGGCCCAGCCCTGCCAGGCGCGGCCGCTT
>DAIOUM010000072.1:0-11588 GCA_036759505.1 Alishewanella sp. | reverse complement strand
CAACCAACTGCTCGCCTTGCCAAACGGCTAGATGCTGGCTTTGCCAACCGCTATTGTTATCAACACTGCCACCTTGCTCCAGCGCAGCTAGAAAAGCCTGGCTGCAAAAAGGGTAACCGTTGTCAAATAACGCCTGCCAGTCGGGTTTGGCAATATCATTAACAGAGTACAGCCAGCCCGGTTTTAAATCATCAGCATCTGTCATGCTCAGACTTAACTTTTATCCTGCTGCGCCAGGAAATCTTTAAACTCGATGGTATAAAGCCGCAGTAATACCAGCGTTAGCGCAAAAATAATCGGCCCGTAAATTACGCCAATTAAACCAAATAATTGGATACCACCGAGCAGGGCCAGAAAAATCAGTAAGGTGCTCATATTAGAGCTACCCTGCATCAGAATGGGTCTTAGGACATTATCTATCGAGCCCACCACTAACACGCCCCAGCCAGCCAGAAAGAGTCCCCAGCCCCAATCACCGGTAAAGAATAAATATAAACTGGCCGGCAGCCAGATCAGCGCCGTACCTACCGCCGGTATAAAAGAGGCAAAGGCCATCATGGTGCCCCAGAATAATCCCGGAAAACCCACTATAGCCATGGCGATACCGCCAGCAAGCCCCTGCGCAATAGCCGTCAGCACTGAGCCAAGTACCGCTGAGCGTGCTACCAACTTGGCTTCGCTTAATAAGGCATCTTTTTGCGAGCGGGATAACGGAATGTAATGCTGAATAGCGGCCACAATCTTATCGTGATCGCGTAATAAGAAATACAGTACAAACAACATCAAGACAAAGCTGAACAACAAACCAGTCAGATCGCCAAGCATCTTGGTACTCAGATTTAACAACTCTTTGCTAAAGCCAGCAGCAAATTCGCTCAGGCGTTCAATAATCTGCCGTGGAGTTAAGAGATCGCCTGGGAGTTTATCAGCCGCCAGTGCCTGTAACTGTTGCAAATACGGATGTTGCAGTAATTGCTCAGCCCCACCCTGACCGAGCCAAAGATAAATTTGTTTGGTAACCAGCAACCCTTGTTGTACCAGGGCGGCAAACACCAGGCTGGCGGGCACGAGGATCACCAGCACCAACAGCAAACAGGACAAGGTAGCCGCCAGGTTGGGTTTAGTCGGTATTTTGCTACTTATCCAATGGTGTATCGGATAACACAGCAATGATAAGACAAAGGCCAGTACAATAGCGCCTAAGTAAGGTGCCACCAGCAGATAGCTGCCATACAAGGCCAATAGCAGCGCCAGGATCAGCAAATAATGGCGGGATTCGATGGTAAATTTCGCAGGCATGGTAAATCCTTTACTAACAGCACTGGCCGTGTGTGTCGGCACTTCATCGTCGTTTGACAGTTAAAAGTTAAATAACATCACGCCCAAGCCTATACTATTTTGCCGGTGATTGTAATCCAGCAAGGTCTCTGCATAACCGGAAAACAGCTGTAAATGCAGGCGTAAACCATCAGGTTGTTGCTTATTGATTGGATAGGTCAAATCCAGCTGCCAGGAGCCCTTGGAAAAATCCTGCCAGTTCATTCTGCGGGTCAACGAGGCTGTGGCACTGCCTGGTAGCCAGTTCAGTTGTAGCTCGGTACTGCCCAGAAAATTTGTCAGATCAGGGTTATCGTCTTCCGACAATGATTCAGCAACCCGTTTATTAAACTTCAGCAAAAGTCCAACCTGCTCACGCTCGAACGCTGCCGCGGTATAAAAGCGGTTCCAGCTGCGCGATAACGGCTCGCTCTGACCATTAGATTGGTGCACAAAACCAAATTGCAGCATCTGTAACCGCCAGCCAAAGGGCAAAGCGCCTAAGTACTCAGCCGTCGGGATTACATAAACCACCTCCGGTTGATAGTCGGTACTACGAAAAGGTGCCGAGTCTTCCGAGTTCCACAGCTGCCACATCGAGGTCTGGGTATAGGCAAACCAGAGATCGGCATTGGGCAATAGCCAGTCTTCCAGAATTTTCGCCCGAAGTGATACCTGCAGCTTGGTTTCAATATCTTTATAGTTTTGCTGCAGCTCGGCACCGCTGCGGGTTGGACTTGCCGGTTGACGGTTTACACCGCTACTGTAATGCACTGGCAAAATAAAGTTAGGTTGATAGGTACGCACCCGAAAGGTGCCGCGTTTATCCTGTTCGGTAAGTTCCCACAAGCTTTGTAGGATGGTGGCCACAGGTATAACCGGCGCTGCTGTTACGGGCTCGAGGTCGGTGGTATCGGGCTGTTCTGTTGCAGTTTGGGCAACCGCCGTTGCAGGCTGTCGATCAGCCAGTAACCGCTGCTTTTGCATGGCTTTGACTATATCGTCATAACAACTGAGTCGCTGCTGATCGGCAAGGGCTAAACATTGTTCCAGACGTTGCTCCGCCTCAGCGCCCAGTGCCGGGTTAACAATACCCAAGGCGACGGCCAAAGCAATTAATCTCTGCATAAGTCACTTCCTGTAGCGATCTCAAACTAAGCTAGTGTACGGGATAAAAATGACAAATAGCTGAATTGAACTGTAAAAAATGTCTCAATAGCCTTGTAGTTTATCAATATCAGCCCGATTTACGACAACAGCAGATCACAGGAGCATAGGATGACAACTTCATATACCCCACCCGCAGTCTGGCAATGGCAGTCTGAAAATGGCGGCGCCTTTGCCAGTATCAACCGCCCGGTTTCCGGCGCTACTCACCAGCAGCCTTTACCCGTTGGCGAACATCCGCTGCAGCTATATTCACTGGCGACGCCCAATGGTATTAAAGTCACGATCTTACTGGAAGAGTTATTAGCTGCCGGCCATGCGGCAGAGTATGATGCCTGGCTTATCAGTATCAAAGACGGCGCCCAATTTGGCAGTGGCTTTGTCGAACTGAATCCTAACTCGAAAATTCCGGCATTGTTTGACCGTGACCGCGGCATCCGGGTATTTGAATCTGGCTCAATTTTGCTGTATCTGGCAGAAAAATTTCAGGCCTTTCTGCCCACTGAGCCTGGCACCCGAACTGAAGTGATGAACTGGTTATTCTGGCAAATGGGTAGCGCCCCCTTTGTCGGTGGTGGCTTTGGCCATTTTTATGCCTATGCGCCGGAAAAATACGAATACCCGATCAACCGCTATGCCATGGAAACCAAACGTCAGTTAGATGTGCTGGATAAGCAGCTGGCGCGCCAGCCCTTTGTTGCTGGCAACGAGTACAGCATTGCCGATATGGCGATCTGGCCCTGGTATGGCGGCCTGGTGTTGGGCCGGCTTTACAATGCGGCTGAATTTTTGGATGTCGGCAGCTACCAACATGTATTGCGCTGGGCCCAACAACTGGATGCACGTCCGGCGGTAAAACGCGGCTATCTGGTAAACCGTAACTTTGGTGATACGCCAGGTCTGGCTGAACGCCACAGCACGGCTGATTTCGCGCCCTTCGGTTTGTAAAGGTAGGCGCCGGTAGCGGCGCCTACTTTTTCGTTTATCCGGCAACCAATTGGCCCGCAGCCTTAACTTGCTGCCGCAGCTCCAGCTGCAAGCTTTCCGGTAACTTTAGCTGTCTGGCCAACTCGGTCAGATAGCTACGCTCCATAAAGCTCTCTTCATCGATCACCAGCAAGGTCGCCATATACATCTCGGCAGCCAGTTGTTCTGAGGTAGCTAATCTTGCCACCGAGGCCGGATCCAGTGGTTTTTTCAGTTCAGCATCAACAAATTGCCGGATCCCGGCATCCGTGGTCAGTCTGCTGATTTCCTGCTCAATCAGCTGTAGCTCACGCTCATCAATATGGCCATCCGCTTTTGCAGCAGCAATCAAGCAGACCAGAATGGCACGGCAACCGCTTTCAGTATGCTGCTCGGCCGCTGTGCTGCTTGCTGGCTGATTTCCCTGTTGCTGCTGCCAGTTACCATAGGCCTTGTAAGCCAGTACACCGAGCGCGGCCAGACCACCGTAGGTTAGCACCTTGCCACCGAGTTGCCGGCCCTTTTTACTTCCCAGCAAATACCCTAAGGCGCCGCCGGCTACGGCAGCACCGGCCCGACCTTTTAATAAGTCATTGATACTACTACTTGTGCCTGGTACACCGGTAAGCCCTGTACCATTGCTCAGTAATTTATTAAGAAAATCTTTATTTAGCATAGCCGGCTCCTTAGTTAAGATTTTGCTTAGAGCTTACGGCGGTAAATTAATTCCTTGGTCTGTTTTTTATATTGCCGGACAATTCGCCGCCAGCCGATAGCCCTGTTGCTCGGCTTCAGATATGGTTTGGAAAATCACCCGGTTTGCTGGCGCCATACTTTGGTAATTGGGGCAATCCGGCCGGTGATAGATTTTGGAGTTGCGGTTAGCATGAATAGGCCCTGTCACCTTGCTGCCGCTTTCCACTTTGGCAACATGCGCGTCGTTACGGTTGTCCCAACCGGCAGCGGTTAAGCCAATGCCGCTGGTAGCAAAGCCTAGCTGCCAACTTTTTTCACCGGTTACAAAAGGATTATCACGCCCGGTCAGCATAGCCGTGCGCTGATGGATCTGCCGCTCTTTCTCTGAAACCGGATCCTGACTGTGCCAGGCCAGAAACAATTGCTGGTCCTGGCGGCTTAATTTCAGGTTATAGCGATCGGCCATATAAAACGCCACCCGCGCAATATCGCCGCGGATATCTGCCTTGGGCTGAACCTTACGCTGCTTGGTATCAATCCGGATATCACAGCGGCCAAACTGACCGCTGAATTCTTGCCCTACCATACCAAAAGGCAAATCGGCCCGCAGACCGTTGATCTGTCCTACGGCATAGGTCAGGTTAAACAGATCGGCTTCAATCAGGTTAAATAACGGATCCTGTTGCTGGCAGTTCTTGCGGCCACCGTTTTGCCAGCATTTTAATTGCTTCCCCACCCAGGAGATCGGAATAATATGCTCCACTTCTGAGCGAGCCGCTCTTGCCAGCGTTGCCTCACTGGGGGTGCCCCGGGGCGCATAGACTTCGAAGCCACAGCTTTGATGATCAACTCTGCCCCCACTGCGCCCAACCCAACTGATCGCACAATCGCAATAAAAGGTCCGCTCATAACCCTGATAAATTTGCTTGAGGGTAACTTTGGCCTGTTCAAAATTGCCTGGATTGGCAACTACCGCACTGCTAATGCTAAGCAGCAGAATTACGAGCAAAACGTATCTAATCACAACAACTACCGCGCCGGCCGTGGACGCTCTGATGACTGCAAGTCAAAACCGGCCTGTTCTGACTTTGATCCTGTTGCGAACCCCTCGCTCGCGTTGGCTTATCTTAGCAATCTCCCTAGCGTAGAATAAAGCCCTGAGTCGTTTTTAAATCCAATACTAAGGTGCAATTGTGCTTTGTTGCTAAACAGGGTATAAATTGCGCATTCGCTATACAACCTTCTCCGAGCCTAATGTTAAAGCTGTTGTCCCTGTCAGTCGCGCTGCTGGCCCTGGCATCTATTATTGCTCCGGCCGCAGCGGTAACGGATTATGTGTTTAGCCCTCCCACTGACAAACTTACCGCTCGGCAATCGTCGGTATATCATATCGCCCAAGATCAGCATGGCTTTATGTGGCTGGCGACCGATAGTGACGGATTGCTGCGCTTCGATGGTGCAGAAAGCCTGAATTGGCTCCGTATCGCGGATCGCGGTTTACAACGCCAAAACGTTAATAAGTTTGTTATCCAAGACAATGGCGCAATATGGATTGCCAGCTGGGGACATGGTTTAACCTATTTAAATGCCAGTACTGGTAAACGAACCAGCTTTCGTGCCAATAATCAATCCCCGGATGCGCTGGCGTCCGATCGGGTGCAAACGCTGTTTCTTGATAGCACACAGCGATTGTGGATTGGTACCGTAGCTGGTGTGAACTATATCGATTTGACAGAGCCGCAAGTGATTAAACGATTCGCTGCTGCAGATAGTCAGCATCCGCTACACCGCAATCGAATATGGTGGATCGCTGAATCTAGCGATAGTCTGTGGTTTGCAACATCAGATGGTTTGGTAAAACTGAGTCAAACCACCGGACAAGCGAAACAATATTTATTACCTCAGCCTGATATGACCACTCGCGAACGAGCAAGGGAGGTCAGAGCGGTGCAATATTTCAGCTCAGGGCTCTGGGCCAGCTCTGCCAATGGCGTCTATCGTTACCAACAAGACTGTGACTGCTTTGCCCGCTTAGAAATGCCAGCGTCCGTAGCTTCACCACGTGTTAATGTGTTACAGCAGCGCCATGACCCGCTATTATGGGTCGGCAGCACCGAAGGCTTGTTTCTTTACGATACCGAGGCAAATCAGTGGTTAAGTGGTCGGCGGGGTTTTAACTACTTGCCTGATGTCGACGTGCGCACTTTATATAAAACCGATGATTACCAACTCTGGGTAGGTAGTCGTGACCAGGGACTCTTTATCGGCAACCCGCAGCAACGGGACTTTTCTCCGCTCAGTAATCAATTACCAGCAAGGCTGCAGCCAGCAGCAGAGCGTTTGGTTAGTGCTCTATTCCAAGACCAATCGGACAGGATCTGGATTGCCGCTCAGGGCTCCTTACTCTTTCAAGACCCGCTTTCAAACAACTGGCAGCAGCTGAACTATCGACAACAACATAATATCCGAAAGATATATCAATTTGCCGGCCATCCGGATGGGTCAGTTTGGCTAGCTACCGACACTGGCCTTTATCGGCTTGAGCACACGTCGTTACAGCCTGAGCTCGCACCTTTTGAGTTAGCGGGAGTCCCGCCCGGCGCAATAACGGCGCTGCATATTGCTGCTAACGGTGATTTTTATTTAGGAGTTTGGCAAAGAGGCATCATTCATTGGCAGGTAAAATCGCAGCAAGCCAGTTTGAGCCTGGCTCACCTCGCAGAAAACAGCGGTGATCAGGTCTATCAGATTATCGAAAACGCTCAAGGTGAATTATATGTCGCGACACGCTATTCAGGTCTCTACCATCAATCCCCAGCCTCAAGCTGGCAGCCTGTCGCTATCGACGTTGCGGGTGTGGTTGAGGGGTTTAACTGCGTACTGCCAGTAACAGATACAGAGCTTTGGCTTTGCTCCGAGTTCGGCCTGTGGCGACTAGACCGGATGACCGGGCAAAGCACACAGTTTTTAACAGAACACGGCTTACCCAGTGTTTATGTCACAGGCGCCTTCTTTGACCATCAACGCCAACTTTGGGCATTAACTAATCATGGTCCGGCACGATTCGACCAGCAAAGCCAGCGCTTTATTAGCTATGGGCTTAATGATGGCCTACCCGACCTAACGCTGCAACGAAATGCTTATTTGTTGTTACCAGATGGCCGTTTTTATTTGGGTACTGGCCGCGGTGTCGCTACCAGTGCACTCAATATTTCCACCCTACCTTTATCTGCGCCCAAAGTGGTATTAAGTCAGGTAGAAATTGACGGTATTGATCAGACCCGACAATATCCGGTAACCCAAACTACGATTACACTGCCAGCTCATTTCCGAGAGCTGGTGCTAGGTGTCTCTGTTTTGGATTATCGGGAGCCAGAAAAAAATACTATTCAATACCGACTTCTTGGTTTAAGCGATAAATGGAGTGCTGCAACAAAAAATCGAGAACTTCGTTATCTTGGCCTGGCTCCGGGAAATTATTTGTTGGAGGTCGTGGGGCAAAATAGTCAAGGGATCCAATCCGCTGAACCATTAAGGATCAAAGTGCAGGTTGCTGCTCCCTGGTGGTATTCGCCTTACCTTTGGGTTCTTGTCGTGGGCATTTTTATAATGCTATTACTAACAGTTATTTATCTGCGCGAGCTTAGTTTAAGGCGGCGCAACAGTCGACTTGCGTTATTAGTAAGTGAACGGACCAATGAACTTGAAGCACTCGCAGAGCAATTGCGCAGCCGTGCTGAACGCGACGGCCTGACTGCATTATTAAATCGGGGGGGATTTAGTGAACAATTTCAACGTATACAGCAACAGGCCGCTCGCAGCGGTCAGCCCCTGAGTCTGGTTCTTATCGATTTAGACTATTTTAAGAATATTAATGATCAGTTTGGGCATGAAGCGGGTGATGCCGCGCTACAACATTTTGCTAAGATGCTTGCCGGTCGGGTGCGGGCAACAGATCTGGTCGGACGCTGGGGCGGTGAGGAATTTATTTTGGCGCTAAGCAACTGCGACACACCAGCCGCGAAGCAGTTTTGCGATTCCTTACTTTACGAAATGAAACAAGACCTCTGCCAGTATCATGGACAACCACTGCCCCTTAGCGCCACTTTTGGCATTGCTGGTCTCTCAGCTACAAACAATTCTCTTGAACAAGCAGTAAAACTGGCTGATCAGGCGCTATATCTGGGTAAACATCAGGGCCGGGCTCGGGCCGTCATTGCATCACCTCAAGATATCATTAATTGTTGAGTTACTAAGGTACCTTTCACCAGATTATCGTGCAGAGGGCAGCGTGCGCATACTTCATCAAGAAAGCGTTGCTTCTGCTCCACCGACAAATCAGCATCAATTTCAGCCAGGATCCGGATTTGTTGAAAGCCTGCCCGCTCGGTCGTCGCTTTACCCATCAGCGCATCAGGATCATAGTCACCCTCGACGGTGATCCGCATCCCGTGCAGCGCGATTTTTTGTTAAAAGGCAACAATCCGGCCGATAGTGGCAATACAGCCACCAACAGCAAAAAGTAACATCTGCAACGGTGTCGGTCCCAAGCCCGTTCCTTTTGCAGATACAGGCTGATCAATCATCAGCTGGTGCTCACCGACCTTGGCTGTAACAGCAAAGCCTTCCTGCATAAAACTCTCAACACTAACAGTTTTTAGCATAACAGCCCCCTTTATTAACTAGGCCTAATGTAACATTAGGTACCAACCGAGCTATTGCGTTGGATCAAAACAACGCAATAATACTCAGCTGCTACTTAACTTGAAGTCAATAAGGCTCAAACAAAAGACGAGCTACGCGCCCGCCTCTGGCTTAGTTACTGACGCGACGATAATTACGGTATTCCGGTCGCCAGAAGTTATCCTCTATTTTTTGTTGCAGCGCGTTGTCGTCCAGCTCCAGCGCCAGGCCCTGCTGCATTGCCATTTTAGCGACAGCAAAGGCAATTTTCTTACTTAACGCAGCAAGTTCAGTAAAAGGCGGTAACAAGCCCCCTTTTCCGGTATTAGCCAGGGGCGAATTCGCGGCCAGGGTTTCGCTGGCGGCACGCAACATCTCATCTGAAATCAGTCTGGCATTAGCAGCTATTACCCCTAAACCAATACCCGGGAAAATATAGCTGTTATTACACTGGGTGATTAGATATTCGCGGCCCTGATAATGTACGGGTTTAAAGGGGCTACCTGTCGCGACAATCACCTCGCCCTCTGTCCACTCAATAACCTGCTCAGGCGTAGCCTCTACCTGCCGAGACGGGTTACTTAATGGAAAGATAATCGGTAAGGCACAGCTCTTTTTCATGGCACGGATAATCTGCTCAGTAAATAATCCAGCCTGGCCTGATACCCCAATTAACACAGTAGGCTGAGCACAATGCATTACATCTAACAGGCTCGGGTAATCACCACTAAAGCTCCAGCTGGCAATTTGCGCACTGCTTTGTACTAAGGCTTGCTGGAAGTCACGTAAATCCGGCATGGTATCGGTAAGTAGTCCGAAGCGGTCGACCATATACACCTGACTGCGCGCCTGCGCCTCAGCCAAACCTTCTGCCACCATCTGACTGATAATGGCTTCAGCGATACCGCAGCCCGCAGAGCCAGCGCCGACAAAGACCACTTTTTGCTGATGTAATGGCACACCTTTACTACGGCAAGCGGCAAGTAAGGTACCCACCGTCACGGCTGCAGTACCCTGAATATCATCATTAAAGCAGCGCACGTTGTCACGGTAACGCTGCAGAATAGGCATCGCATTGGGCTGAGCGAAATCTTCAAACTGGATAATAGCTTCTGGCCAGCGACGTTTTACCGCCTGAATAAAGAGGTCAATAAACTCGTTATATTCCTCCTGCCCCACCCGCCGTTGCCGCAAGCCCATATACATCGGATCTTTTAATAACTTTTCGTTGTTGGTGCCAACATCAAGCATCACAGGTAAGGTATAAGCAGGACTGATACCACCACAGGCGGTATAAAGCGACAGTTTGCCAATAGAAATACCCATGCCGCCTATACCTTGGTCACCCAGCCCCAGCACCCGTTCGCCATCTGTTACCACTATGACTTTTACTTTGCTTTTCGTGGCATTACGCAGCACGTCATCCAGATTATAGCGATCGTCATAACTGATAAAGAGACCACGGGCACTGCGATAGATATCAGAAAACTGTTCACAGGCGTCGCCAACCGTCGGCGTATAGATAATGGGCAACATCTCTTCCAAATGCTGCTGTACTAAGCGATAAAATAGCGTTTCGTTATTATCCTGGATGGCTCTGAGGTAGATATGTTTGTTAATCGCTTCATCAAAGCTACGATACTGTTGATAGCAGCGGCTTACCTGCTCTTCAATACTTTCATAACGTGGTGGCAGCAAGCCGGTCAGGTTAAAGGCAGACCGCTCTTCAGCGGTGAAAGCACTACCTTTATTCAGTAATGGGGTTTCCAACAAAGCCGAACCGGCATAGCCGGTATACAGAGGCCGTTTTTTAGTTGAGGCTAGAGACATGATTTATTCCGGAAATAACAACGGCTCACCGGCTACGCCGGCGGCACTCGATTGATTAATAAATAGTACTGATCCGAGGGTTAAGCACAGATAAGATAAAAAGGCCTTCGGTATTACAGAAGTCGACTGCTTTCAGCAGCGCCGCCTGGTCAAGCTGCAGCAGTTCGAGTAAAAACGGATCGACGAGCGTTTTAAAGTTATACAACTCAGGGTGTTGGTTCGCCAGCGCCAATCGTACCGACAGATAGACGATGAGCTCTTCTTTTGAGCGCGCTTCGAACTGGCTGTTATGCTGTAGAGCCAATGGTTCAACAATCGCATCAGGCAACTGCCAGAGATCGAGCAGCTCCGCACCACAACTGGCATAAGTAAATCCGAGTACTCGTTGCTGTAACTGCCAGGGTTTGAGCTCTGAGGAATACTTTTCGCAGCTGCTGGCCAGTTCAGGAGCAACCTGAGCCACCACTAATTCCCCGATATTATGTAGCAAACCGGCCACGTACACTCTGTCAGCTTGCTTTAATGCCAAATGACTGGCCAAGTAGCGTGCTATCAGCGCCGCATTTACGCTTTGCTCCCAAAACCGATCGAGATCAATGGCAGAGGTAGAGATTTGACTACAGGCCGAGCTAATACCGATACTTAAAATCAGGTTATAAACCTGCGTTTTTCCAAGCACCAGCAGAGCTTTACTTACAGAATCAACCTGATAAGGTAAGCGATATACTGCTGAGTTAGCGAGTTTCAGAAGCTTCGACGTCAGTACCGGGTCCAGTAAAATTACCTCAGCAATATCGTCCAGACTGGCCGTGTCAGATTCCATCAGCTCACGCACCCGGAAATAACTGTCAGGTAAAGAAAATAGCTCTACTACATTCTGCGCATACTGTAACGCATTCATCTTAGCTTCTCCGGTTGTCACAACCTAC
>DAIOUM010000071.1:6202-11625 GCA_036759505.1 Alishewanella sp. | reverse complement strand
TTCAGCGCGCCTTAATCCTTGTGCAACGCAAGGCTTTTCATTATGATCGGCAATATTTTGTAATTATAATAATGCTGAATTTCAGCCGCTTAATTTTTAATCATTAAGCGTTTCAATGTGGAGATGAGTGGATGAGCAATGCGCCTGTAGATCATGGTCGCCGCCGCTTCCTGACCATTGCAACCTCTGTTGTGGGGGGCGTTGGTGCCATAGGAGCTGCTGTGCCCTTTATTGCGTCCTGGAATCCGAGTGAACGGGCTAAACAAGCCGGTGCGGCAGTAAGTGCTGACATCAGTAAACTCGAAGATGGGCAACTAATCCGCGTAGAGTGGCGTGGTCGCCCGGTGTGGATTGTAAAGCGTACCGAAGAAATGCTGGCCCAACTGGCCGATACCGAGAACCGCTTACGGGATCCAGGTTCCAAAGAGCCACAACAGCCTGCTTATGCCCAGAACCGTCATCGTTCCATCAAGCCGGAAATCTTTATTGCCGTCGGGATCTGTACTCACCTGGGCTGTTCACCAACCTATCTGCCAAGTGACTTTGCGGCACAGGTTGAAGGCATCCGCTCTGGTTTCTTCTGTCCTTGCCACGGTTCCCGTTTTGATATGGCTGGCCGGGTGTTCCAGAACGTACCTGCCCCAACCAACCTAATGATTCCTCCGTACATGTTTATCGATGACAACACCGTACTGATCGGTGAAGACGAGGGGGCTGCCTGATGTTTAAGAATATTATGAGCTGGATTGAGTACCGCTTACCCTTTATGGATAAGATGAACCTGCATGTGATGCAGTATCCGGCACCAAAAAACTTTAACTTCTGGTACTTTTTCGGCTCGCTGGCGATGTTAGTGCTGGTAAACCAGATCGTGACCGGTATCTGGCTGACCATGAACTATGAGCCATCAGCCGAAGGTGCTTTTGCCTCTATCGAATACATCATGCGTGATGTCGAGTACGGCTGGTTACTGCGTTATATGCATTCAACCGGTGCCTCTGCCTTCTTCGTCGTAGTCTACCTGCATATGCTGCGCGGTATGATGTACGGCTCTTACCAGAAGCCACGCGAACTGCTGTGGATCTTCGGCATGCTGATCTTCTTAGTCCTGATGGCAGAAGCTTTCATGGGTTACATGCTGCCATGGGGCCAGATGTCGTTCTGGGGTGCGCAGGTAATTATTTCTATCTTCGGTGTTATTCCGTTTATTGGCGATGATTTAACGCTGTGGATCCGCGGTGACTATGTTATCTCTGGTGCCACCTTAAACCGTTTCTTTGCGCTGCATGTTATTGCCTTACCTCTGGTACTGGTGATCCTGGTGTTCCTGCACATTATGGCGCTGCATGAAGTCGGTTCGAACAACCCGGACGGTATCGATATCAAACGCGATAATGACGGCTCTGTTGAACTGACCGAAGCCGACAAAAAATTTACTTTCCACCAGTACTTCACCAAGGGTGGCAAGAAAGTGATTGTCGATGCGATTCCATTCCACCCGTACTACACAGTGAAAGACTTAGTGGGTGTTGCCGGCTTCCTGTTAGCCTTTGCCTTTGTGATCTTCTTTGTGCCTGAGGGCGGTGGTTTCTTCCTGGAACCGCCAAACTTTGAAGTGGCTAACCCAATGAAGACACCTGAGCATATCGCGCCGGTTTGGTACTTCACGCCATTCTATGCCATCTTACGTGCTATTCCGGATCCGTTATTAGGCGCGATCGCGATGTTCCTGGCCATCCTGGCACTGGCATTACTGCCGTGGATTGACCGTGGCAAGGTACGCTCTGTGCGTTACCGTTGTGAACTGCACCGCTGGAATCTGGTGATGTTCTGCATCAGCTTTGTAGCGCTGGGTATTCTGGGTGTGCTACCTGCGACACCAACTTATACCGTGTTGTCACAGATCTTCTCATTTACCTATTTCGCGTTCTTCGGTTTGCTGTGGTTATACAGTAAAAATGAGAAAACCAAACCACTGCCAGTGAGGTTAACCTGATGATGAAAAAGTTACTTTCTGCTGTTGCGTTATTAGCCTCATCGCTGGCAATGGCGGCAGGCCCAACGATTCCGCTGGACAAGGCGCCAATCGATCTGCGGGATAAAGCATCATTACAAAATGGTGCCAAGTTATTCCAGAACTATTGCCTGGGTTGTCACCAGATGCAGTACCAACGCTATTCACGCACTTTCCGGGATCTGGGTATTCCGGAAGAGCTGGGCATGGAGCATCTGATGTTTACCGGTGAAAAAGTCGGTGATCATATTACTAATGCGATGCCTGCGGACTATGCTGAAAATTCCTTCGGCGTATTACCACCGGATCTGACTAACGTTGCCCGGGTGCGCGGTGCTGATTGGTTATATACTTATCTGCGTACCTTCTATGTTGATGACAGCCGTCCGTTTGGTGTTAACAACAAGGTATTCCCGTTGGTGGGTATGCCGCATGTGTTGCAAGAGTTGCAAGGCGTACCTTATCAGGCGTATGAAACCCGCTTGGTGGATGGTCAGCCGAAAGAAGTCTACGTTGGTATCCGTACTGACGGCAGCGGTGAGCTGAGTCCGGAAGAGTATGATCGCGCAGTGGCTGATCTGGTGAACTATATGGTTTACACCGGCGAGCCAACCAAACTGGAAGCCCGCTCTCTGGGGATCAAGGTGATGATCTTCTTATTGATCTTCTTCGTGCTGGCTTACCTGCTGAAGAAAGAATATTGGAAAGATGTTCACTAAGCATTTGTTTTTAAAATAGTTACTATCGGGGGCCTTGTGCCCCCTTGCCGTTTTAACTGTACCGGAGGAATAGATGGCGATCATTGCCAATAAACGCCCTGTGATGACATTATTTTCAGCTGTTGATGATATGTGTAGTCATCAGGTCCGCATAGTGCTAGCGGAAAAAGGCGTAACGGTTGATATTCTCCAGGTAACGCCGGACAACGTGCCGGAAGATCTTTACGAAGTTAACCCCTATGGCAGCCTGCCAACCTTACTGGATCGCGAACTGGCGCTGTATCAGGCAGATATCATTATGGAGTACCTGGACGAGCGCTTCCCGCATCCACCATTGATGCCGGTTTATCCGGTTGCCCGTGGTCAGGCGCGCTTAATGATGTATCGCATTAAGCATGACTGGTACAGCCTGGCAGAGAAAATTCTGCAGGGTGATGACGAAGCGGCTATTGCGCGTCAGGAGTTAAAAGAAGGCCTGCTGTCGATTGCACCGCTGTTTAGTGAAGCGCCGTTTTTTATGAGTGAAGAGTTTGGCCTGGTTGACTGTTACATGGCTGTGTTGCTGTGGCGCTTACCTTTACTGGGTATTGAGTTAAACGGCAGCGGTAGCAAACAACTGAAAACCTATATGAACCGCATTTTTGAACGCGATGCGTTCCAGGCCTCGTTAACAGAAGCTGAGCGCGAAATTCGTAAGGGGATGCCGCTCTGATGCAAAAGATGACGGCCAACCGGCCCTATTTATTGCGCGCCTTTTACGACTGGATAGTCGATAACAAGTGCACGCCTTATCTGGTGGTCGATGCAACCTATCCGGCGGTCAAGGTGCCGCAGCAATTTGTGCAAAATGGCCAGATCGTGCTGAATATTCTGCCTTCTGCCATTGGTAATTTGCAGCTGGGCAATGAGTTAATCACCTTTAATGCCCGCTTTAGTGGTCAGCCTTTTGCGCTGTCGATTCCGGTAAAAGCCGTGCTGGCTATCTATGCCCGTGAAAACGGTGCCGGCACTGTCTTTACGCTTGAAGAAGACGAAGAGGATGATCAGGATTTTGTTTCTGATGCTACGCCGGATGACTTGCCGCCAGAGCCGCCGAAGCCGGGGCGCGGCAGCCACCTGAAAGTTGTGAAGTAATGTAAGTCAATAAAGCCGGGTTTCCCGGCTTTATGCATCTTATCCTGTTAGGTATTTCCAATCTTGTTTTAGCTGCTGCAAAGTTGGCGCGATGCCGGTGTGACCAACATGGGCTGTCAGCTTTTTTGCGCCAGCTGCCAAAAGCTTTTGATCAGCGGTTCCTGCTGCCGCTTTGCCAGCATACAGATCCCCAGGTCAAACGGCTGAAACGGATATTGATGTTCCAACACCCGAACCCGCTCTTTTACCGGGCTATGCTGCAACACCGGATCCGGCACTATGCTGACACCGCTGCCTAATGCCACCATCGACACCAGGGCTTCGTGGCCATCAACCTTGGCCACTACAGCCGGATTAATATTGCAGTCTTTCAGCCAACGGTCAAAACGACTGCGCGCCGGACCATGCTCGGGCAGGATCAGCGGTATCTCATTCCAGTTTACCTCTGCACCGGCCAGTAAATCATTAACCCGGCACGGGATCACCGGTGCAATCAACCGCACCGGCAGGCTGGCAATGCTTTGAAAGTACATGGTAGTTGGCAGCTGCTCCGGGCGGGCGGCGATAGCAACATCGGCTTCATCCTGCTTAATGCGGTCAATAGCCTGCGCCGCATCACCGGTGCTTAGCTGAATTTCTGCCTTTGGGCAGTGCAGGCGAAATTTATCCAGCAGCGCCGGCAGATGGCTATAGCTGGCGGTAACGGTACAGTAAATCCTTAAGGTACCGCTAAGCTCGCTGCTGGCTAGCTGTAAATCCAGTTGCAGCTGATGCCATTCATCCAGCCACAGCCTTACAAAGCGTTGAAAGCGGCTGCCGGCCGTGGTCAGTTTCACTGTTCTGTTATCGCGTTCAAATAAGCTGCTGCCAAGCTCTTCTTCCAGCCGTTGGATCACCCGGGTCAGAGTGGAGGGGCTAACAAACATCTGCTCGCTGGTGCGGGCATAATTCAGGCTGCTGGCCAGATGTAAAAACAGTTGTGCGCTACGAATATCCATCTTTATTGCAGAATGTGAAATGTAGTATTGAAAATATATCACTTCACGCAATAAAAGTCGCGTTATAGACTAATTTCATCAAAGCAGCGCATCCCTGATGAAAACCCCGCTGCTCCTGTTGGCAACAGCCACAGCACGAATGTTGGAACTGACGATGAGCAATTACTTTAATACCTTAAATTTACGCCAGCAGTTACGCCAGTTAGGCCAATGCCGCTTTATGGACAAAGCTGAGTTCGCTAACGGCTGCAGCTTTATCAAAGATTGGAATATTGTGATCGTCGGTTGTGGCGCGCAGGGCCTTAATCAGGGCTTGAATATGCGCGACTCGGGGTTAAACATCAGCTATGCGCTGCGTGACGAGGCCATCGCTGAAAAGCGGGCTTCTTACCAGAAAGCCAGTAGCAATGGTTTTACTGTCGGCACTTATCAGCAGTTAATTCCAGGTGCCGATCTGGTATTAAACCTGACCCCGGATAAGCAGCATAGCAGCGTAGTAGATGCCATTATGCCTCTGATGAAGCAGGGCGCGACCCTGGCTTACTCGCACGGCTTTAA
>DAIOUM010000071.1:0-6102 GCA_036759505.1 Alishewanella sp. | reverse complement strand
CTGACCTGGCGTGAGCAAACCCGTGACTCGGGCTTTGAACAGGCGCCGGTATCCAGCGAGCAGATCAGCGAACAAGAATACTTTGACCGCGGCATCCTGTTAGTGGCGATGGTAAAAGCCGGCGTCGAGCTGGCCTTTGAAACCATGGTCGATGCCGGCATTATCGAAGAGTCAGCTTACTATGAGTCGCTGCATGAAACGCCACTGATTGCCAATACCATCGCCCGTAAGCGCTTGTATGAAATGAACGTGGTGATTTCGGATACGGCTGAGTACGGTAACTACCTGTTTGCTCATGCTGCAGTACCTTTGCTGCGCGATAAGGTAAATAGTTTAAGCAGTGAATATATCGGCAAGGGCTTAAGCAGCAGTCAAAATGGTGTCGATAACCTGAAGCTGATTGCCGTCAATGAAGCCATCCGTCAGCATCCAGTGGAAGTGGTAGGTAAAAAATTACGCGGCTATATGACAGCAATGAAACGCATTGTTGAGGCGAATTAAGCCAGCGCGCAAAGAATGATGTGGTTACAGGTCGTCAGGCCAGACACAGTGTGCCGCCTGACACCTGACCAATAATGATGTTATACGTGGACCTTGGTTGTTTTGCCCCGCTTGTCGGGGCTTTTTTTTGGGTGTAAGGTCAAGTACAACGGGCTGCTAAAGGAAATTGTAGAGATGAAAACCATAGCGCTGGTCGCGCATGATGGCAAAAAAGCCGCTTTACTGGATTGGATCGACCGGCACCGGCAGTTTTTTGTGGATAAAAAACTGGTGGCAACCGGCACCACCGGCAAATTGATTAGTGAGCGTTTACAACAGCAGGTGCAGTGTCTGGCCAGTGGTCCGCTCGGCGGTGACCAGCAAATCGGCGCCTTAATTGCCGAGCAGCAAATCGACTGGCTGATCTTTTTCTGGGATCCGCTGTCATCTCAGCCGCACGACCCGGATGTTAAGGCGTTAATCCGGCTGGCCGTGGTCTGGAATATTCCGGTGGCCTGTAATATCGCCACCGCAGACTTTATCATCCATTCCAGTTTATACCAGCAGGACTACCAGCGTCAGATACCGGATTTTAAAGCCCATAACGACAGGTTTAGAAGTTAGGGCGTCAACCCGCCCTCGGCAGCTTACAGGTTTTAATACCCAGCAGAGTATAGGCCGGACAGAAATTAAATAAGCCGGTAAGCAGCGGGATCACGCCAAGCCAACCCCACCAGCCAATGACGCTGGTGGCGGCCGCCGCAATCAACATCACACCAACAATAATGCGTACTACCTTATCAATACCGCCAACGTTTGCTTGCATTTTTGACTCCAATTTAGCTTTGCCTTATGTAAGATAGCCTTAATTCACCGCTCGGGCCAGGTAAATCAGTGGAAAAGTTGCGCCAGCGCATATTTTATTATTGAGAATTGTTCTTGTTTATGTTTAGATGTGCGCAATCGTTATTACCTAGTGCGGAGCTGTGATGAAACTAAATAAAATGCTGTTATTGGTTGCCGCTAGCCTGGCATCCTGTGCCTTACACACCAGTGCTGCTTTTGCGGCTGAAGTGAATGTTTACTCCGCCCGACAGGAGGAGTTAATCAAGCCGTTGCTGGACAAATTTACTGCCGAAACCGGGATCAAGGTAAATTTAATTACCGGCAATGCTGACGAGCTGATCACCCGTATCAGCAGCGAGGGGCGCAATAGTCCGGCCGATGTGCTGTTAACCACCGATGTTGGCCGTTTAGCCCGCGCTAAGCAGCAGGGCGTATTGCAGGCCGTATCTTCTGACACCTTACAACAACAGATCCCGGCCAATCTGCGTGATCCGGCTGGCGTGTGGTATGGTCTGACCGTACGCGCCCGGCCAATCATGTATGTCGAAGGTAAGGTTGATCCGAAGCAGTTGTCAACCATGGCTGATCTGGCCGATCCAAAGTGGAAAGGCAAGATTTGCGTGCGTTCATCCAATAATGTCTATAACCAGTCGCATATTGCCGCCATTATTGCACATGACGGCGTAGCAAAGGCCGAGGCCTGGGCGCGTGGTCTGGTGGCGAACTTTGCCCAGCCACCACGTGGTGGCGACCGCGATCAAATTAAAGCGGCTGCAGCCGGGGTATGTGATATTGCCTTAGCGAATACTTACTACCTGGCTGGTATGCTGGCCGATCCGGCTGAGAAGGCTGCGGCGTCTAAAGTCAAAGTATTCTGGCCGGATCAGCAGGGTAACGGCGCTCATATCAATATTTCCGGTGCCGGTGTGGCGACTTTTTCACCAAATAAACAGAATGCAGTGAAATTGCTGGAGTATATGGTACAGCCAGCAGCGCAACACTGGTATGCTGAGGTGAATCATGAATATCCAATCCGGGCTGATGTGAAAATCAGCACGCTTCTTGAAGGTTTTGGCACCTTTAAAGCAGACAATTTAGAGCTGGAGCAGTTAGGTGAACTCAATGCCGAGGCAATCCGCGTTATGGATCGGGCTGGCTGGCGCTAACACTATACCGCCAGAGCAAGGGGGACTAACCCCTTGCTAAAACCACTGTTATTTGATCGTTGGCGCTGGGCAGTACTGCTGCCCGCGCTACTCTTAGCCCTGCCTGTTATTATTATCTTTGCCAGCTGGCTGGAACCGCAAACCGCAATTTGGCGGCATCTGCGTCAAACCGTGCTGGCTGATTATGTGGTTAACTCTTTGCTGCTGGCTGGCGGCACCGGTCTGGGGGCGCTGTTAATCGGTACCGGCAGTGCCTGGCTGATCAGTCAGTATCAATTTTTTGGCCGCCGCTATCTGCAATGGCTGTTGCTGCTGCCACTGGCGATGCCGGCCTATATTATTGCTTACACCTATACCGGCATGCTGGATTTTGCCGGGCCGGTACAAAGCCAGCTCCGGTCGTGGTTTGGCTGGTCTTTTGGCGATTACTGGTTTCCGGAGATCCGCTCGCTCGGTGGCGCTATTCTGATGCTGGCGCTGGTACTTTATCCCTATGTTTATATGCTGGCGCGCAACGCTTTCGCTGAACAATCGGCGTCTTTACTGGAAGCCAGCCGTACGCTTGGCATGACTCCGCGGCAGCATTTCTGGAAGGTGGCTTTACCGCTAGCCCGGCCGGCCATTTTAACCGGCATGGCACTGGCGATGATGGAAGCCTTTGCCGACTATGGCACAGTGCAGTATTTTGGCGTACCAACCTTTACCACCGGTATTTTCCGCACCTGGTTTGGTATGGGTAGCGCTCAGGCGGCCGCCCAGCTGGCGGCGTTATTAACCAGCTTTGTGCTGTTTTTGCTGTTACTGGAAAAATGGTCACGCCGCAAAGTCCGCTATTATCATCAGGGCCAAAAGCACAGTGCGCCGGCGCTTAGGCGGGTTGGGCCCTTGCGGCAGCTGACGTTGTTGGCGCTATGTTTATTACCGGTGGTACTGGGCTTTATCTTACCGGCCTGGCGCTTACTCAGCTGGGCGCTGGCCAACTGGCAGCGAACCCTGAATGCCAATTTCTGGCAGCTGGTGTGGAATAGCTTTTCCCTGGCGGCGATGGCCGCGTTGTTATCGGTGCTACTGGCGTTGTTGTTTGCCTACGCCAAAAGATTAAGACGCGATCCGCTGGTGCGCTTACCGGTGCAACTGGCGGCGCTGGGCTATGCGGTACCGGGCACTGTTATCGCTATTGGTGTGATGATCCCACTGGCCTGGTTTGACCGTCATGTCGATCTGCTGGCCGAGCAGTGGTTTGGCATCCGCACCGGTTTGCTGTTATCCGGCACCCTGGCGGCGCTGTTGCTGGCCTACAGTGTGCGCTTTCTGGCTGTATCCTTACATGGTATCGAAGCCGGCTTGGCCCGGATCAAACCCAATATGGATAACGCCGCCCGCTCTATGGGCTATAGTCCGCTGCAGGTATTGCGTAAGGTGCATGTGCCATTGTTAAAGGGCAGTGTTTTTACCGCGCTGCTGCTGGTGTTTGTTGATGTATTAAAAGAATTACCGGCCACGCTGATCTTAAGGCCTTTTAACTTTAATACTCTGGCGGTCAGGGCGCATGAACTGGCTTCTGATGAACGCCTGGCCGACGCAGCCTTACCTGCGCTGGCGATAGTGCTGGTTGGCTTGTTACCGGTAATCTTACTGGCACGCTCTACTGAGCGGCGTATGCAAGGAACAGAATAATGTTGGCATTAGAGCAGCTGGCTATCGCTTATGGCCGGCATACGGTTGTAAAAGACATTTCGTTGTCGCTGGCAGAGGGGCAGATTGGTTGTTTAGTCGGCCCTTCAGGCTGCGGCAAAACCACTATTTTGCGCGCAATTGCCGGCTTTGAAGCGCCGCAGAGCGGACAAATTCGCTTGCAGGGGCAAACGGTGAGTAGTGCTAACCAGCAGCTGGCGCCCGAGCAGCGGAAAATTGGCATGGTGTTTCAGGATTTTGCGCTGTTTCCGCATCTGACCGTGGCCGACAATATCAGTTTCGGCTTACAGCAGCACAGTAAGGCTGATAAGGCGGCTAAAGTAAAGCAACTGCTGCAGTTGGTTGGTTTGCCGGATCTGGGTGAGCGTTATATCCATCAGTTATCCGGTGGCCAGCAACAACGGGTGGCGCTGGCGCGGGCACTGGCACCGGAGCCAAAAGTTCTGCTACTGGATGAGCCCTTTTCCAGCCTGGATGCCGAGTTTCGCGAAGTGCTGGCGCGCGATATCCGTAAAATTTTAAAGCAGCTGCAAATTACGGCGGTACTGGTGACCCATGATCAGTTTGAAGCCTTTGCCATGGCCGATATGATTGGCGTGATGCAACATGGTCAGCTGCAGCAATGGGCGACGCCGTACGAATTGTACCACCGTCCGGCTAGCCGCTTTGTCGCCGACTTTGTTGGCCGCGGAGTAATGTTGCCGGGCACTATGTTAGATCAGCAAAGGGTGGAAACCTGCCTTGGCATCTTCCGCCAGCGTTATTTGCCGGATGTGCAGGCGGGTGATCAGGTTGATGTGCTGATCCGGCCGGACGATATTGTGCACGACGATGAAAGTGCGATTCAGGCCACTGTTGCCGATAAAGCCTTTCGTGGCTCACATATCCTGTATACGCTGGCGCTTAATGGTGGCGAGCTGGTCTACTGTCTGGCGCTTAGCCATCATAACCATGCTGTTGGTGAGCAGATTGGCATCCGTCTGGATTTAGACCATCTGGTGCTTTTTCCGCGGACCCTAAGCGCAGCGAGCGGCTTAAATTAGCGGGCTATTGGCTCCGGTAGTAACTCTGCCAGGATCTGCTGCAGTTCACCGCTTTGCCGCAATTGTTGCAGGCCACGGTTAAAACGCAGCTGTAACTCGGCACTTCCCGCTTTTTGGCGTGGGAATGCCAGATGCATAGGTCGCTGTTCCAGTGGTTGACTTACCCAGTTAATCCGTACCTGCTGCAGTGGCTCGGGCAGTTGCTGCAGCAGGTAAAGACCGTTTTGTAAGTCGGCTGGTACCAAGTCAACCCGCTTTAACGCCAGCATCCGAAACACCTGCTCATCGGTTGCGACACTCACCTTCTGTAGCGGACTATTTAGCAGCAGCGGGCTTTGCGCATAGCCGGTAACCATCCCCAGCGTGCTGTCACTTTGTAATACGCTGTTCAGATCATCTGTCAGTTGTAACTCACCGGACCTTTTAAATAATACGATCTGATTGGCGTAGATGGCATCCGAATACAACAACTGCTGTTCCCGCTCTGCCGTATGCCAGATCGCCAGAATGCCATCGTAAAAGCCTTGCTGCGTATCATAAAGTGCCCGGGCAAAAGGCATAAAGGCGATCTCAATATCAATCCCTTCGTAGGCAAAGGCGCGGCGAACAATTTCGGATACTGCGCCCTGTCGCGGCAACTCAGTACCGTAATGCGGTACATAGTCACTGCTGGCCAGTACGATACGCTGCCTATCCTGAGCCGGTAACGCAGTGGCTAACAGGCAAAGCAATGATAACAAAGCAAGTTTCCACGAAAACGCCATAAATGCCTGAGTTAAAGCGGGTAGGGGAGTTAAGCTTAGCAGAGCAAATGCGAAAAATAAAAAAAGGTGCGCTAAGCCAAGCCGCACCCCCAGGAAGAACTGACTAAC
>DAIOUM010000070.1:0-12069 GCA_036759505.1 Alishewanella sp. | reverse complement strand
GAGTGGTAAGTGATTACAGGTAATTCCTGACATCCAGCCCCAGTTTTCGCAAATCTACACAGGCTTCGATCTGTTCATCCGGAAAACGAGACAGATCGACGACCTTGGGCGGAATATGGTGTTGATGCAGACTATGATAAAACACCTTTACCTTTGGTGCCGTTGGCTTCTTACTGTTATTTTCCAGTACCAGCGCCAGCCGGCCGGTGCTGAGTTTTACTACCGTGCCAGGTGGATATACCCCGATACATTTAATAAAGAGCTGCAGCAAATCCCCATCCAGCTTAGCGGGCGCTAATGCCAGTAACTGCCGGGCAACCACTAGCGGACTAACATAGCCATGCTCCGGTGCTGACAGCTGTTCGTACTGGTTTACGATCGCTAACATCTTACTACCATTATCCAACTGATGATCGCGGATTGGCGGCTGGCCACTGCCGTCCGGGCAGGCGCAATGCTGGCTGATCCACAGAGAAATATCCCCGGCAAGGGCAGCGCTGCGCTGCAATACGGCCAGACTGGTGCTGATTGCTGCTGCATCTTCGGCGTGCAATAATTGCGGATTTTGGGCTTTGCCGACATCATGTAATAGCGCGGCAGTGATCATAGCCTGGATTTTATGTTTTGGCAGGTTTAAGAAACGGGCAAAGGCTGCCATATAGATCGCACAATTTAGGCTGTGCCTGAGCAGCTGATCACTTTGTTCCGCAATACGGCCCAGGCAAAGTAACACATCGGGGTTGCGGCTAACAGCATCAGACAAGCCGGCACTGACTTCATGCACCAGGCTAAGATCAATGGCTTCATTATGGGCGGCGGCTTGTAGTACTTGCTTTTGGATGGCCTGGGTCTGCTCTATCACTCTGGCAGCTTTAGGTTGTTCATCGGCAAACAGTGCCCGAAACGCGGCTGGTTCAGTGCTGACCGCGGGTTCGGTTGGTGTCGCGGCCGGTTCTGAAGAGGGAGTAAGCTGTCGTGCCGGATCAATTGCTACCACCAGCACGCCTTGCTCGCGCAAGCGACGAACGGCATCGGTGCTACGTACCCAGCCGGCATGCTTAATCGCCAGATCTCCGGTTTGCTCCAGAACCTGAACGACATAGCTGCCAGGTTGCAGCTTATCAATGGTTACGCGCTGATAAGACATCTATCCTTGCCCTGAGTCCTTGAACTACAGTTACTATCATAGCAAAAAGCCCACCATAGGGTGGGCTTTTACGTTGATTTAACAAAAAAATCCGCTATTAGCCGACGTTATCCGCCATCGTCATCAGCGAGGCATTACCGCCGGCAGCTGTGGTATTGATGGTAATGGTCTTTTCGGTGACCAGACGGTATAGCATCCGCTCATCGGCCGGTGAGGTAATCAGCGGCAAAATGGCGCCTTCACGGGCCGCAATCAACTCAGCGGCCAGCGGCTTCAGCGCGCTGCTAACCTCAATAATGGCGCCGTTTAATTCCGGATGCGCCAGTAGGGTGGTCAGGCAATCCAGCCGGACTACTGCCAGTAAGTGCTGTGGCATACCCGCCGCCAATAGCGCTTTAATACAGGCCTCGGCTTCTGGCAGCTCGGCATCTTCCACCGCGGTGATCACAGCGTTACCAGCTGCCAGCGCGGTGATAATGCTCAGTAACCAGTGGCTAAAGCTGCTGCTGTCATCGCGCAATAAGGCCAGAATGCCCCGCGGATCCAGTACCAATACGTTACTCTCACCGGTTGGTCCAGGCAGGTTAATTGGACGGTTTAATTCCAGTTCAACCCGTTGCAGTTTAGCGCGGGCGACCATTAGCACCTGCTCCAGATCCGGCTCCTGGCGGCTTACCACCTGATTGCTGGCTAAGGACGCCAGGAATTGCCGCAGTACTGAGGTACGCGCCGTGGTTGGCAGCAGTGACCACTTTTGCTGTGCCACTGCAGCTGCCGGCATCGCATAAGCCACCGCACTGCTGGTGGTTTCGGCCAGTAAGCGGGCTTTTTTCGCTTCATCCAGCAATGCACAATCAACACTGAGGTTGTCTTTTACCAGCCGCTCCAGATACAGCGGGCCACCGGCTTTCGGACCTGTACCAGACAGACCGCGGCCACCGAAAGGCTGCACGCCTACCACAGCGCCAATCATATTGCGGTTCACATAGATATTACCGGCTTTAATTTCGCGGGCGACCTTGCTGGTAAACTGCTCAATCCGGCTGTGTACGCCCATGGTCAGACCATAGCCGGTAGCATTGATTTGCCGGATCACATCTTCCACGTCGTCGGCCTTAAAGCGGATAATATGCACCACCGGACCAAAGACTTCACGCTCCAGCACCGTCAAATCGGCAATTTCATACAGGTGCGGTGCGAAGAAATAATGCTCGCCCTCAGTCGGAATAGCACAGGCATAATGCAGCTTGGCTTTATCCTTTAAATAATTCACATGGCTGGTTAGCCGTTCGTGGGCTTTGGCATCGATAACCGGGCCCAGGTCCGTGCTTAGCCAGGCCGGATCGCCAACATGCAGCTCGGCCATGGCACCTTTAATCATCGCAATAATCTTATCAGCCACGTCTTCCTGCAGGAATAACACCCGCAGTGCCGAGCAGCGCTGACCGGCACTCTGGAAGCCGGAAGAAATCACATCATCGACCACTTGCTCTGGCAGGGCAGTAGAGTCAACAATCATACAGTTCTGACCGCCGGTTTCAGCAATCAGTGGTACCGGCTCGCCGCCGCGCTCGGCCAGTTTACGGGCGATCCAGCAGCCAGTTTCGGTAGAGCCGGTAAACATCACGCCCTGCACCCGCAGATCCGGCACTATGTGTTCACCAACCTGACGACCCGGTGCAATCACCAGTTGCACCACATGCTCCGGCATACCGCATTCGCGCAGTAATTCCACAGTACGCAGCGCAATCAGACTGGTTTGTTCTGCCGGTTTGGCGACCACGGTATTACCCACTACCATCGCTGCCGCGACCTGACCGATAAAGATTGCCAGTGGGAAGTTCCACGGGCTGATACATAAGAATACCCCACGCGCCTGCTGTGGTTTGGCACATAGCAGCTCGGCCTGATGGGCATAGTAACGGCAGAAATCGACCGCTTCGCGTACTTCAGCTACCGCATCAGCCAATACTTTGCCAGCTTCTTTAACACAGAGAGTTAATAATTCGTCGCGGTGTTGCTCCATAGCATCGGCTAACTTACGCAGCAGCGTGGCCCGCTCACTGATGGTTGTCGCTGACCAGCTGGTAAAGGCCTGCTCAGCGTTAGCCAGCAGTTGCTGCATTTGCTCCGGGCTATGATGGTGCAGATAACCGATAACTTCTTGCAGGTTCGCCGGGTTGACCACAGCTACCGCACCTTCCACTGCTTGCTGGTTGGTGATTTTCTGCTCAAATTCCGACATATGCTGTTTCAGCGGTGTCAGCTGGTTAATATCGGTCAGATCCATGCCTTTTGAGTTCAGGCGGCTGGCGCCATAAAGATTCGCCGGCAGCGGAATAGACTGATTGCGTTTCTGGCGCCAGCTTTTTACCACTTCAACCGGATCTTGTAGCAACGACTCGACCGGGATCTTTTCATCAATGATGTTGTTCACGAACGAGCTGTTGGCGCCGTTTTCTAACAACCGGCGTACTAAATAGGCTAATAAATCCGAGTGCTCACCCACCGGGGCATAGATACGGCAGGGCACTTTTTCATTGGCAACCACTAAGTCATACAGCGCGTCGCCCATGCCATGTAAACGTTGGAATTCAAAACCGGTCAGATCGCCAGCCATTTCCAGAATAGTGGCCACGGTATAGGCATTGTGGGTAGCAAACTGCGGATAGATGCTATCGCGGTAAGCCAGCAGTTTTTTGGCGCAGGCCTGATAGGAGACGTCCGTTGACGGCTTGCGGCTAAATACCGGGAAGTCGTCCAGCCCTTCCACTTGTGATAGTTTGATCTCGGTATCCCAATAGGCGCCTTTTACCAGGCGTACCATCAGCTTGCGGCCGACTTTTACCGTCAGTTCGCGTAGCCACTCAATCACATGCAAGCCACGTTTCTGATAGGCCTGTACCGCTAAACCAAAGCCTTCCCAGCCGTTCAGATCCGGATCGCTGAATACCGCGCCAATCACATCCAGCGACATATCCAGCCGATCGGCTTCTTCAGCATCAACGGTAAAGCCGATATTGTAAGACTTAGCAGCCAGTGCCAGCTGTTTGAGGCGCGGGACCAGCTCGGCGTGCACCCGGTCCAGATGGCTGAATTCGTAACGTGGATGAATAGCCGATAATTTTACTGAAATGCCCGGGCTCTTAATCGGGCCACGGCCGTTAGCGGCTTTACCGATGGCATGGATCGCCGTCATATAGGCGGCAAAGTAGCGGTCAGCATCGGCCATAGTGCGGGCGCCTTCACCCAGCATATCGTATGAATAGCTAAAGCCTTTGGCTTCCATTTCCACCGCACGCGCTAAGGCTTTGTCGATGGTGGTGCCCAGTACAAACTGGGTGCCCATAATTTGCATCGCGTAACGCACCGCCTGACGGATCACCGGCTCGCCTAAACGGCCACAGGTACGTTTTAATAAGCCAAATTGCTGTTTACGCTCGTCGTCGGAGTAATTCACCAGCTTACCGGTTAACAACAACCCCCAGGCCGAGGCGTTGACAAAGAGTGAGCTGCTGTTGCCAAGGTGTGAGCTCCAGTCACCCTGTGACAGCTTGTCGCGGATTAAACGGTCGGCGGTGGTTTTGTCCGGTACCCGCAGCAGGGCCTCGGCCAGACACATCAGCACCAGGCCTTCTTCAGTCGACAGCGAAAACTCGTTTAACAGCGCATCAACACCGCCTTTGCCAACCTGTGACTGGCGGATATACAGCACCAGCTGACGGGCCCGCTCCCAGGCACGGCTGCGGGTTTTGGCATCAACCTCGGCCAGCGGCAGCAGAAAATCTAACACCTGATCTTCATCGGCGCGGTAGTGATTGCGGATGGTTTGACGCAGCGGGTCGGTGGTAACCAGTGAACCGTTAAACAGCATAGAAAAGTATCCTGAAAGTAGGCCATATTATTGGCGGCATTGTAGAGAAAAGGCTGCCGCATAGGGTGGTTATTTTTTTAATTTAACCGTATATAATTCTGTCAATAATAGCCAAAACCCAAAAAAATACTGCCATGACGACGAACAGCAAAATTAAAGCGTTAGACCGGATCGATATTAGTATTCTCGATACGCTGCAAAAAGAAGGGCGTATTGCCAATGTCGACCTGGCAAAGAAGGTGAATTTGAGCGCCAGCCCCTGTATTGACCGGGTAAAGCGGCTGGAAAAAGAGGGCTTTATTGAAGGCTATGGTGCCAGGCTAAACAGCAGTAAGCTCGGCTATGGTACTGCGGCCTTTATACAGGTGACCTTAGATCGCACCACCAGTGATGTGTTTGATAAGTTCCGCGATGCCGTAGTGCAAATTCCGCAGGTGGCGGAGTGCCATATGGTGGCGGGCGGCTTTGACTATTTACTGAAACTGCGGCTGCCGAATATGGAAGCCTACCGCAGTATTCTGGCGCAGATTGTGGATTTGCCCGGTGTGGCGCAAACCCATACTTATGTGGTGATCGAGCAGGTGAAAAACGATCAGGGCTTGCCGCTGAAACTGCATGCCGATGCGAGTACGCCACCGGCACAAAGTTAACGCCCCATGTTACATCCAGCGATCGCTGTTGCGACGCTGTGGTACCAACTTGGGCAAAATCAGCCCGAATAACAGACCAAACAGTAAGATGGCGCCGCCCAGAACCATAGGTTGTTGCCAGAAACTGGCTTGCTGCGCATCCAGTTCATTACTAAGCCGCTCGTTAGTACGTTTTAGCTGTTCCAACTCGGCCAGCGCCTGATCACGCTCCAGCGTCAGGCGCTGCACCACTTGTTGCCCCTGACCACTATCTTGCTCCAGCTCAGTTAAACGAACGCTTTGTTGTTCAAAACGGCTCTGCAGTTCCGCTAACTGCGCCCGCAGACCTGGGGTTAAGCTCAAGTGTTCTTTCGGTAACCAACCGCTGCGGTTATCCTCGGTTTGCACCTGCACATAGCCTTCTTCTTCAGCCAGGCGCAGCACGCTGCTGCCAGCAGTCAGGGTGCCAACGATCCGGTATTGATTACCCGGACCTGAGTGCAGATAAACTACCAGATTATCGGAAATAAAGGCCGGGGTAGCGCTGGTTTGCGCCTTAACGGCAAATACACATAGCAGCAGGCTAAACAAAAATAACCACTGACAAAAGCTGCGAAATAAACTGAACATAGGTATCCTGACCAAAATCAAAGCAGTAGTGCATGGGTATTGGCGATGATAGGCAGTTGTGTAGCAGTTTACAAGGGCTAATACCGGCACTGTGTTATTGCAGGAGAGATCAGCATGAGTCTGGAGCTAGAGTTAAAGTTTTTAGTCGGCGCAGCCGACGCACCGCAAGTGGGTAAGCTATTGGCGCTCTATGGGCAGGTCACGGCAAACCCTGCCCAGCCGTTACTGAATGCGTATTTTGATACCCCACAGCAGTGGTTCCGTCGCCACGATATGGGCTTGCGAACCCGACAAAAGCAGGGACGATTTGAACAAACCGTTAAACTGGCGGGGCAACAGCATGGCGCTTTGCAGATCCGGCCCGAATATAACCAGCCTTGCGCTGGTGTGGTGCCAGAGCTGGCAGCCTTTCCAAGCAATATCTGGCCGGCACAGGCCGAGCTTGCTGCACTACAACAGCACTTGCTGGAACTGTTTCGCACCGACTTCACCCGGCAGAGTTGGCAGCTGAACACGCCGCAGGCTGCAATTGAGGTGGTCTATGATCAGGGCGAGGTGCGCTCTGGGGAGCGCCGCCAGCTGATTTCTGAACTGGAGCTGGAACTGCTGGATGGCGACGCCCTGGCGTTGTTTGATCTGGCGGAGTTTTTGCTCCAGGCTTTGCCACTTCGGGCAGGCTGGTTAAGTAAAGCGGCCAGAGGTTATCAGCTTTATTGGCAGCAGAGCACCCCCTATCCACCTGCAATTCCGCTGTCAGTACTGCCGGCGGAACGCTTATTACGGCATTTACAGCGCTTACAGCAACTGGAGAATTGTTATAGCCAGCAACTCAATCTGGCGCTGCTGCAGGATGTCTCAGCTGAGCTGCAGCTCCTGGCAGATATCCTGCAGGATGAGGGCGAGCAACTGCTTGCCAGCCAGGGCCGAGGCCTGTTGCGCCAGCTTGCTGAACAACAGGGGTTGCTGTTTAATCAGCAAGGCTATCAATTATGGTTGCTAAAGTTGTCCCGTTTGCTGTGGCAACGCCAGCAATCCGGCTGCTGAGGAAAAAAAGATGACAGGCACTGATTCGCTCGCACCCGCTTTAACGACGTCACAGCAGGCTAACTTGCACCTGTTGCTGCAGGCCAGCAACTTTCTGGCCAGAACACTGCAGCAACAACCGGCATTAGTCAACGAACTGCTTGAGCCGGAACGGCTGGCAGGTAGCTTAGAGCTGGGGTTTAGCGATCCGCTGGCGCAAACAGCGGATCTCAGTGAGCAGCAAGCTTTTGCTTTGCTAAGGCAATACCGCAATGCCAGCCTGAGCCGGATCCTGGCTGCGGACATTCTGCAGCTACAACCGATCACCGCCAGCCTGAGTCAGGTTTCCGCGCTGGCGGATTGCCTGATTAACAGTGCTTATCACTGGGCGTACCAACAACTCAGTGCCTTACACGGTACCCCGCTGGATCAGCAAGGACAGCCGATGCCGCTACTGATCCTGGGCATGGGCAAATTGGGCGGGCGCGAGCTCAATTTTTCATCAGATATTGATCTGATTTTTACTTATCCGGCCAATGGTGAAATTGCTGGCAGCCGGCGGCCGTTGGAGTATCAGCAGTTTTTTACCAAGTTAGGGCAAAAACTGATCGCCGCCCTGCATCAGGTAACGGCGGATGGTTTTTGCTATCGGGTCGATATGCGGCTGCGCCCTTTTGGGGAAAGCGGCCCGTTGGTACTTAGCTTTGCGGCACTGGAAGACTATTATCAGGAGCAGGGCCGGGAATGGGAACGTTACGCCATGTTAAAAGCCCGGGTACTGAATCCGGACCCCTGTCACAGTGCGGAGCTGACCGCGCTACTGAAGCCATTTATTTATCGGCGCTATATCGATTACTCGGCCATTGAGTCGCTGCGGCGGATGAAGCAGCTGATTGAGCAGGAGAATCGCCGCCGTAACCGGCGTGACAATATCAAGCTGGGGGCCGGTGGCATTCGCGAAGTTGAATTTATTGTGCAAACCCTGCAACTGATCCGTGGCGGCCGGATCCCCAGTTTGCAGCAAGCCTCTATTTTGCTGGCGTTCAAGGCGCTTCGGACAGAGGGGATCCTGGACGCAGCCAGTGCGACCATGCTGGAGCAAGACTACCTGTGGTTGCGCCGGGTTGAACAAGCGCTGCAAGGCATGGATGATAAGCAAACGCAAACCCTGCCGACCGATCCTGAGCAGCAACAGAGGCTGCTGACGGCTTTGCAGCGGTCGGATTGGTCCGCGCTGACCGCCGAGATTGAACAGGCGATGCAGCGTATCCATAGCCAGTTTAAACAGGTGATCGAGCCCGAGCAGCAATTGGACGCCGAAGAGATCAGTCTCGGGCGGCTGTTATGGGATAGTGAGCTACCCAGCACTGAACTGGCGGAACAGCTCGACTGGTTGGATAGCGAACAGGCTGAGCAATTGGTTGCCCAACTGCAACAATTTAAACAAGATTGTCAGCGACGCTCTGTCGGGCCGCGCGGCCGCGATTATCTGGCCAAGTTGATCCCGCGCTTACTGCATTGGCTGGAACAGCAGCAGGCTTCGGCGGCGGTATTAAGCCGGATCCTCGGTGTGTTCCGGCAAATTGTTACCCGTACCGCTTACCTTGAGTTGCTGTTTGAAAATCCACCGGCCTTACAACAACTGGTCCTGTTGTGCGCGCAAAGTGGCTGGCTGGCCGAGCATCTGGCCCGTTATCCGATGTTGTTGGATGAGCTGATTGATCCGGCGCAGCTATATCAGGTTGCTAATAAAGATGATTACCGGGATCGCTTACGGCTCTATCTGCTGCGGGTGCCGGAGGATGATTTGGAATTACTGATGGAAAGCCTGCGGCAGTTTAAACAGGCTCAGCAGTTACGTATCGCTGCTGCCGATATCAGTGGGGTGTTGCCACTGATGAAAGTCAGCGATCATCTGACCTGGCTGGCCGAAGTCATTATCGAACAGTTGGTTGAGCTGGCCTGGCAACAAATGACCGAGCGTTTCGGCTTACCAGCCGGCGCCAGTCAGCAGGATAAAGGTTTCGCGGTAATAGGTTACGGTAAGTTGGGGGGGCTGGAACTGGGGTATGGCTCCGATCTGGATTTGGTGTTTGTGCATCAATGTCAGAGCCAGGCGCCAACCAGCGGCGAGCGGGCGATTGATTCGCTGCAATTTTACCTGAAGCTGGTGCAGCGCATTCTGCATCTGAGTACCACCCGTACCAATAGTGGGGTGCTGTATGAGATTGATACCCGCTTGCGACCATCCGGGAATTCCGGCTTGCTGGCGATCCATATTGATACGTATCAGCAGTACCTGCAGCAAGAGGCCTGGACCTGGGAGCATCAGGCACTGGTTCGAGCCCGCCTGATCGTTGGCTCGCCGGCCCTGAGTGACCGTTTTACCGGGATCCGGCAACAAATCCTCAGTCAGCCCAGAGAGTTGGCGAAATTACAGCAGGAAGTACGCGACATGCGGCAAAAGCTGCGCCAGCACCATGGTGCCGACAGTACTGATGTTAAACATAGCGTCGGCGGTATTGTTGATCTGGAGTTTATCAGTCAATACCTGGTACTGGCTTACGGCGCACAGCATGCCGAACTCTATCAATACAGTGACAATATCCGGATCCTGGAGGCGGCGGCTCAGGTTGGCTTAATTAGCCCTCAGCAAGCTGAACAACTTGCTGAAGCTTATCAGCTGTTACGAGGGGTAGGGCACCGCGCTACGCTGATGCCGGCGATGCAAAGCAACGCACAGCACACTAATGAACAGCGGTTGGCATTATTGCGCCAGGCTGTCAGTCAGGCCTGGCAATACTGGCTTAACGACGAGCCGGCAGCGATTGTGCCGTAGCGATACAGCTCTGACGCAGATAGTCATGTTCCAGATCGGTCATCACCAGAGCCCGCGCCCGCGGGCAGTACCAACCGGTGACTCGCTGTTTAAAGTCAGGGCTGATGGTAAAGGCAAGCTCTTGTACGGTATCCAGCAGGGTGCCGTTGGTTTCAAAGAACTGCTTAATCACATAGTCGCGAGGTAGAGTCCAAAACAGCACCATATTTTCTTGTTGTGCATATTGGCCCAGTGCCTGCTTGACCGTTTCACCGGCCTGAAAACGACGACGGGTATTGGCGCCGCGCCAGGCCGGATCGGCGGCAGTAACCTGTAATTCGCGGCGCCGCAATTCAGGGATCAGGTCTTTGCTGCTGTCCTGCAGCGTAATAATATACTCACTCTTAGAGCTACCCTGCATAATGCTATTGCGGAAGTTGGCATAAAACCGGCTGAAGCCCTCTGCTGCGGTATTGGTTTTTTCCGGATTGATCAGCACATCAGGTTTTATCACCAGAAAATAGATCAGCACTATGCCCAGCAGTAGCAAAATCACATTAACAAATACTTTCATAGGTCGCTCCGGCGCCAGATTTAGTAAAGCGAGGGCGCATTAGGATCCGGTCGGGTTTTAAAGCGCCGGTGCAGCCACATATATTGTTCCGGTTGTTGCAGTACCGCCCGTTCAACCCACTGATTTACCCGGGTCACATCCAGTTTATCGTCCCCGCTGGGGAAGTCTTGAAACGGCGGCAGAATTTCAATCTGATAACCCTGATAGTCAGCTAAGCGACTGGTGATAACCGGGATCACGACGCAGTTAGCGGCATTGGCAAACAGCAGGGTACCGGTAGTAGTCGCTGTCTCAGCAACAGCAAAAAAAGGCACAAATTCGGCGCGATTGCGGCCATAGTCCTGATCCGGCAGATAAAAACACACTTCCTGTTCATTCAGGGCCTGGATAAGTCCTTTGACATCACGTTTGCCAATCATATATTTGTTCGAGCGGGCGCGGCCATGGTACTGCAGGTAGTCCCACAGGGGATTGTTGTTCGGCCGGTAAAAGCCGACACTGGGATGCGTTAAGCCAAATACCCGGCAAGCCGCTTCCAGATGCAGAAAGTGGGCGGCCAGTAGTAACACTCCCTTGCCTTCAGCCAGCGCCTGTTGAATATACTCATAGCCTTTAAAATGAGCCAGCTTGCGGATCCGCCAATTTGGCCACCACCAGCCAATCACGGTTTCCAGCATGGCTTTGCCACTTTCTTCGGCATTACGCCAAAGTAGGGTTTCGCGCTCGGTCGCAGCCATCTCGGGAAAACACAGCTCTAAATTGCGACGTGCAACCTTCTGGCGGGATTTCAGCACCTTGAATAATAAGCGGCCCAAAGTGGCACCGATGCCCATTAATACGCGGTAAGGCAACCAACTGAGCAGGTACAAAAAAGCCGCACCCAGCCATACCAGCCAATATTGCGGTAACAAAAAACGCCAACTAAAACGGGGAGCATTCACCACTATCTACGTATCCGAAAACTCAGGTTGCCGGTATTGTAACGGAAAAATGACTGCGGGAAAGCTGAAACTGGTAGGAGCATGGGCGGGTGCAGCCTGAGCTACACCCGCAACCAGCTTAGTTAGTCAGGGCTGCGTTGATTGCCAGCAGGTCCTGTTCGGTCAGATTACCTGCTGCCTGTTTTAGCTGCAGCTGGGCCAGAATATAGTCATAACGGGCACCGGCCAGATTACGCTGGGCGTCAAACAGGTTACGGGTGCTCAGCAGGACGTCAACGATAGTCCGGGTACCAACCTCAAAGCCGGCTTCTGTTGCCTGCAGTGCGCTTTGCGCCGAAATTACCGCTTGTTCCAAAGCACGGATCACTGACATTTGTGAGTTGACGTTATTGAAAGAACTGCGCACCTGCCGTACCACGGAACGATGGCTTTG
>DAIOUM010000069.1:0-12380 GCA_036759505.1 Alishewanella sp. | reverse complement strand
CCGGCCGAGCATGCTCTACAACATGACCGAGCAACGCTCCCCCTTCTTCGACTAATTATCCACAGCACTCCGGTACCGGTCTGACCTGTTTATCCACAGCACTCCGGTACCGGTCTTACCAGTTAGCGGGTAGGATTGAGGTTTTAAGGTATAGCGATGATTTATTTCAACAGTCAAAGTATCCCGGAATTACAAGGACTTAACTTTTCGCAGCGGATGCAGATTATTCGTACGGCAGCAGATCGTTTGCCGGCACCGACCAAAATTACCCTGAATATTATTAAGCTGATTATTTTATCAGTGCTGTTTATTATGATTGCACGCGCCGATGGCTGGGCAATAGCAGGCTACATACTGTTGCTGGTTGTGCTCTATCCGCTGATCACCAGACCTATCACCTTCTATCTTTGCCGTAAGCAGTTTGCGACTATTCGCCGCCAGCAGTTTCCAGAGCAAAACTAAGTTATCCACAGCACTCCGGTACCGGTCAGAGCTCTTACCGGTACCGGAGACGTGTGGATAAATCAGGCGAGGCCGTGCTGTTTCATCAACGCTTCGAGTTCAGGTAGGCTGGCCGGATCGTCAATGGTGGAAGGGATCTGATAGGCCTGGCCTTCGCCGATCTGGCGCAGCAGTTTACGCAGGATTTTGCCGGAGCGGGTTTTCGGTAGCCGCGGCACGACTAAAGCGCGTTTAAAGCAAGCGACAGCGCCAATTTCCTGTCTTACCAATGCGACTAACTCATCCTGCACAGTCTTGGCATCGGTGTTGACGCCGTTTTTCAGTAGCACAAAGCCAACAGGTTGCTGACCTTTAAGTTCATCCGGTAAGCCTATAACGCAACACTCGGCAACCGCTGGGTGCGAAGCGATGATTTCTTCCATTTCACCGGTAGAAAGCCGGTGCCCGGCAACATTGATCACATCGTCAGTGCGACCCATCACAAACAGATAGCCATCCTCATCCAGATATCCGCCATCGCCTGTCGCATAATAGCCTGGAAATTGGCTCAAATAACCCGCCACATAGCGATCCGGATTACCCCACACTGTACTTAAACAGCCGGGCGGTAAGGGAAGCTTAATCGCAATATTGCCCTGTTGGTTGGCAGCGACCGGTTGTCCTTCGTCATTGAGGATTTGTACGTTATAGCCCGGTACCGGACGGGTTGCCGAGCCAGCTTTGGCAGGTAGTAATTCAACGCCTGCCAGATTAGCACAAATCGCCCAGCCGGTTTCAGTTTGCCACCAATGATCAATAACCGGCTTACCGGAGACTTCGCAAGCCCAGTGATAGGTTGGAGGATCCAGCCGCTCGCCGGCCATAAAGATAGTTTCCAGTTTGCTCAAATCATGCTGCTTCATCAGCTCTGCATTGGGATCTTCTTTGCGGATGGCCCGAAATGCCGTAGGCGCCGCAAAAATCGCCTTAACACCATACTCGGCACAAACTCGCCAGAAAGCGCCGGCATCAGGGGTGAAAACCGGTTTACCTTCATAGAGGATGGTCGTGCAGCCTGCTAATAGCGGGGCATAGACGATATAAGAATGGCCAACAACCCAACCGACATCGGATGCAGCCCAGAACACTTCGCCAGGTTTAATATTGTAGATAGCGTGCATGCTATAGTGCAGAGCAACGGCATGACCACCGTTATCACGCACCACGCCTTTGGGTTTGCCGGTGGTACCAGAGGTATACAGAATATATAACGGATCAGTGCTTTTTACCGGAGTGGGAGCTGCCGGGCTGGCAGTGGTCATTTCGGCTTGCCAATCGAGATCCCGGCCGGCAACTAAATTGGCGACTTGCTGCGGCCGTTGAAAAATAATACAGCGATCGGGCTGGTGGCTGGCTTTCTCCAGAGCGCTGTCGAGCAGTGGCTTGTAGCTAATCACACGGTTAATTTCGATACCACAGGAGGCGCTTACCACTACCTTAGGTTTGGCATCATCAATCCGCACTGCCAGTTCATGCGGTGCAAAGCCGCCGAATACCACCGAATGAATGGCACCGAGGCGCGCTGTCGCTAGCATTGCAATTGCAGCCTGCGGGATCATCGGCATATAAATGACCACCCGATCCCCCTTGGTTACGCCCTGAGCTTGTAATACTCCGGCAAAAAGCGCGACCTCATCCCGCAATTCGCGGTAACTGTAACGACGTTTACTGCCGGTAACCGGAGAGTCGTAAAACATGGCAGTTTGTTCGCCGCGGCCTTGCTCCACATGGTAGTCGAGTGCCAGGTAGCTGGTATTTAGCTCGCCATCGGCAAACCACTGATATTGCCCTTGCTGTTCGGTGAGTACCTGAGTTGGTTGCTTAAACCAGGCCAGCTTACTGGCTTTGTCGCCCCAGAATTTAACAGCATTGTCGACGGATCCTTGGTATTCGGTATGGTAAGACATGATTTTGCCCCTGTTGGTGGTCTTTATGTCGACACTTTACAAAATTTTACGCTGAATAAAACTTAGACTATTGGCTATAACCCCGCCAATTTTTATCCACAGCACTCCGGTACCGGTCGGAGGTCAGAGCTCTGGCCGGTGCCGGAGTGCTGTGGATAACTTTAGTGATGAAGAATTTATTGCTCAGTCAGCGGCTTATCGTTATTCTAAAGCTAAGGGTTCACAAAGGTTATGTAACAGATGTTGCAGCAATTTTGGCGTAGGTTTTCAGGTCAGGCTCCGGGCGTTAGATCCTTGCTGGTACTACATCTGCAGGAACACCAAATTCATCTCTTGTCGGCGCGGGCGGATAAGCTTAAATCCGGCTTATCTGCCCCGGTAAGCCGGCTTGTGCCGTTACAGGGCGCGACAGTGTTAACGGCCTTGCCAGCCCTGTTAAAAGAGTTGCCGGCGAGTGCGGTCAGTATCGTATTGGGTCCGGAGCATTATCAGTTACTGCCGCTGGATAAACCCAATATCCCTGCCGCTGAAATGCATCAGGCTTTGCCCTGGCTGCTGAAAGACATCTGTAATTTGCCACCGGAAGATATGCAGCTCGACTATCTTGATATGCCTGCAACTGCCGGTGCCAGTGCTAAGGTGAATGTGGTGGTTGCCAGTAAAGGTTTTTTACAGCAACTCTGTAAGCTGCTGGTCGACGCCGGCCATCAGCCTCAGCAAATTCTGGCCGAAGAATTGTTAAGTCGCGATCTGTTACCGTCGCAGGGGCCGACCCGGTTAATTGTGCAACAACAGCCCGGTCATGAAGTGATTTTAAAGGTCGTTCGCGACGGCCAGCTCTGCTTTAGCCGGCATTTACGCGGCTACCAGCAGCTGTTGAAGAGCAGTAGTACTGAGTTACAGTTTGGCTTGCTGGATAACTTGCTGCTGGAAGTGCAGCGCTCGATGGATTTTATTGAAGCCCAGCTGAAGTTACCTCCGGTGCGTGAAATTTTGCTTCTGTTGGCGCACCCGCAGTTAGCCGAGCTGCCGGCGTTATTTCAACAAGCCGGCTTTAATCAGGCCAAGGTGCTAACCCTACCTGATAATTGGCAGTGGGCACGACAGCTGGAGCTGCCATTACACTGGCCAGCGATAGTGGCGCTGCATCGTCTACAGCAACCGGTAGAGGTGACCCTTGAAGCAGCAAGTTAATCTCTTTTCTGCCAGCTTATTGCCGGCACAACCGGTATTGCCGCTGCGCAATCTGGGGATTTATAGCGCCGTATTAGTCGGGCTTATGCTGCTGTTGATGGCAGCATTAAGTTATCTGAGCCAACAGCAATTACAGACAGTGCAGGCGTTACAATTACAGCAGCAACAATTACAGCAACAAGCCGAAACCTTGCAACTGGCTTTATTGCAACGACAGCCAGACAGCCAGTTGCAGCAGCAATTGCTGCTGGCGCAGCAGGATCAGCTGCGACGTCAGGCCTTGTTACAGTTTCTGTTACAGCAGCAAAACGGTACCCGTTTTAGCCCGGTACTGACGGCATTAGTAAAAATAGACCGGCCGGAGCTTTGGTTAGAGCGCTTTCGTCTGAGCAGTAATGGCAGCAGTTGGCAGGGACTAACCCAACAACCGGCCAGTGTCGCGCTCTGGTTAAATGAGCTGTCACAAATCAGCGAATTAAAAGGCCAGCAATTTCAGCAGGTGCAATTACAACAACAGGCAGAGTCATCCTTAGTGCAATTTAAGTTGGATAGTCGCCCGGGAGCAACGCCATGAGCGCAACCAGTTGGCAGCAATTAAATTCGCGTTATGACGCACTGAAGCTAAGAGAAAAACGGCTGGTTTTCTTCAGCCTGCTGTTAGTGCTGGTTTATTTGTTACTGATATTGTTGATAGAGCCTGCCTGGCTGCGCTATCAGCAAGCCCAGCGCCAAACCGCGCAGCTACAACAGCAACTGGCGGCATTAACGGCGCAAAATGAACAGCTGGCTCAAGAGCTTAGTGTTGATATTAACCAGCCGCTGCGCCAACAACTGGCACAGCAACTTGAGCTGAATCAGCAGCAGACAGAGCAACTTAAACCCTTTCAGGCCCGTTTTATCACCGGTAGCCAAACTGTGGCGCTGTTACACGATGTCCTTGCCGAACTGAAAGCCTTACAGCTAGTGTCATTACAAGCAGCTCCCGCGCAGCCCATGCATCTGCCGGGACAAGACAGTGCTGAACCGCCGGCTCTGTATCAACACCTGACCACGGTCGTGGTGCAGGGGACATATGACGAGCTGCAGCAGTTAGTGCAGGCATTAGAACGCTTGCCCTGGCTACTGCGCTGGCAACAACTGGACTATCAGGTCCAACAACATCCGCTGGCGCATCTGACGCTGCAACTGGCTACGGTAAGTGAACATGAAAGCTATATTCAGTTTTAGTCTGTTGCTGTTGGCACTGCCACTGCTGGCCGATCCGACCCGGCCTCCGGCAACAGTGCAGGCACAGCAGCAGGGCGCTCAGAGTACGGCTGCGGCGGGTCCGCGGCTGGAACTGATTATTGAGACAGCCAGTGGTTATCAGGCTATGCTAAATGGCAACTTAGTCAAAGCCGGCGATCGTTTCGGGCACTACCGGGTGCAGAGTATTACGGCTGAACGTGTCGTGTTGATTGGCGATAACGGGCAGTTACAACTTTCGATTCATAATAAAAAGATCAAAACCTATGAACCTTAGTCGTTTGAGTTATTCCGTTGTTGCCGTTTCCTCGCTGCTGTTAGCCGGTTGCAAGATCACACCGGATCCAAAGGTCACTGCCGATGCCTCTAACCAGTTGTCACGGGCAGCGTCTATGCCTGCACCTACGGCGGCAAATCCTTCAGTACCTATAGCCGTGCAACAGGAAGTGCTGGCCGAATCGCTGCGGCCGCTGCTGCGCAATGAACCCCGATTTAATGTTAATGCGCAGGATGTCGCCTTGCCGGACTTTCTGCGCTCGCTGGTGGCGGATACGCCGTACAGTATGGTGGTACACCCCGAGGTGAGCGGCCGCATCAGCCTGCAGTTAAAGCAGGTTACGCTGGCCGAAACACTGGAGCAGGTCAGACAGCTGTTTGGCTTGGATGTGCGGCAAAGTGGCAGCATCTTCCAGGTATTTCCGGCAGCGCTGCGTACCGAAACTATCGCTGTTAATTACTTGATGCTGCAGCGTCACGGGTTGTCGGCTATTACTGTTAACTCGGGCGGTGTATCGCAAAACAGTAATAATCAAAGTAATCAGAACAGCCGCGGCAATTTCAATAACAATAATCTGGGTAGTAGCAATAGCCTGGGGAATCAGGGCTCGGTTGCTAATCAGCAGCAGTTTAGTGGCAGCAGCATTCAATCTGAAAATCGCACCGATTTTTGGAAAGATCTGGAGCAAACGCTGCAGGCTTTTTTAGCTCAAGCACCGGAGCGAATGGTGGTAGTCAGTCCGCAGGCGGGCCTGGTAACGGTGCGCGCCATGCCGGATGAAATTGCCGCGATCCGCGCCTTTTTAGGGCAAACCGAACAGCACTTGCAGCGCCAGGTAGTGCTGGAAGCACGGATTATTGAAGTTACACTTAATGACGATTACCAGCAGGGGATTAACTGGCAAAATGCACTGCTGTCGCTACGTAACACTGATTTTAATTTTTCGACCTCGGGGATCACACCGGCAAACGCCCTCAGTGCCCAATTAGGCGGCGTAACGGCGATTAGCTTTAGTAATGCCGACTTTAACGGCGTAATTAATCTGCTGCAAACCCAGGGTAATGCTCAGGTATTGTCCAGCCCACGAGTCACGGCGATGAATAATCAAAAGGCGGTGATTAAGGTTGGACAGGATGAGTATTTTGTAACGGATGTGACCAGCAATATCACCTCGACAGGTACTGGTGTGCCTATTACCTCGCCTAACATCAGTTTACAGCCGTTTTTCTCCGGTATTGCGCTGGATGTGACACCGCAAATTGATGCCCAGGGCGCGGTGATCCTGCATGTTAACCCGTCGGTAACCGAAACCTCCGAGCAAAGCAAAACCATCCGCTTTAGTGATGAAACTGTGGTGTTGCCGTTGGCGCAAAGTAATATCCGCCAGTCTGATACGCTGATCCGCGCCCGTAGCGGTGAGATAGTGGTCATCGGTGGCCTGATGCAAACGGTAAAGTCTGATTCGGTCTCGCGCACGCCTATACTGGGCGCTATTCCTGGGTTAGGCCAGTTATTTACCAGCAAACGGCAAATTGAACAGAAGAAAGAGCTGGTGATCCTGTTAAAGCCGACTGTGGTCGAGCCGGGTGTCTGGCAGCAGCAAATTGGCCAATCCAGCGAGCAGCTGCAGCGCTGGCAGCAAGGGCAATAACGCATGTATACCGGCTATTTTCAGCTGACGCAGATCCCGTTCAGTCTGACGCCGGATACCGCATTTTATTTGCAACTCCCCCAGCATGAAGCCGCGCTGACCACCTTGCGTACCGCTATTGACAGTGGCGAGGGCTTTATCAAGGTTACCGGTGAAGTCGGGACCGGTAAAACGCTGCTTTGCCGTTTACTGCTAAAGCACGCGCCGGCCAGTTGGCAGTTGGCGTATTTGCCGGATCCGGCGCTGACACCGCTGGAGCTACGCTGGGCGCTGGCGCAGGAGCTGGGTCTGAAATACTCCGCGAATATCGATACCCCGCAGTTACTGCAACTGTTACAACGTCAGCTGATTTTGCTGGCCGGGCAGCAAAAACGGGTGGTGCTGGTCATTGATGAAGCTCAGGCCCTGCCGGATGATACGCTTGAAACGCTGCGGTTATTAACCAATCTGGAAACTGAGCAGCAAAAGCTGTTACAGGTGGTATTGTTTGCTCAGCCAGAGCTTGATAAACGGCTGGCGAGTTCTGCTTTTCGCCAGTTACAACAACGTATTACCTTTTCGCAGCAACTTACAGGTATGACCGCAGCACAGCTGCAGCATTATGTGCAGCACCGCTTACAGATCGCCGGCTCAACGCAGCAACGCTTCTCGGTTACCGCGTTAAAGCTGCTGCATGTTTACAGCCGGGGTATTCCCAGGCTGGTAAATATTCTGGCGCACAAATGCCTGATGCTGGCTTATGGCGAGGGCGCCGCGCAGGTTAACTGGCGTCATATCCGTTTCGCCGCGGCAGATACGGCGGCAGTGCGCTGCCGCTCACACCACTGGCCTTTGCTGGGCCCGGCTTTACTCTGGTTAACGGCATTAAGGGTAAGCGGATGAGCGTGATTAATAAAATGCTGCAGGATTTGGAAAAGCGGCAGGCTAACACTAATGCGGCTGGCCATTCTGCTGCATTCAGCAACGAGTTTCGGGGCGATAAGCCTGCTCAGAGTCATTGGCGGCGTAATCTGCTGCTATTTGTGCTGGGCTTTTTAAGCTATCAGCTGGTGAAGTACTTTTGGTTTGATACTGATAAGCCTCTGGCTTTGCCGCAATTCCAATCCCAGCCTCAGTCCCAGAGCAGCGTGGTCTCGCCGGCAGTAGCTGTTACTGAAACTGTCGCGCCTGAGCCAGCGGCAGCTTTGCCACTTTCGCTAACCGAATCCACCGCTGGTGGCACCCCTGCCGATGCTATGATACCGGCAGCAGCGCAGAACACGGCGGCTATTAGCAGCCAAAATGCGGTTGTGCTGGTTGCGTCGGCGCAGCCATTAGCAGAGATACCTGTAATAGAGAACCCGGTAACAGAGAACCCAACTAAGCGGCAAACATCAAAAGAACAAGATGTAGCCTTGGGAGCTGAGCCAACAAAGCCTGTTGTAGTCGCGACAACTCAGATCCTGCCGCCAGCAAACCGTAGTTCCGGGCAACAAGCACCTGCTTCAATTCAAGCCGGTAGCGGTCAGCTGGCGATTGAGCAAAGCCGGCCATCCTTTTTAGAACAACAGATGTCGCAGGCCGCGGCCTTAGTGGCGGCCGGGCAGTTACAACAGGCCTTGCTTGAGCTTAATTCGCCGGTTTCGGCCGGCGAGTTTCCGGAGTATCTGGCACTCAGGGCTGCGATCCTGCAGCAACAGCAGGACTGGCCGGCGGCGCTCTCGCTATATCAACAGCTTTTAACCGTTCAGCCGGCGCATCCGGGCTGGAATCTGGCTGCGGGAATAGCGGCGGCACAGCAGGGGCAACAGGCATTGGCCAGGCAGTATTATCAGCAAGCCTGGCAACAGCAGCAGCGTTTGGCACCGGCCAGCCAGCAATTTTTACAACAACAACTGAATCAGATGAACTAACACCATGCAAAAACCAAAACTTAAAATGCGGCTGGGCGATCTGCTGGTTCACGAGAAAATTATCAGTGAACAGCAACTGCTGGAAGCCTTAAAGCGGCAGCAGGAAAGTGGTCGCAAGTTAGGCGCGACGCTGATTGAGCTGAATTTTCTGTCGGAGCAGCAGCTATTACAATTTTTGGCGCAGCAGCTCCAGCTGCCTTTTTTGGATATTGCGCAGCGGCGGATTGAAGCTAAGGATGCCCAGCTGTTATCCGAAGTCCAGGCGCGTCGCTTTCGGGCGCTGGTGTTGGAAGCCAATGAGCAATCCGTATTACTGGGAATGAGCGATCCGGCGGATCTGACGGCGCTGGATCAGTTATCGCAGTTTCTGGCGCCGCGGGAGATCCGACTGGCGGTAGTGCGGGAAAGCCAGCTAATGCAGGCGTTTGATACCCTGTACCGGCGCACCAAAGATATTGAAAGTTTTGCCACCCAGCTCAAGCAGGAATACGGTGCTGCGCCTGAGCAGGAATTTGCACTGGCCGAGCAGTCGGAAGCCGACAACACCATCTCGCGGTTACTGCAGTCGATTTTTGAAGACGCAGTGCAGGTCCGCGCTTCAGATATTCATATTGAACCGGATGAAAAAGTGCTGCGCATTCGCCAGCGGATTGATGGTGTGCTGCAGGAAAATATTCTGAACGAGGTCAGTATCGCGTCGGCCCTGGTACTGCGCTTAAAACTGATGGCCAGTCTCGATATTTCGGAAAAACGCTTGCCGCAGGATGGCCGCTTTCAGATCACGGTAAAGCAACATAAGATTGATGTGCGGATGTCGACCATGCCGGTGCAATATGGCGAGTCGGTGGTTATGCGCTTACTGGATCAATCAGCCGGGGTGCTGACGCTGGAAGATACCGGTATGCCGGAGCAGATGCTGCGCCGGCTCAGACGTATTATGCAGAGCCCGCATGGTATGTTGCTCGTTACCGGGCCAACCGGCTCCGGTAAAACCACTACGTTGTATGGCATGTTAAGTGAACTGAATCAGCCGGGCAGTAAGATTATTACGGTGGAAGATCCGGTGGAATACCGCCTGCCAAGGATAAATCAGGTGCAGGTGAACCCGAAAATTGATTTAAGTTTTAGCAAGGTCCTCAGGACCACGCTGCGGCAAGACCCGGACATTATTATGGTGGGGGAGATGCGCGATCAGGAAACGGCTGAAATGGGCCTGCGTGGTGCCTTAACCGGTCACCTGGTGCTGTCTACCCTGCATACTAATGATGCGGTAACCAGTACCCTACGCTTAATTGATATGGGCGCCGCGCCTTATCTGGTGGCTAGTGCACTGCGCGCTATTATTGCACAGCGCCTGGTGCGCCGGCTGTGCGAATATTGTAAAACTCCATACCAGCCGGACGAGCTGGAGCAAAACTGGCTGCGTCATCATAAAATTCCGGAAGGTACGCCTTTCTGGCATGGCCCCGGCTGTCAGTCCTGTAATAATACCGGTTACAAGGGACGGCTGGGGGTGTTTGAACTGCTGGTACTGACTAAGCCGCTGGCCGATGCCTTGAGACGAAACGATGCTGAGGCCTTTACCAGCCTGGCGTATCACAGCGAAGGTTTTGTCAGCCTGGGACTGATGGCGCTGGACTACGCCCGTAAAGGCGTAACCAGCCTGGAAGAGGTGATGAAGGTATCGGAATATCTGGAGTCTGATCCGCAAAGCGCCTTTAGCGCGCTGTTAGCAGAGAGTTAAGCCGATGCCCGGTTTTCAGTATAGTGCTCGTGATTTAAAGGGGCTACCGGTTGCAGGGCAGTTAGAGGCTGCGGATCTGGCCGCCGCGGCTAACACGCTGCGTGAGCGCGGCCTGATCCCTGTTGCGATTAACCCGGTAGCAGAGAGCAAGGGCGCAAGTTGGTTTAGCTGGCAGGCTAAGGTTGGGCTGGATGAGCTGATTATCTTTTCCAGACAAATGTACTCGCTGATTAAAGCTGGCATCCCAATTATCCGCGCTATTAGTAGCTTACTGGAAAGCGCCCGCTCGGTCGCGATGCAACGGGTGCTGACAGACGTGCTGGAGCAATTACAAAATGGTCGTAATTTATCCACTGCGATGGCGGCGCATCCGCAGGTGTTTAACCGGCTGATTATCAGTATGGTGCATGTCGGGGAGAATACCGGTCGGCTGGATGAAGCCTTTATGCAGCTCAGTTTTTATTTTGAGCAGGAGCAGGAAACCCGCAAACAGATCAAACAGGCCAGTCGTTATCCGACTATGGTGCTGATTGCCTTGTTGGTGGCTCTGGTGATTATGAACCTGTTCGTGATCCCGCAATTTGCCGCCATGTTCAGCCGCTTTAATGCGGAGCTACCCTGGTCTACCAAGGTCCTGCTGGCCAGTTCCGGCTTTTTTACGGCTTATTGGCCCTATTTGTTATTTAGCAGCGTCGTACTGGTCTTCTGGTGGCGGCATTATTTGCAAACAGCTGCGGGCAAACTCTGGTGGGGGCGGATAAAACTGCGCTTGCCGCTGGTGGGCGATATCATTAACCGTGCGACGCTGGGGCGCTTTGCCCGCAGTTTTGGCATGATGCTAAGAGCAGGAGTGCCTATTACGACCGCGTTAAATCTGGTGGCAGAGGCGGTGGATAACGATCATCTGGGCGAGCTGATTCGCGAAATGCGGCGTAACATTGAACGCGGCGAGAGTTTGTACCGGGTGGCGCAGCAAAGCGGCATTTTCACGCCACTGGTGCTGCAGATGCTATCGGTTGGCGAGGAAACCGGTCAGATGGATGAGATGCTGACTGAAGTGGCGGGCTTTTATGAGCGGGAAGTTGCCTTTGATTTAAAAAGCCTGACCAGCAAAATCGAACCGATTTTAATTGCGATAGTCGCAGCAATGGTCCTGATTCTGGCTCTGGGCATCTTTACCCCAATGTGGGATATGCTGGATGCTTATAAAGGGCGTTAGGTCAGTACGCTAAAGCCCCTGACTGAGTTAAAACTGTGCTGGCGCACACCAAGGTTATCGCGCATAATCAGTAAAAAAGGGAAGTGGATACACTAAGATGTTAAAGCGTAACGGTTTTACCCTGATTGAAATAGTGATCGTGATCATCATCCTGGGCTTATTGGCTGCGGTGGCTTTGCCACGTTTTATTAGCGCGACCAAGGACGCGGAAGAGGTGTCTATTGAAGCTGTGGCCAGCGCCTTTGCCTCGGCGGTAAGTTTAACCCGCAGCCAGTGGGAGTTGGCAGGGCGTCCCAGCGGGCAGGTGTTGTTAGAGGGAACACCAATTTTGGTGAGTCCTAATGGCTACCCAACCGGAGGTGGTTTACCACAAGCCATGACTGCTCAGCAGTGTTTAATAGTACTGGACAGCATTATGCAAAGCCCGCCGCGCGCTACTATCTCAGCTAACATCGAGGATATCCGCCGCGCCCGGCTGTTTGTCAGGGTAGATACCCAATTATTTGCCCCGGATCACGCCTGTTCCTACTATCAAACGGCGGGATTAGTCGCAGCACCAACAAATATGATTAATCTAAATGGTTTTGTTTATGTCCCGGCTACCGGTCGGGTAAGTACTTTTATTAATAAGAACTGAGGTATCAGCATGAAACGGCAACAAAGCGGCTTTACGTTAATTGAATTAATTATTGTAATTGTGATTCTGGGGATCCTCGCAATTACTGCAGCTCCGAGGTTTTTTAATTTTGG
>DAIOUM010000068.1:5715-12534 GCA_036759505.1 Alishewanella sp. | reverse complement strand
GTGTGAGGAAAAATATGGTATTGGCGAGGTGGAGGATTTTCTCGATTCCTGCCATGCGCTGATGAACTATGGTGTGGATCGCTACAAAAGACCACAGAAGATCTCGATGGCCGAAGAGCAGCGCCGGCAGCAGGAACGGGAAGCTTTTTTGCAATCCCAGGTCAATGAACTCTGGCGCACGCTACCGGCAAAGGCCAACAGTAATCCGACCGAAGCGCGTTTTCCAGCCGAGCCACAGGAAAATATCCTGTACTTTATCGAGAAAAATGCGCCACTGTTAAAACCATGGCAGCGTGAACTGGTGCGTATTGTACGCAAGATCTCGCAGTACTTTTACCCGCAAAAACAAACCCAGGTGATGAACGAGGGCTGGGCAACGTTTTGGCACTATACCTTGCTGCAGCATTTGTATGATGAAGGCCGGGTCAGTGACCGCTTTATGCTGGAAGTGTTACACAGCCATACCAGCGTAGTATTGCAACCGCCTTACAACAGTAAATACTATTCCGGCATTAACCCCTATGCACTGGGTTTTGCCATCTTTACTGATCTGCGGCGCATCTGTGAACAGCCCACTGCTGAGGATCGTGAATGGTTTCCGCAACTGGCCGGCAGCGACTGGCTGGAAAGCCTGCACTTTGCGATGCAAAACTTTAAAGATGAGAGCTTTATCAGCCAGTATCTGTCACCTAAGGTGATCCGGGATTTTCATCTGTTTGCTATTACTGACGATAGTCAGGACAGCAGCCTGGAAGTGAGCGCGATCCATAATGCCGAGGGCTATCAGCAGATCCGGCAAATGCTGTCAGCGCAATATAATCTGAGCCAGCTGGAGCCAAATATTCAGGTGCAGCAAGTGAATATCAGCAGTGATAGAGCGTTAACGCTGCGCTACACCCCACACAATGAAATACCACTTGGCGGTAATATCGAGCAACTGATGCGGCATTTACACCGACTGTGGGGCTTTGATGTAAAACTGGAACAGCTGCAACAAGATGGCAGCTGCAAGATACTGGCAAGCTGCCCAACACTGCCATAAGCCCCCTACAGATCATTCTGATAGCGGGTGACTTTGTTGCGTCCTTCTGCCTTAGAGGTATAAAGAGCTTTGTCTGCTGCATCTAACCACTGCAGATAATCTTGCTGCTCGACCTGACGCTCCGCCAAACCAAAACTCATAGTCAGGCGGATAGTCTGCCCCTGATAAGTTAACTCCAGCTGTTCGATTTTACGCCGGATCCGCTCTGCCAGATAGTTAGCCTGATCGGCGCTGGTATCCAATAACAGAATGGCAAATTCCTCGCCACCATAGCGGCCAGGGATGTCTGTGCTACGCAAACTCTTACGGATCACCTCGGCCACACTTTTTATCACCAGATCACCAGCGGCATGGCCATAGCTGTCATTAATACGCTTAAAATGATCGATATCGCACATAATCAGGGTGCTGCTATGCTGAGAGTAACGTTGTAAGCGATTAAATTCCTGCTTCAGGCTTTCTTCCCAATTACCGCGATTGCGCATTTGTGTCAGGTAATCGGTAGTCGACAGCTGACGCAGCTGCCCATTCATCGATTGCAGCTCCAGCTTACTGACAGCAGCATCTGTAACATCATAAATAATAAAACACAGATGGCTAACCTCGCCCTTGGTATTGGTTAACGGGAAGATGGTGCTATCCTGATACATATAGTCCGCATGCCCGGTAATAGAGCGGTAATTTTTAAAGCGGAAGATATAAGGTTTTTGCTCCCAGATGGTAAAGGCGCGGTTTTTTAGCAAAAAAACCGGATCGCATTTTCGCCGCAGCCACTCTTCATCAATCTCCGGAAACAAGTCAAATAAGCTGCGCTCCCTTACCTGCCTTGGCATCAGCCCACTGTGATTCTCCATAAAACCATTCCACAACTGGATCTGATAGTTATTATTGACTACAACCAGCCCAACATCGACGGTCTGTAACATATCCATCAGCCAGTGCAGCTCTGAAGCACCAAAATCTTGTTGTGTCATTCTGCATCTTCCAATAAAAAGGCCAACTTGTAGCGGAAGGTTTTCAGGCTGTCTTCGGTAAATAGCAACAGTAAATCGCAGTGAATATCAAAGCCTTCAATACCATAACTCAGCTCTATCGTCAGGGTTTTGCGCCAGCGCTTCGCATTGGCTTTAATTAGTTCGCTAACCGGAGCATGCTGCCCCAATACCACCGGATGCCCCTGGCTAAAGCTGATATCAAGTTGCTGGGCGATACCCTTTAACACGGCACCAATCAGGATATTGGCCACATCCATCAACAGCTCTAATTCAACTGCTGTTGTCAGCTCACCTTGATAATTGAGTAGGCGCGCGATATCGCTAAAACTGGAATCAGTTAGGATTAGTAATGCCTCACCGGCGATACCACTGCCGATAAAACCCTGACATATGCCAGAGGTTTGACTATCGGGCGCGACCGAAGCCAGCGCCATCGTCAATTCGCTGACCTCAATCAAATTGACGTTAGGAATGGGCAGCTTGACAAATACCTGCAGTAAACGCGCTAACAAATCACCGGCTTGGCCCATTGCAACGTTAGTAATCTCCTGGAACACATCACGAAGTTGCGGATCCAGTTGTTGTAAATCGGTAGCCCAAGGCGGTATTACCTGCTTAGTCCGCTCTGGCGTTTGCGCTATCTCGCTTTGTAACAGTGCAGCAAGCAATTGCGGGTCGACCGGTTTTTTCAGGAAAGCACGAGCCCCCATTGCCATTACCCGTTCGTGCGCTTCGGGTTGAATATCGCCTGACACCACCACAATTTGCACTGGTAGTTGTAACTTTTGCAATTCCGCCAGTACCTGATAACCATCCATCACTGGCATATTCAGATCCAGGAACAACCAATCAATAGGTTGTTTTTTCAAGGTCGCAAGCGCATCTGCACCATGGCCGGCAAATTGAATGGCAGCTTGCCACTGCTGTGGTAAGATCCTGGCCAATTGTTTTCTGGCCAAATTTGAGTCATCACAAATTAACACGGCTGGCGTCATAACTTTCTCGCATCTGGGCGGTCTGAAACTATCATAGCCTTGATTGATCCATGGAGCAGCAAAATGTTTAAAAAAAATCTGATTAATACCAAGCTACTAGTAGCACTGTGTTTTTTCATTAGCCAGCCGGCCGCGCTGGCTGTCGATCTCACCGCTAAGTTACCGGCGCGGATCAGTAATGTCACGGCTGGCGGCCAACAAGTGGTGCTGTTAGGAGACGAACTTAAAACCGGGCAAACTGCACCGGACTTCCGGGTAGTTGACAATAACTTTAAAGCAGTATCGCTTGCGGACTATCGCGGCAAGCCTGTGCTGATTAGTGTGGTGCCGAGTATTGATACTGGTATTTGTTCGTTACAAACCAAACGTTTTAATGACGAAGTTGCCAAGTTACCGGATTCAGTGCGGCTGTTAACGATTAGTACCGATCTACCCTTTGCCCAAAAGCGCTTTTGTCAGCAGGAGCAGGTAGAAAGTATGGCGGTGCTGTCAGACGCCGTTTGGCGTGATTTCGGCAGTAGCTATGGCTTACTGATTAAAGATATGGGGTTACTGACCCGGGCGATAATTATCATTGACCAACAGGGTAAAGTAGCTTACCAGCAACTCGTGCCGGAGCTGGCACAAGAGCCGGACTATGACGCAGCACTGCAAGCCTTACGTAAAGTACTACCTAACTAACAACAAAAAACCCGGCGTCAGCCGGGTTTCTGCTCAAGCGCCAGGCGCCTAGCCCAACAGATTAATCAATTGCTGACTAACCTGTTCAACCGGTTGGGTGCCATCCAGGTGATGGTAGCGGGTTTCACCCCGCTCAGCAGCTTTACGGTAGTAACCGACCAATAATTCGGTTTGTTCATGGTAAATAGCCAACCGTTTACGTACCGTTTCTTCGACATCGTCCGCCCGGATCACTAAGTCTTCACCGGTTTCGTCGTCTTTACCCGCCACCTTTGGTGGGTTATACACTAGGTGATACACCCGACCCGATGCCGGATGCACCCGGCGTCCACTCATCCGCTCAACAATTACGTCATCCGGTACATCGAACTCAATCACATGGTCAACCTTGATCCCGGCATCCTGCATAGCGTCCGCCTGGGGAATGGTCCGTGGGAAACCGTCTAACAAGAAACCTTTGGCGCAATCGTCTTTGGCTACACGTTCTTTTACCAGACCAATAATCAGCTCATCGGATACTAACTGGCCGGCATCCATAATTTTTTTCGCGGCTAACCCCAGCTCCGAGCCTTCTTTAATCGCGGCCCGTAACATATCACCGGTCGAAATTTGTGGGATACCGTACTTACTCATCAGAAACTGTGCCTGAGTTCCTTTACCGGCACCCGGGGCGCCCAACAAAATTATGCGCATAGCCTTTACCCTCTTATCCTGGGATTAATCTGTAATTTTTACCGGGTCTAATCTTTGCATAATGCGCCGGGTGAAACAAGAAATTTGTCAACTGGTGCTACCTGACACTGCGCCAATCCTCGCCTTTAGTCGATAGCTTGAGCAGAGCAGCCAATTCAGCAGTGAATCGCTGGCAAAGGTCAAAAAATGGCTATTTTGTTGCCCTTGCCAACGCGGTTCTGCGACTAAAGTCTGAAGCGTTTTACCAGTTCCTGTAGTTGTTCTGCCAGCGTTGACAGTGCATTACTGGCCTGCGCCGACTGACTGACATTGTCATTGGTTTGGTAAGCGACATCACTGATTTTATGAAAGTTCTGATTAATATCCCGTGATACGACAGTTTGCTGTTCGGTTGCAGTAGCAATCTGATGGGTGGTACTGCTAATCAACTCAACGGCCTCATAAATTGCCGCTAAAGCCTGATCGGCTGCCGTAGCACGCTCCGCGGTGTTTTTTGCCGCCTTTTCACTATTCTCCGTAGCTTTTACTGCATTTTCAGTACCTTGCTGCAGCTTATCAATCATTTGTTTAATTTCAGTTGTAGAATCCTTAGTCCGGCTGGCCAGGGTGCGAACCTCATCTGCAACCACCGCAAAACCGCGACCACTTTCACCGGCGCGCGCAGCTTCAATGGCTGCATTAAGCGCCAACAGGTTCGTCTGCTCAGCGATACTTTCAATCACCTGCAAAATATTGCCGATCTGATCACTGTCTTGCTTTAACAAACGAATAATAGCTGCAGCACTGCTAACATTACCCGATAATTCTGCCAGATCCCGAAGCGTGGTACTTACCACCTGACGCCCGGCCTTACTTTGCTGCTCAGCCATCGCAGCCGCATCCGCCGCTTGCTGGGTATTACGCGACACCTCTTCCAGGGTGCTGGTCATTTCGTTCATTGCAACGGCAGCGCTGCTGATTTCTGTATTTTGCTGCTGCATGCCGACGCTGGTTTGCTGATTGATTTGTGACAGCTCAGTGGCCGCTGCAGCAACCTGGTCCGAGTAATTGCTGACATCTGCAAGCATTTGTTTTAAGCGTTGCTGCATCTGACTAATCGCCGCCAGTAAACTTTGCTGATCACCGCTTACCAAATTGATACTGCCGCTCAGATCTCCCTCCGCGACCCGTTGTACCACAGCAGCAGCATACTCCGGCTCGCCGCCCAGAGTGCGGGTGACCTTTTTTACTAACCAGAGACAGACTACAGTTGCTACCCCTAATACCAACATGGCGACAATCACCAGTGTCCAGAACATCGCCCGCACCTCTGCCAGTGCTTCCTGCTGCCGACTTTCCAGCACCAGGCTCCAACCCAGCATCGGCATAAACTGATAACTGCCAATCACCGCTGTGCCGGCCGCATTCGGATATAAGCCGACCCCACTTTGTTGCTGTTTAGTCGCCGCCGCGGCCTGGGTTGTCAACTCGGTATCTTTTGGTACCGAGGGCGCGGTGATAATCGCCTTACCCGCTGTATCCAGCAGGTAAATCTCGGTGTAATTGTTGCGGCTAAGTTCATTAACTTTGGCAAAGATAGTATCCAGCTTTACCGCACCACGCATGACGGCGATAATCTGATTTTGCCGGCGAATTGGAATGGCTACAGTACTGACTGTCTGGCCAGTCGCGCGTGACACAACAGGCTGTGAAAAGGTATTCTGACCGGCAATCGCCTGCTTAAACCAGGCTCGGTCGGCTACATTAAAGTTATTGGCCTCGCTGTCTGTCAGGGCTTTTGCCTGACCGTTGGCAAAACTGACGCCGGCCATGCCGATGCCATCTGGCCCAACGACAAAGATGGTGTCATAAAAGCCGCTGTTTTGTGCCAATTGCAGCATCAGTTCAGTTGCCAGAGGTAAATCCAACTGCTCTACCGATGGCAAGGTCGCCAGTAAGCGCATTTCTTCTTGTCGCACTAATAGCCAATCTGTAAAAGCATCTGCGTTAAGCTCAGCCGCACTCTGCAAAGAGCTGACGACGCCCTGGGTTTGTGATTCCTGATAGCGGATAAACAGTAAGCTGGTCAGCAACACTATCGCGACCAGAAACAACGAAATCATGCTGAGGGTCAAACGGCCGCCGAAACCAAGACGTTGCCATAACTGCTGCATAGATCACCTGTCTGTCGTTATGATGTTATCGTTATAAAGTATAGACAGGACGCACAGTAATTAAATGATATAGAATAATTTTTAATCATAGACATAAAAAAGGGCTGGTAAGGCCAGCCCTTTTTTAGATATAGAATGGCTTATTTTGCCAGCGATAATAACAGGCTGTTTAAGCGGTTGACAAAGCTGGCAGGGTTTTTCAAACTGCCACGCTCGGCCAGTAACGCCTGCTCAAACAACACTTCTGCCCATTGCTGGAA
>DAIOUM010000068.1:0-5615 GCA_036759505.1 Alishewanella sp. | reverse complement strand
GGCAGATGCTGCATCAGCCACTCATCGATGCGATCGGATAACAGTAATACTTCCAGCCCCTTCTTGCGGAACACTTCCAGATGTGGGCTGTGTTTCGCCGCTTCATAGCTGTCCGCGACCAGGAAATAAATCTCGTCCTGGCCTTCTTTCATCCGGCTGACATAGTCGGTCAGCGCCACGCTTTGCACACTGCTGTCGTTATGGGTTGAGGCGAAACGCAGCAAGGCGGCAATTTGCTCTTTGTTGGCGAAATCTTCTGCCGGGCCCTCTTTTAGCACCTGACCAAACTCATTCCAGAACAGCTGATACTGCTCGCTGTCTTTCGCCAGCTTTTCCAGCATTTTCAGCGCGCGGCTGCTGCAACCTTTGCGCAGGCTCTGGCTGACTTTGGTATCCTGCAGAATTTCACGCGATACGTTCAGCGGCAGATCGCTGGAATCCAGCACACCCTTGATAAAGCGCAGGTAGCTTGGCATAAACTGCTCGGCATCATCCATAATAAAGACGCGCTGAACATAGAGCTTCAAACCATGCTTGGCTTCACGGTTCCACATATCAAAGGGCGCTTTCTTCGGCACATACAACAGACTGGTGTAGTTGTTGTTACCCTCAACCTTGTTATGGCTCCAGCTTAATGGTTCGCTCCAGTCATGGGAAATATGCTTATAAAACTCTTTGTACTCGTCGTCAGTGATTTCTGACTTATCACGGGTCCACAGGGCTGTGGCCTTATTCACTGCCTGCCAGTGACCTTCGGTCGCCGGGATTTTTTCGCCGTCTTCTTCACGCTCCGGCGTGCCTTCCTGCCACATTTCTACCGGAATCGAGATATGATCGGAGTACTTAGTGACGATACTTTCGACTTTCCAGCGACTTAGGAACTCATCCTCACCATCACGCAGGTGCAGCACGATCTCGGTACCACGACTGGCTTTATTGATCTTGCTAATAGTGTAGTCACCTTCACCGGCCGACTCCCACTCTACGGCGCTATCTGCCGGCAGACCGGCCTTACGGGTACGCACCGTAACTTTATCCGCTACGATAAAAGCAGAATAGAAGCCCACGCCAAACTGACCGATTAACTTGGAGTCTTTGCTCTGATCACCTGACAGCTGGGAGAAAAACTCTTTGGTGCCGGATTTGGCGATTGTACCCAAATGGGCAATGACATCGGCCTCGTCCATACCGATACCGTTGTCGCTAATGGTCAGGGTGCGCGCCTGCTCATCCAGGCTGATTCTTACCCGCAACTCGCCATCATCACCGTATAAGCTACTGTCTGATAAAGCTAAAAAGCGCAGTTTGTCGGCAGCATCCGAGGCATTGGATACCAATTCACGCAGGAAGATTTCTTTATTGGAATACAGCGAATGGATCATCAGCTGCAAAAGTTGTTTTACTTCTGCCTGAAAGCCATGAGTTTGCTTCTGGCCAGCAGCGTTGGCAGTGGTCTCACTCATCTTGGGGTCCTCTATAGGTATAACGAGACAAAAAGACGGCGCGGCGCGCCGATAACAGCACCAGATATGGGGGTATTCAGGATGATTTCAAGAGTGGATTAAAAGCGCTGATTAAAAACGTTTACGCCCGGATAACGCATGCGCCAGAGTTGAACCATCGATATATTCCAGCTCACCGCCGACCGGCAAGCCTTGCGCCAGGCGGGTGACGGTACACTGATATTGCTGACACAGCTCAGCAATATAAAACGCCGTGGCTTCCCCTTCGACCGTAGGATTGGTGGCTAAAATCACCTCAGTGATGCCACCACTGGCCAGTTGCTTAGCCAGTAAATCAAGGCCAAGTTGCTCCGGGCCTATGCCATCGAGCGGTGATAAATAGCCCATTAGCACAAAGTAGCGGCCCTGAAACTGGCCGGTTTGCTCTATGGCCAATTGGTCGGCGGCCGAGCCGACAATACACAGCGTTTCTGCATTAGCCCGTCGCGGATCACTACAAATACCGCACAGTGCCTGTTCACTAAAAGTTCGGCATTGCTGACACTGTCCAATACCGGTCATGGCTGCACTCAGGGCTGCACCGAGCCGGGCACCACCACTGCGGTTACGCTCCAGCAGCTGCAACGCCATGCGTTGGGCAGACTTGGGCCCAACACCCGGTAACACTCGCAGTGCTTCAATCAGCTGCTGTAACAGCGGCGGGAGCTTAGCCATAATGCTTAGAACGGCAGCTTCATGCCCGGTGGCAATTGTAAGCCGCCGGTGATCTTGGCCATTTGTTCTTTATTATTTTCTTCAACCCGACGCACGGCGTCATTTAACGCAGCCGCGATCAGATCTTCCAGCATTTCTTTATCATCGCTCATCAGGCTGTCATCAATACTGACGCGGCGTACGTTATGGTTACCGGTCATAGTGACCTTCACCAGGCCGGCACCCGATTCACCGGTCACTTCCATATTGGCCACTTCAGCCTGCATCTTTTGCATCTTTTCCTGCATGGCCTGTGCTTGTTTGAGCATATTGCCCATACCGCCTTTAAACATAATCAGCTCTCTCTGTTAATCTGCTAAAGTTAATCTGCCAAAGTTGGCGACAAGATAATGACTCAGCGTCCAAATTACAAGGTTAATTCACCTCTAGGGTGTCCAGTTGCAGCTCAGCGGCAAAACGCAGCTGTATCGCCTGAATATGCGGATCCTGCTGTAATAAACGACTGACGTAGTCCTTACGTTCCTGCTCAATCCGCTGCTGGATCGCCAGCGGTGATGTCGGCACCTCGTCCTGATACTGAATATCAAGTTGAAAACCCGGCGCAAATACCGGCGCTATCGCCTGATACACTTTATTACGAAACGTCGGGTTATCCAGATGTTGCTGATGCCGGGCCACCGTCAGCAATACCTGTTGCTCCTGCTGACTGAGTGCACTATTCAGCAAATAAAGCCGCAGCAGCCCTCCCAGCTCCAGCTGTTCAATCAGCCGCGCCCAGGCATCGACCTGAGCCGCAAAACGGATAGAAAAACGCTGCTCATCCAGCACATCACTATCGGCTGCTGGCAAGCTGTCAAAATGCTGTGCCTGCCACCAGCCCTCGCTAAGTGCGGCTTGTGTATCGGCATCGTCGGCAAATTGTGCATCCGCTTGCTCATCTTGCTGTGCGTAATAAGCTGCCTGCTTCGACTCGCTGCCGTCAGCAAAACGCAAGTCAGCTAGCGCATTAATCTCAGCCGGTGCCGCATACTCAACATCAGATGGTAGCCAATTATCGGGCTCGGGCTGTGCTTGCTGCGGTGGCTGTGCTTGCTGCGGTGGCGGTGGCTTTAGCACAGTTGCCATCTTGCCACTGGCCTGAGTGGTGGCATTGCCTGCAGCGGTATCCGTTATTGGGCAGAACTCCGGCGCCGCCTGGCGCTCAGACTTTTTTGCTGCAGTCTCCTGTGCTGTCAGAGTACCAGGTACCACTACACCACGTCTGGCCATAATACGGGCGGTGACCGGATCAATAGCGGCTGCAGGTGTTAAGACCTCATCTGTACTGACAACCGAAGCGGTATCAGCAATCACTGCAGCAGGCTGTGGCTGAAGTGGTGCTGCTGGGTTAGTATCAGGTGGCATCGCGCTGGTTAAGGGCTCAGCGGCTGTTGACTGTACCGGCTGGACCGGCGTTGGCGCGACCGTTGTCACCGCAGACGACTCAGTAGCGGGGCGCTGTGGGCTCAAAGCCTTATTTTCGCTTAGCACTGGCGGCTGACTGGCTTGCGCCGCCGGCACAAAGGCCAGGGTGCGTAACAGCGCCATTTCCAGGCCTATTGCCGGCTCAGGGGCGTAAGGCAGATCTTTTTTGCCACTTAACAGCAATTGATAATACAGTTGGATGGCTTCCGGGCTTTGGCTGGCGGCAAACTGGCGCACCGCATCCGGATAATCACTGTGCTCAGCCAAGGCCGGCTGTAACTGACTCAAGGCGATAAGATGCAACAGGCTTAACACATCGTCCAGCACTTGCAGATAATCCGCCTGCTGGCTTAACAGCTGTTGTAAACTGTGCTGCAATGCTGCTAAATCAGCCGTGAGCAGGCTTTGCAGTAGCTGCACTGCCCAGCTGGTATCTAACAACCCCAGCATCTCCCGCACCGGCTGCAGCCTGACCTCACCATTACCCAGTGCAATAGCCTGATCGGTCAGGCTTAACGAATCGCGCAGGCTGCCTTTGGCCGCCTTGGCTAACAGTTGCAGGGCAGTATCATCAAAGGGTAATTGCTCGGCACTCAATACCGCCGCCAGATGCTGTTGTATTTGACCGACGGTGAGCGCCTTTAAACTAAACTGCAAACAACGTGACAGTACCGTCACCGGCAGCTTTTGTGGATCCGTTGTGGCGAGTAAGAATTTAACGTGTGGTGGCGGCTCTTCCAGCGTTTTTAATAAGGCATTAAAGCTGTGACGTGACAGCATATGCACTTCGTCAATCAGATAGACTTTATAACGGCCGCGGCTGGGTGCGTATTGCACATTATCCAGCAAGTCGCGGGTATCCTCGACCTTGGTGCGGGATGCGGCATCAATTTCCATCAAATCAACATAGTTGCCGGCATCAATCTCTAAACAGGTACTACACTGGCCACAAGGGGTAGCGGTAATGCCGGTTTCACAGTTCAGACTTTTGGCAAAGATACGGGCAATGGTGGTTTTACCGACACCCCGGGTGCCGGTAAATAAGTAGGCATGGTGCAAACGTGCACTGCTGAGGGCGTTCGCCAGCGCGGTTTTTACATGCTGCTGGCCAACCAGCTCACTAAACTGGCGCGGCCGCCATTTTCTGGCCAGAACCTGATAACTCATGCCGGCATCCTGTATCGCTGTTAGGTAGCGCTAGCCTACCGCTATTCGCCGTGATACTCAACCAAACTGCACAGGCTTAAGCCCAGCTTTTCTAAGCGGGCTACTCCGCCGAGCTCCGGCAAGGCAATAACAAAGGCGGCATCGGTCACAGTACCACCCAAACGCCGTACCAGCTGCACAGTAGCATCAATGGTCCCACCGGTAGCCAGCAAGTCATCGACCAGCAATACCTTGTCGCCAGCGACGATAGCATCAGCATGCAGTTCCAGCGCATCTTCACCGTACTCCAGCGAATACGCCTGGGAAATACGCTCCCGCGGTAACTTACCAGGCTTGCGCACCGGTACAAAGGCCACACCCAGCGCATACGCCAGCGGGGCACCAAAAATAAAACCGCGCGACTCAGTACCGATAATTTTCGTGATACCGGCAGCCTGATAACGGGCGACGAAAGCATCAATGACTTTTTTAAAACTGGGACCATCCTGCATCAGACTGGTGACATCGCGAAAGGTAATGCCCGGTTTAGGATAATTTTCTACCGTTTTAATCACGGCCTTTAGTTCGGTTGCAAGCTGTTGGTAGTCCATGCATAAACCCTTAAATCAATACAGACAAAAAAGCCGCCTCGGTGGCGGCTGATACCCGGCGTAGCGTTACCTTTAAGATAGTAACTGAAACCAGCGGACAATTGGGGCCAGACATAACAGGCCAGCGAAACAAATAACAAATAATATTAACTGCTTCAGGTTGAAGCTGTCTTTAAAGTTTTCATCAGCCATACTGCTTTACCGCCTACAAGTTGAT
>DAIOUM010000067.1:0-12552 GCA_036759505.1 Alishewanella sp. | reverse complement strand
ATTAAAATGGCACAAATACCTGAATATTGCCGCCACCAAATTGCAGATTATGTAATTTTATCGTGGGGTTAATCAGCAGATAAGCACCGCTGCTTTGGCTAAGCTGCCAAAGCAGATTGGGGCTAATTTTGGCCAGCCAGCCATTATCTTTTAACGGTTCATCGCTATTTGTTCTTAGCTCGCTACGGACTGCACCATAGCCAACATAAAGCGTAGGCCGCCAGCGCCAGTTATCGTTAAGGCTGCGATCTTGTCGCAAATAAGCAAAGGCTTCACGTCGGGATTCAGCACTTTGTGTCGCATTGGCAAAGCGGCTATCGTACTCAGTTAAGCGGTTAAGTTGTAAGCCTAATGCTGTTGGTCGTTGCTGCAAGGGTTGCTGCCACTCCAGATTCAGCTGTGCAAAGCGCCGGGTGAGTTGCCAGTCGGCATCGCTATCAGCAAGCGGGCTGTCGGCGCGGCGTTTGCCATACAGTCCCTGGCCTTGCACGCTAAGCTGGCGCTCACCTTGGAAACTGCGCTGCCAACTAATGCCAGCGGAGTATTGTTCATCCTGTAGTAATTGACCGAGGGTGGCATCGTTAAACTCGGTCGGTAAGTTGATATTGATAAAGGCCGACAGCTGCTGATCGACGAATTGCTTAGCTCCCGCCAAATAGAGCGTGAGCGGATTGCGCTCGTAACGATTGTCGCTGTAGGTTTTACTGTTATAAAACACATCGGTCAGCACCACCGCCGCCGTCAGATAGCTGCCATCATCAAAATAGCGGTTGGCCTCAAATTGCAGATCCATCTCTTCCTTCGCGCCACTGACATCGCCCCAAACGCCCAGGTCCCAGTTGGTGCTGGCCTGATAACCTACCCCAAATAAAGCCCGGTCATACCAACCGTCAAGATCCTCTGAGCGTTTATGCCGGAAGCCGGCAAAAAGCGGGGCATCAAAGCGCACTTTTTGCTGCAATAAGGAATGCACATAAAACTCTTTACCCCGGCTGCTGCCGCCAGTGCCATACCAACCATTTTGCTGCCATAGTGGCACACCACTGCTAATCGGTTGTTCGGTAAAACTCAAACGTTGTAAAAAACTCTCCAGATTGTAATCAAACTGACGCCCGTCAAAGCGCTCCAGTCGGAATGGCTCAGGGCCATGCCAGCCATTGGCCGCCTCGACCAACGCTGCACTGCAAAGAAGTGGCAAGGCCAACCAGGAGTATTGTGCGTTTTTCATCATCACCGCCTGCTATCCGAAAAAATCGTAGTATGCTGAACCTCGACTGAACCCTATCTGAATCTTCGCTTGAGCGCCCAGATACCAACTGCTAAGCTATTGATCATTCATCTATTCAGCCTTTAAGCCATATGCGGCAACTTCTAGTGCAGCAAATTGATCCCCAGGCGTGTCCTACGCAGGGCCTGTCAACTTTTAACAAAGTGATTTGTCTGGCGATCCTGCTTTCTACCCTGCTTGCCATTATCGAGACCGAGCCTGTATTAACCACCAACTGGCCACAACTGTTTTGGTGGGCTAATCTGGCTTTCTTGCTGCTATTCAGTGCCGAGCTGGCGCTCCGGATCTATATCGCCCCCTATACTCAGGCGCATTTGGGACAAAGCCGCTGGCGTTTTTTACGCAGCGGTTGGACGCTACTGGATTTGCTGGTGCTGTTAACCTTTATGCCGTTATCAGAAGAACTGCCGCTGCTGGTGATCCGGCTACTCAGGGTGTTCCGAATAGTTCGCCTTTCCAGGTTGACCCGCTTCAATGCCTCATTAAATTTGCTAATTCAGGCGGTAAGAAAACGTAAAATGGAACTGGGTATCAGTTTTATTATTGCTATGTCGCTGTTGTTAACCACCTCTATCCTACTGTATCTGGTTGAAGGCAGCAGTAATCCGGAAGATTTTGGCAGTATTCCACGGGCTATGTGGTGGTCAATTGCTACTCTGACCACGGTTGGCTATGGCGATGTCACACCGCTCTCGCCGTTGGGGAAAATTTGTGCAGGTATCACCGCCCTGATTGGTATCGGTATTGTCGCTATGCCAACGGGGATCCTGGCAGCCGCCTTTAGCGAAGCCTATCAAAAAGCCAAGACCCTGCCCGGGCCGACAGAACAATAGGGAGCACCTTATGCCAATTTCGATGTCCGAAACGGCAATTGAGCAAGGGAGTGGCCAGAGCTGGGCACATTGGCTGGCGTTGCTTACTGCACGGCAGGCTGAGCAACTTAGCCATAAAGACATTGCGATCCTGTTAGCCGAACAGGGCGTTAGCCCCTGGTGGTGTCAGATGCTGGCAGTGCAGTTTGAGCAACACCTTGGCCGGCGGGTAGTAGGTCAGGATTGCAGTGGCAGTTTTAGTGTTTCGGTTAATAAAACACTCAGTGGCAGCATGGACGACGCCCTAGCCTTCTGGCAACAACTTGTTGCCGGGGAGCAAGCCTTTGCCGATATTCCACTTAGCCGCGGCCCTGATATCAGCCAAACTGAAAAATGGCGCTACTGGCGCTGTGGCCTGGCCGATGGTTCACGGGTAAATATCAATATCTATCAGAAAGCAGCGGATAAAGCCGCGCTGTCGATACAGCATGAAAAGCTGGAAAGTGAAGCCCAGGTCGAATTTTGGCGCAGCTACTGGAAAGGCCGGCTGGCGGCAGGCTAATACGGTTTCTGGAATTTACCCGCTTCGGATTTGAAAAGGCCGCTCCAATCCCAGCGCGGCGACATGCGCCTGCAATTCGGGATAAAAGCTTAAAAACGCCTGTTCCAGCCTGGAATAATGGCGCTCGATATCCTGTCCGGCACCGCTAAAAAGGTTAGCAAAACGAATGCGCTGAGCGATGCGATCCAGCGCCATTGCTACACCATCTAACTGCTGATAGGCCGCAAACCAGTCTTGCTGGCGCACCTTGCGCATTACTACCGCCATCGCTTCCGGCATCAGAGGCTCCGCTGCCGCCAATTGCAGGTAAAGTTCTGATTTGGCTTGCGGATACGGCTTGGCGTAAAACTGCCGCCAATGCCGGATCAAGAAATGATCGAACAGCACATCTAATGCCACCGGCGCAAAACGACGGCGCTCAGTACTAAAACAGGCACGCGCTTCGCGCACCAATGGATGACTATCGGTAAAACGATCCACCGCCCGATGATTGGCTAAACCGGCCTGAATCGGCTGCGCCAGCGTATCAATGGCAACGCCTTTGCAGAAGTCACCTAATAAATTGCCCACTAAAGATTGCGGCTGTGGCTGCGCCAGCGCCGCATGCGCCAGATAATTCACTCGTTACTCCAATACCAGGGCTTGTTGTAGTTTACCCTGACAGTCCTAACCGGTGATAAAAAAATTATTGTGTAGTTATTAAACAGTCTTGACGCCCACAAAAATTAGGGGTAAAACGTTTAAGACAATTTTAACTGATAAAGTTTTACCCAAATAATAAGAGTTGTACCTGAACCAGCCAGCATCTTTAGCGTGTCATCGAGCTGTTATCACGCTGCACTGGTCGGTCGCCCTACTGAAAATGCCTGCTGGCATTTTTTTAACGGCAACAAACTTAAACGTTTCAGCTTATAAAAAACAATATCTCAGATCGACAAGGGAGACACCAAGATGCAACAGCAACCTGCGTTATCCAGCCTGGCGCTGGCCATTACTCTCGCTTTAACTTCTCACCAACTTACTGCGCAGGAAACTGCGCCTGAACCGAAGGCTGCAGAACAAACTGACGCGGCCGCAGAAGCTGCCCCCAGTGGCCTCGGCTTTGAACGTATTCTGGTAACGGGTGCAGTATCGCGCAACCAAACCGTAATGCAATCCAGCGTCTCAGTTAGTACCCTGACCTTTGAAGATATCGATGCGTCAGCGCCCCGCTCTACTGCTGAAGTGTTCCGCATGCTACCGGGTGTGCGCAGTGAAGCCAGTGGTGGCGAGGGTAATGCCAATATCGCAGTGCGCGGCTTGCCGGTGGCTGCCGGTGGCGCCAAATTTCTAACCCTGCAGGAAGATGGTCTGCCGGTGCTCCAGTTTGGTGATATTGCCTTTGGTAACGCCGATATTTTTGTCCGCGCTGACGCTACTCTGGCACGGCTGGACGTGATCCGCGGGGGGTCCGCCAGCACCCTCGCCAGCAACTCACCGGGTGGTGTGATTAACTTTATCAGTAAAACGGGTCAAGAGCAGGGCGGAAGCGTGGCCCTGACCTCAGGCTTAAATTATGATCAGTTCCGTACCGATTTTGAATATGGCGGTGATATCAACAACGATATGCGCTTTCATATTGGCGGTTTTGTCCGCCAGGGTGAAGGCGTGCGGGATCCGGGATATCAGGGCGAGCGCGGCTATCAGCTAAAAGCCAACCTGACCAAAGACTTTGACAGCGGTTATGTGCGGCTTTATGCCAAGCACCTGAATGACCGGGTAACCAGCTATATGCCAATGCCGATGTTGGCCGATGGCAGTTCGCTTCCCGGCTACAACGCCAAAAAAGATACGCTGCAATCCGCCTATTTAACCCAGACAGTGCGGCTAAACGGCGACAACCAGATCTCACGTGGCGATGTTCGCGATGGCATGAACCCACAGGTTAATAGCTTTGGTATCGAGGCGCAGTTTGACCTCGATGATAACTGGACCCTGGATAACCGCTTTCGGATCAGTGAAATCAGCGGCAACTTTATAACGCTGTTTCCGGCCGAAGTCGACAGCGCCCAGTCTATTGCCAATAGCATTGCCGGCAGTGGCGCTACCGTACGCTATGCGGTAGGTCCGCAAGCTGGCAACTTGTACGGCAACGGCAATGCAATGCGTATTCATACCTTTGATGTCGAACTGCATGACTTTGGCTCCATCGTTAACGATCTGAAATTGTCACGCCGTTTTGGCGAGGTCGATGTTAGCTTTGGCTACTACCTGGCCGATCAGAGCATCAGTATGTCCTGGCTGTGGAACTCCTATCTGATGGCGTTAAAAGGTGACAATGCTGAGCTGTTAAATGTGTTTGCCGCTAACGGCACCGCCTTCTCCGAGCAGGGCCAGCTGGCCTATGGCGTGCCGTTCTGGGGCAACTGCTGTCAGCGCAATTATGATACTGACTACAGCATTAAGGCACCTTACGCTTCAGCCAGTTGGGCCTTTGGCGACTGGTCGTTGGAAGCCAGTGTGCGTCGCGATATAGGCAGTGCCAGCGGCACCTATGCCGGCGCGGTACAAAGTAGCCGTGATATGAACGGTGATGGGGTGATCAGTATTATTGAGCAGAGTGTTTCCGGTATTGATCTGGCCAATCCGCAGTTAGTGAATTATGGCTGGGCTTACAACTCGTACTCAGTCGGTGCCAACTATCAGTTTAATAACGACTGGGCCATGTTTGGCCGCGTCAGTAAAGGTGGCCGCGCTAATGCCGATCGTCTGTTGTTCGGTAAGGTTAACGCCGATGGCTCGGTAGCCCGCGAAGATGCCATTGACCAGGTGAAACAATATGAACTGGGTAGCAAAAGCCGCCATGGCAACCTGAATTTGTTTGCGACGCTGTTTTTCGCCGAAACGGATGAGCAGAACTTTGAAGCCACTACCCAGCGCTTCTTTGACCGCGTTTATCAGGCCAAAGGTATTGAGCTGGAAAGTAGCTACCGTATCGGCGATCTGGACCTGCGCGGCTCCATTACCTGGACCGATGCCGAGATCAGCAAAGATGCGCTGAATCCTGAATTAGTCGGCAATACGCCACGGCGTCAGGCCGATGTGATTTATAATCTGTTAGCCCGTTATACGCTGGATCAGGCGCAATTTGGTGTCAGTTTAATTGGCACCAGTGCTGCCTATGCCCAGGATAATAACGACTTGAAATTCGGCGCCTATACCCAGGTCAATGCCTTTGCCAGTTACGAGCTGGCCAAGGATCTGACAGTATCACTGAATATCAATAACCTGTTCGATAAGGTCGGTTTAACGGAAGCCGAGCAAGGCAGTGTGCCGGCCAATGGCATTATTACCGCCCGTACCATCAATGGTCGTACTGCCTCTGTTGGCTTACGCTATCAGTTCTAAGCGACCGCTGCTTTATACTTTAAGGCGACTGCGGTCGCCTTTTTTTATACCTGCGAGATTTAAGCCCGGTACCGGAACCTCTGCTCCGCCCCCCACTCCGGAAAGCTCGCTCCTGATAGCATGCACCTAAAACCAAAGCACAATTTATCTTAACGTTTAAGATAAACTGGGTTAGAGTGGTTTTATCTGTCAGCTCTATCTGCTAACACGCATTAAACCCGGAAAACCTGATGCCAAAAGTTACCCTTAAAGCGCTGGCCAAACACCTTGGGGTGTCGGTGGCGACTGTATCTAACGCCTTTAACCGCCCGGATCAGCTCTCGGCAGAGCTGCGCAAACATATTCTGCAGGAAAGTGAAAAGCTCGGCTTTAGCGGCCCGAATGCCACAGCCCGCAGCCTGCGTACCGGCCGCTCCGATATGATTGCTATTCTGCTGTCGGATACACTGGAGTATTCGGTCAGCGATCCGGTTGCTAATCAGTTAATTAAAGGCATCGCCGAGGTGCTGCAGGACGCCGGCAAGGATATGTTGCTGTTATCCGGTGCCAAAGCGGTACACAGCACTGCCGAAGCCCTACCCGATGGCTTTATTATTTACGGCAGCCCAAAAAATCCGGAGCAATTGGAGCGGGTCAAACAAAGCGGCAAACCGCTACTCTGTGTCGACTGTAACCTCAGTGGTATCGGCTCGGTTAATATCGACAACTATCAATATGCCTATGATATTGCTGAGTATGCACTGCAAAAACAGCGTGGCAAGGTCGCAGTGTTAGGGCTTAGGTTGATAGATTCCGATCGGGTCTGCCGGCTGCAACAACACGAGCTATACGATGCGAATGAGGCGATTTCCCGCCGCCGGCTGGAAGGCTATCTGGCCGCCGCCACGCAGCAGCAACGCGAATTAAACGCGGAGCAAATCTGGCATATTCCAATCAATAACCATCATTACGCGCAAATCGCCGCCCGTGAGGCTCTGACGCAACATCCCCGCCCAACACTGCTGCTTTGTATGAGCGATCGGATTGCGCTCGGAGCTATTAGTGTCGCCCGGCAATTAGGTCTTAACATCCCGCAAGATCTGCGGATTGTCGGCTTTGATGACATTGAAGAGGCAGAGCGTAGCTATCCGGCGCTGACTACCGTCGCCCAGCACAGCGATGAAAAAGGCCGTATTGCCGCCAGAATGCTGCTGGCGGGTAATACCGCTGAAAATGTGCTCTTACCTTGTGAGCTACGCCTGCGCGACAGCTGTTAAAAAACGTTGTATTTTTCGCCAGAAAGCGGGTTCTTAGCTTGCAACTTAAACGTTTAAGGTGTAATTTTAAGCCGTAACAACGATTACAGCAGGGTTAGCGTAAATGGTCAGTGTCTGCCGATAAGCAGTATCCTGAGCCACTGACGCTCACCTGCGCACAAGGCCAGCTGCGCATAGCGCAGACTGCCAAATTAATAAAACGCTGCATTTACGACAGCGCCAAGACAGGGTTAGACTATGCAACAGCTCAGCAGCGCAGCGGCAACCGCCGTGCCGACGCACACCTATACCCAGGTTAAATGGATGACCTGCCTGATGTTCTTCGTCTTCGCCATGACCACGGATGCCGTGGGGGTGATTATTCCCGAAGTGGTCAAGCAGTTTGACCTTAGCCTGACGCAAGCGGCCGCCTTTCATTATGTGCCGATGATTTTTATCGGCTTATCCGGTCTATTCCTGGGCCAACTGGCAGATCAGCTTGGCCGGAAGAAAATTATTCTGTTTGGCTTACTGATCTATACCCTGGCCTGCTTTGCCTTTGCGCTAGGGCAAAGTTTTTACTTTTATAACTTATTGTTGGGGCTATGTGGCCTGAGTATCGGCTTATTTAAAACCGGCGCCCTGGCACTGATTGGCGATATCAGCCCTAATTCTGCCAGCCATACCCGGCTGATGAACCGGGTCGAGGGGTTCTTTGGCCTGGGCGCCATCGTTGGCCCGGCCCTGGTTGCGATCCTGCTGATGTTTGATATGGCCTGGGAGCAGCTGTATTTTGTGGCCGGCTTTATTTGTGCAGTGTTACTGCTGATTGCCTACCGCATGGACTATCCGGTTTATTCACCACAGCCCAAAGCCTCGATCTGGCAAACTCTGGCTCTGGTGAAAAATCCTTATGCGCTGGGCTTTTCGCTGGCCATTGCCTGCTATGTCGCAACAGAAGTGGCGGTCTTTGTCTGGTTACCTACCCTGTTACAGCAATATGAGGGTCAGTGGACCTTACTGGCCGCTCATGCCATTACCGTATTCTTTATTTTGCGGACTATCGGCCGCTTTCTGGCGGAATGGTTACTGACCCGCTTTAGCTGGACCATTCTGCTGGCCTGGTTTAGCAGTGTTATCGCGCTGTGTTTTGTCCTTAGTATGTGGCATGGCGTCGCCTGGGCGCTGTGGTTGATGCCCTTATCCGGCCTGTTTATGTCGATGATGTACCCTACGCTGAACTCTAAAGGCATCAGCTGTTTCCCACGCAAACAACATGGCGCAGCGGCAGGCCTGATCCTGGCCTTTACCGCTCTGGCGGCCGCGCTGGGGCCACTATTGATGGGTATAGTCGGCGACTGGTTTGGCGATGTGCGCTACGGCTTTTATCTGGCTACCGGCTTTGCGCTGCTGCTGGCAGCGGCAATGTGGTGGAACCATCTGTTTAATCCGGCTGAGGCTCAATTACAGGCGATGTCCGACTAGGGGCTATTATTGATTTTCTCTCGTGCTGTTGCCCCGCTTTACCGGGGCTTTTTTTATCGCTAAAGCCAGCACCAAAGTTGCAAGGCTCCCGGCCTTGCAGTAAGGTAGCGCCGCGCTATGACTCTGATCAGGTAGATATGATGTCCAGACCCTTTACTACTATTCTGCTACTTGCCAGCCTGTTTGTTGCGGGTTGCGATCAATTTAAAACCCTGACCGAAGCCGAGCAGATCGCGCGCAGCATTCAACAGGAAGTTAAACGTAACGAACGGGGTCTGGATGCGTTGATCGCAGCCGCAGATAACACCACCTATGATGGTTTCGCCTGGCGGCGCGGCGAACGGATCCAGATCCGCCAGCGCCTGACTGAGGGGGAACAACAGGGCGAGCTGCAGTTACTGGCCGAGGCAGAAGCGCCTGAGATCATTGCCACTGCGGTGGCCAATAACCTGCCCAGCTTTAGTATAGTGCGCTATCAGCAAGGCTGGCTGGTGGTGTTTAATACCTATCTGACCGAACATTGTCAGGCGGTTTACGCCTATGCCTACCGCGGCCAGCTGCCAGAAGTAGCGCCTTGCAGCGAAGAGCGCTTTGCCGAAACGGCCAATGGCCAGTGCCAAAGTCCGATCACGGCCAATTGGCAGCTATTTAAAGAATGGTTTTTTGCCGAGTCGCTGGTAGCAGAAGGTAACCCCAAATGCATCAGCAAAGCCGAACAAGGCTGGCAAGCACCGCGCCCTTAAGCGCGGTGCAAGAAAAGAATAAGCCTTGTGCCCAACTTACAGTGCCGTTAACCACAGTACCTGATAAGGCTGCAGCTCAAGCCGGGCACCTTGATATATATTACCGCTTAACTCATCCCGCCACTGGCTGCTGGCCGGCATAGTCAGCGTCTGACTGTGTTCGCTAAAATTGACCACACAAAGCAAACTTTGCTGATCCTGATAACGGCGGTAGCTAAACAGATGCGGATTGGCACTGGCCAGGATTTCGGTTTTGCCCTGCCCCAGTAGCGGCAAGCGCCGCCTTACGCCCAGCAGCTGCTGCAGTTGCTGGTAAATTTTACCGGACAGTTTAGTACTGTCGGTGGCACTTTCAAGCTGCTGCTCGTTAACCGCCACCCGGTTTACCCAGCGGCTGTCGTCTTTTTTCGCTGCATCCTGCTGATAGCTGTAATCATTTAACAGGCCCAGCTCATCGCCCATATACAGTAGCGGCAAACCGCCGATACTCAGGATCACGCTATTAAGCAGGTAAATACGGGCTAACGCATGCTGTAAATGGGCGCTATTACCGGTTTTCAGTGCCTGCTCAACGCCGGTTAATGACGCCAGCATGCCAGCGACGCGGCAATCGCCGGTTTGCGGATTTTGCTGAAACGGCACCCCGCTGGCAAAGCTGCCGGAAAATTGCCCGGTATAGAACTGATTTAAAAACTGCCGGTGATGCTCCGGGTTAATCCCCAGCTGCCAGGCGACATTATCGTCAAAGGTCCAGCCGATATCATCATGGCAGCGGATATAGTTAACCCAGCTACAATGCGGGTCAATGGCAAAGCGCCGCTGTAATGACTCGGTCAGCAAGCGGGTTTTACGGGTCGCCAGACTATTCCACAGTAAAGCCATTAGCAGTGGGTTGTATGATAGCTGACACTCCTCGGGGGCGATATATTTTACCACCTCATCCGGATGCACTATGGCTTCTGATTTAAACTGTAGCGCCGGCGCCGCTAGCCGTGCCACCTGATTAAAGGCGCGGATCAAGGTGTGTGCCAACGGCAGGTTTTCGCAGTTAGTGCCAGCCTCTTTCCAGACAAAGGCTAACGCATCCAGGCGCAGTACGGCAGCCCCCTGATTGGCCAGAAATAGCATTTCTTCCGCCATCGCATTAAATACCGCCGGGTTAGCGTAATTCAGATCCCACTGGAAACTGTTAAAGGTGGTCCAGACCCACCGCCCGGAATTGGCTTCCCGCGTAAAACAACCACGGCGGATTTCCGGAAAAATTTCCCGTAAATAAGGCGCGTAGCGATCACGTTCGGCTTCATCAAAAAAGAAGTAATAATCCTGATACTCAGTGTCGCCCGCTTTGGCTTTTTGCGCCCAGCGGTGCTCATCTGAGGTATGGTTAAACACAAAATCCAGCACCGGTCTGATGCCATGCTGATGCAGTGACTGCATCAGATCTGCCAGCTCAGTCATAGTGCCCAGCTTAGGCATGGTGGCGCGGTAATCTGATACCGCATAGCCGCCATCGCTGTTTGGCTCTGGCGCTTTAAACAGTGGCATCAGATGCAGATAATTAATCCCGGTTTGCTGTAAATACGGAATACGCTGCTTTAACCCCTGAAAATCGCCGGCAAACAGATCGACATAACAGGCCGAGCCAAGCGCCTGCTCCGATTGATGCCAATCTTGCGGCGCAGCATCTTCGGCCAGCAGATAATCCGGCCGCTGCGCTATCGCTTTGGCCAGAATTTTTAGCAGCTGCTCCAAATGATAATAGGCATCAAAGCGCGCGCCATAAAGCGGCAGATACAGTGCCAGCAAAGCCGGTAACTGCTGCCGTAAACGCTCTGCCAGCAGCGGCCAGCGCCCTTTCGCCAGCGTTTTCAGTGACGAACTATAACGTTTAAGTAAAATATCAGAAAAATGCGCTAATTGTGCAGGTTCAGCTGTCATGGAGCGGGTCAGATACTGTGGCATAAGCAAAGGTCCAAACCAAAGTTTTATTCGCTATCTTTGCTTTATTTTTGCTGCATTGCAAGCCTTTGCTAAAAATTTAAGCAATTTTAGCCAGCGTCCAATTTACAACAGCTGGCGAATAGGCTAGCTTAAGCTTAAACATTTAAGTTAAATCTTTGCAGGTACCCTAATGTCGCTACCAGTCTATTGTTTTGGCGAAGTCTTAATTGACTTCTTACAGGATCCGCAACAAGCCGGTGTTTTTCGCCGCTTCGCCGGCGGCGCACCGGCAAATGTCGCCGTAGCCGTAGCGAAACTGGGTGGCGATGGCCGCTTTGTCGGCATGCTGGGAGCCGATATGTTCGGGGATTTTCTGCAAGCCGAGCTGGAACATTATGGCGTTAATGTCAGCGCCTGTGCCCGCACGGCAGAGGCAAAAACCGCATTGGCCTTTGTTGCGCTAAATGCCGACGGCGATCGCAGCTTTTCATTTTACCGGCCACCGGCAGCAGATTTGTTGTATCGACTCAGCCATTTGCCGGCGGATTTCTGGCAGCAGCAGGCTATTTTGCATTTATGCTCGAATAGCCTGACCGATAGCGCCATTGCCGATACCAGTTTTGCACTGATAGCCGAGGCCAAACGCCACGGCTGGTTAATTTCTATCGACGCCAATTTGCGGCATAACCTCTGGCCAACCGGGCAAGCCAACCGCGAGCTGGTGCAACAGCTGCTACAACAGGCCGATATTATTAAACTCAGTGACGATGAACTGCGTTATCTGGCCGGGGATGGCGATGAGCAAAGCTGGTTAAGCGCGTTAAATGCGCACAAGCAGCGCTGGATCGTGGTTACCGCCGGTAGCGCAACCGTGCAGAGTTATAGCAAGCTTAATCTGAGCATCCCGGTGCAACCGGTAAAAGTGGTCGATACTACTGCCGCCGGCGACGCCTTTGTCGGTGCCTGGTTATATCAGCTGAGCCAAACTCTTATCTATCAAGACTGGCAAAGTCTATTGGCCGATCAGGTGTTACAGAACCTGATATTACAAAAAGCCATTAAAGCCGGCTCCCTTACCTGTCAGCATTTTGGGGCCTTT
>DAIOUM010000066.1:0-13248 GCA_036759505.1 Alishewanella sp. | reverse complement strand
CAGGTGGCGGGTGCAATTATCGTTGCTATGTCATAGAATGAACTTATTGAGGGTACGGTTATCATAGGTAGCCAGAGTTGGCCGCCGTTGATAGCGGGTTGCGCCAGCGCCATCCACACTAAAATTAGAATAATGATTACGATTTAATTCATGCCGAACAGTTTAATTCAACAATTCCGGGACCGTGTGCCCGTGCTGCATCAACGGTTGATGCTAGGCTGTGCGCTAGGCTTGAGCGTATTGCTCGCCTGGCCGCAACCTAAGCCTGCACAAAGTAGCCTGGGCTTTATGCCTTTGATGCTGGGTATGGGGCTACAACATGGGCCACAGCAGCTACAGCAATTCCCGGTAGCTGAATTTACTTCCTGGTTGCAGAGCCAGCTACATACTGCACCCGCCGAAGATCCCTTTGTTAAAGTTTATAATATTCGTGCCGGTGACAGCCTGAGTCGGATCTTTGCCCGTTATGGTTTAAATTATCAAACCGTACAGCAGGTGATGGCGGCAGACGAGTCCTTGCTGGCGTTGGACGTATTACGTCCCGGTAACCGCCTGACCCTGCAGTTGGATGAAGAAGGGCAGTTACAGAGCATGGAGCTGTATGTGCATGCCGGCAAGAAAGTGTTGTATAAACGCGAAGCCGCCGATGAATTCAGTTATCAGGAACTGCTGGATGAAGGAGTGTGGCAAAATACTATTCTGGTGGGTGAAGTCTTTGGCAGCTTTTACGCTTCAGCCCAGCGAGCCGGTCTGAATGATGCTGATATTTACAATATTAATCAGTTGTTTAAAGAGCGGATTAATTTCGCCCGCGACTTGCAGGCGGGCGCCCAGTTTCAGGTATTGCGCAGTGAAAACTTCGTTGGTGAAGAAAGCACGGGCTTAAGCCGGATTGAAGGCATCCGTATTCTAAACCGGCGTCAGACGTTAACAGCCTTTATGCATGAAGACGGCCAGTACTATGATGCCAATGGCGATAGTCTGGAGCGGGCGTTTTCGCGTTTACCCCTGGCCAGCCAGGTCCGGGTTAGCTCACACTTTAATCCACGCCGCCTGCACCCTATTACGCAACGGGTGTCGCCGCACAACGGTACCGATTTCCCGTTACCGATCGGAACACCGGTTATCGCACCGGCCGATGGGGTGGTGACCCGGATTGAAAACCATCCGTTTGCTGGTAAGTACATAGAGATCCAGCATTTTGGTAATTATAAAACCCGCTACTTGCACTTAAGCCGCTTTTTAGTACAACGTGGTCAACGTGTGACGCGCGGACAGCGTATTGCCCTATCCGGCAATACCGGGCGTTCCACCGGACCACATTTACACTATGAGCTGCATGTGAATAACAGACCGGTAAATCCGATGACCGCACATATTCCATTGGCGCGGCCGGTACCGGCAGAATCCAAGGCCGCTTTTGCTGCCCGCGTGAAGCAGCTGACAGCGCAGATGGAGCAACAAACCCTGTTAGCTAAACAGCAAAGTGCCGAACAGGAGCTGGCAGACTAAGTGAGTTACTGTAAATCTCAGACCTAAAAAAGCCCCCGCTGTTGCGGGGGCTTTTGTTTCGAGTACTGACTGTACTCGGCAGTAGCAGGTGCGGTTTAGTATTTAGCAGGTTGGCCAGCTGCCGGTAATGATTGCAGGATAAACTCGCGCAGATCATCATTTGATTTCTTTAAATCTTCATAGCGTAAATACATCATATGGCCGCTGCGGTAGCCTTTGAAGCTGAGGCGATCTTTCATTTTACCGCTCGGATCCAACTGCCACATATTGTACTTAGCGTCAAAGTAGTTGGTGGCGCCGTCGTAATAACCCGCTTGTGTCAGTACCCGCAGATAGGGGTTTTGTGCCATTGCCTGGCGCAGGTTTTCACCGGTATTGTCGTTGCTGCGATCCCAGGGATGCACGTTACCAAACATGTTGTATTTAATGTCGGTTTTATAGTTCAACTCGGTGCGCAGGTAGTGATTAATTGCCGGGGTAAAAGAATGCAACCAGGAGGTCAGCTCGGCCCAATAGTCCGGGCTGGCGCCGACATCATTTTTATCGATCCCCAGATAACGTGAATCCAGCCGGCCAACGGTTTGACCACGGTCACGTAATAGCTCTTTCCAGAAGTAGCTGGTGCTGATATCCAGGTTAGAACGCAGCACATTCTGCACGCTGATACCAGAATAACGACTAACCTGCTCGGCAATGCGTTGCTTGTCCTGTGCCGGCAGCGAATTGCCGCGGGCCAATGCTGGCAGGTATTCGTTCAGCGTAAAGTTTTCAACTTCCGGCAGAATATCATACAGATCTTTTTGTTGCAGATCGGCCGGCAGGGCTTGGTGATACCAGGCCGTAGCGGCAAAGTATGGCAGGCGATTGGCGGCCTTGACCGGGCCCTGGCGTTCAATACCGATGTCGGTTGGTGACACCAGGATCACACCATTTAAATACATCCACTGATTGTTTTGCAGTGCCAGTGCCAAACCGGCTACCCGGGTTGTGCCATAGCTCTCGCCAATCAGAAATTTAGGAGACGGCCAGCGCTCGTAGCGGGTGACAAAGCTGTTGATCCAGCCGGCGAGGTAGTTAACGTCAGCATTAACGCCAAAGAACATTTGCTGTTGTTTTTCACGGGATGGCATTTTACCGTCTGGTCCGGGCAGCACCCGCGAATAACCGGTATTAACCGGATTCACAAAGACAATATCGGCGACATCGAGTACTGAGTAAGGGTTGGTTTTTACGCCGTATGGCTGAATAGGGTAGCCTTCGCTATCAATAATCAGCGCTTTGGGGCCGGTGTAGGCGATATGCATCCAAACCGATGCCGAGCCCGGACCACCGTTAAACGAAATCAGCAGCGGCCGCTTGCTGTTATCCTTAATATCAGTGCGCTGATAGTAGGTATAAAACAGCGTAGCAGTAGGATGGCCATTGTCATCCCACACCGGCTGGGTACCGGTATAAGCTTTGTAGCTGATCCTTTGGCCGTTAATCTGCGTGCGGTGTTCGGTCACCACCACACTATCGGCGTCGATACTGATCGCTTCAGTTTTGTTGTTAGCCAGCGCCGGTAGCGCCGGGCCTAGTGTTAGACCCAGACCCAGCAAAAGGGGCAGGGCGTAGCAGGATAGTCGCATAATGTTGTCCAAGGTCGATAATGAAAATCTTATGCTTACCATAACGTTAAATGCCAGCGCTGCGAAGCAACTTGCGATTGGTTGCAGATTTACAGGACGGAGGGCAGTGCTGAGTCTGGGTGACAGTATAAATGCAAAGCATTCTTAATTGCATATTGCTGATATTAAACATAATTTTGCTTAACTGCGCGGTTTGAACTAAGCTTAAAGCCTGCTTTTAATCTAGCCGGAGTCTGCTATGCACGGTCACCCACAGGTACTCAGTAAGCTGAATGAAGTACTGACTGCCGAATTAACCTCTATTAATCAGTATTTTCTGCACGCCAGGATCTATAAAAACTGGGGACTGAAAGCCCTGAATGATGTTTGCTACAAGAAATCTATCAAAGATATGAAGCAAGCTGACGAACTGATTGAGCGTATTCTGATGCTGGAAGGGTTACCGAATTTGCAGGCGCTGGGTAAGCTCAGAATTGGTGAAGATACGCCGGAGATGCTGCAATGCGATCAGGATTTCCAGCTGGAGCAATTACCGTTACTGAAGGAAGCGATAGCACTGTGTGAGAGTTTGCAGGACTATGTAAGCCGGGATCTGTTAACGGAAATCCTGGAGTATGAAGAAGAACATCTGGACTGGCTGGAAACGCAGCAGCATCAGATTACGGTGATGGGATTAGCCAATTATCTGCAAGCGCAGTTGGGAGGTGAATAATGCAGGGTAGTCCGAAGGTAATCAGTGCCCTGAATTTGTTGCTCGCTAATGAGCTGGCGGCAATGGATCAGTATTTTATTCACTCCAGAATGTATCACGACTGGGGCTTGCATAAGCTGTTTGAGCGCATCGATCACGAGTTCGACGATGAAAAAGGTCATGCTTCGGCGCTGATTGAGCGCATTATCTTCCTCGGCGGCACACCGGATATGAGCAAACGCGATCCGATCCAGGTCGGTCAGGATGTGCCGCAAATGCTGCAAAATGATCTGAATGTTGAGTATGCGGTGCAAAAGCTGTTAAAGCAGACAATGGCGCTGTGTGAGCAGGAGCAGGATTACGTGACGCGCAATATTCTGCAGGGGCTGCTGGACGATACCGAAAATGATCACGCGCATTGGCTGGAGCAGCAACTCCGCCTGATTAAACTGCTGGGACTGCAGAATTATCTGCAATCACAACTTTAATCACTATTTGTTTGTACGCAAACGTAGGTAAACTAGCTGATAACGAATCGCCTGCTGTCGCAACCAGTGATAGCAGGCGCGAGACACGCAATCTGTGGTGACACAGTGCAGGTTGAGGCTGTCGTCCGTATCCCAAGATTCTAACACCTGAAAACGTCCCGCTATTAGCCTGGGCTGGCTGGCCAGCCAGTCATTTAGCGCTGATGCCGGTATTTGACAGGCTTGAGTTAAATCAACACAGGAAAGAGCCTGACAGAGCGGCACCCGTTGCCGTGCAAACTGTACTATCTGACAGCCACTAAGTCTGAGTCGGGTTAACCAGAGTGCCACCTGGCTATAGCTATTCTGAGGTTGTAATTCCAGCAGTGTTGGCAATACAAGCCTCTCTGATGGCGATTCCAGCTTCAGCATAAACTCGTACCCCGCGCTATGTTCAGCCAGACAGCGATAACCGAGAATGCGTAAATGTTGCCAACCGGCAGCAGGTGGAAATAACACCTGTTGTTGACAGGGGGCGGGCGAGCTGTTGCTGCGTAACGATGGCCAGCATTCGGCCAGGATACCAAGCGCTTTCTTCAGGGATCCGGCTGCCAGCAATGGCATAATTAATTTTCCTCCAAAAAAAGGGCAAGCAAGCTTGCCCGAACAATGCAGGACGAGCCACAAAGACCAGAGAGATGCCATCCATGACCGGCTCTTAATCCGTTGCAGAGAGTATAGCGCGGCTTTTTGTAAATGCAAATAGTTATCATTAATGATTTGTGTCAGGCAGCAGCATCGGCTACACTAGCAAGTGAAATGTTATATTATCACAATTTGGTGTCTTATGCTGCAGATCGTCTTTGCCTGTTTCCTGGTTTGTTTGGTATCGCTAAGTGGTGGCTTGTTGCTGCGGTTGTTCGGTAGCCTGCTGCACAGCGTTATCCCTTGGTTGTTAGCGGTGGCCATCGGCGTATTGCTTGCTGATGCGCTTTTTCACTTATTACCCGAAGCCCTTGCCAGTTCGGCGACGGTCTGGCCCGTTCTAAGCTGGCTGGTCGTAGGGCTGGGCGTATTCTTTCTTTTCGAGCGGGGACTCAACTGGCAGCATCGCGTTTTTCACCGCGCTTATCCGCCAGCCATGGCCAGTTTTGGCTGGGTAAGCCTGAGTGTTGATGCTCTGCATAATCTGATTGACGGCGCCCTGATTGCGACCAGCTTTCTGTTAGATCCGGCGTTGGGTTGGGCGACGACGCTGGCGATTCTGCTGCATGAATTGCCCCAGGAAATCAGTGATACCGCCATTTTGGTGGCGGCGGGCGCGAGTTTGAAAAAGGCAGTTGGCTTGAATTTGCTGGCGGCGAGCACTGTTTTTATCGGTGCCGCTTTGGTGTTGAGTTTGGGCCAGATCCTAACTTTGCCGGTAGCAACCTTGTTGGCTATTACGGCCGGGGGCTTTATTTACATTGCATTATTCGATTTATTGCCCAGGCTGCAGCGGCCGGTAAATATCAGAGTCTTGGGTTTGCAAATCTCCTGTGTAGCAGTCGGTATGGTGTTTATCGAGGTTTTACATCTGTTAAACGCACATCATTAAACCCCTGCATTGTTATATCATCACAAAAGTTGTATATTGTTACGATATAACATTTTGAGCCAATCCTGGAGTTAAGGACCAATGATCAAGCAGAGTGCGATAGCCCTAACCATAGCAGCGGCCTTGCATAGCGCCACAGCACAAGCCAATACCATTAGCGGTGTAGTGAAAGATCCTAAAGGGCAGCCCGTTGCCAATGCTGAAGTTGATGTTATTGGCGCCGCGGCCAAAACACGCACTGACGAATTTGGTCGCTTTACATTGCGCAATGTACCAGTGCGGGAGGTAGAGTTGCATCTGGCGGCCCGTCGTTTTGGTCACAGCAACGTGAAATTATCTGTTCCGGCAGCTGGGTTAACCGATGTGGAACTGCAGCTGACGCCAAGCAGCTTTGAAATTATTGATGTCACGGCCAGCCCGTTACATGCCTCAGTAACAGAATCCGCCCTGCCAGTCAGCGTGTTAGCAGGTGATCGGTTAAAGATGCAACAAACTACCTCGCTGGGCGATACGCTGAGTAAAGAAGTTGGTGTGCATTCGAATTTCCATGGCGGTGTTACCAGCAGCCCGATTATCCGTGGCCTGGATGGCCCGCGGGTACTGATTATGCAAAATGGTCTCGATGCCGGTGATGCCTCACGTATCGGCCCGGACCACAGTGTGGCGACAGAAACCAGTACCGCAACCCAAATTGAAGTATTGCGCGGTCCGGCGACCTTGTTCTATGGCAGTGGCGCCATCGGCGGTGTAGTCAATGTGGTCGATGATCGGATCCCGACAGATAGCACGCCGCGTGCTGAGTGGCTCACCGAGCTACAAAGCGTCGACTCGGCGAAATTGGTTGCCGGCTCACTGGTCAATGGTAATCAGGATTATGCGGTTTATCTGGATGGTTTCTGGCGCGACAGCATTAATTACAAGGCGCCACACGATTGGCTGCACCGCCAGGAAGAAGATCACGATCATGACCACGATCATGCTGACGAGCATGATGAGCACGGTCGTCGCATTGCGAACACCTTCAGCACCAGCAAAGGCTTTACCGTTGGTGGCAGTCGCTTGCTAGATAACGGCTTTGTCGGGCTGTCATACGGTCGTTTAGAGCGGGAATATGGTATCCCGGGCCATAGTCATGGTGGCGAAGAAGATCACGCTGAACATGACGAAGAGCTGGTCTATGCCGATAAAAAGCAGGATCGGCTGCAGCTACAAAGCGAGCTGTTTTTTGACAATCCCTGGCTACGTCAGCTGAATAGTCGTCTGGCCTATACAGATTATCAGCATGCTGAGATTGAAGACGGTTTCGTCAGTACGGTGTTCCGCAACAAGAGTCACGAAGCCCGTTTCGAGTTATTCCACCAGCCGGTATACGACTGGAAAGGCGGCCTGAGTCTGCATTATAAATTCAGCGATTTCGAGGCGGTTGGCAGCGAGGCCTTTACGCCTCCATCTGAATCTACCATGTTGGCCTTGGGTTGGATGGCTGAGCGTCATTTTGGCCCGGTATTGTTGCAGCTGGGCGCCCGCGCTGAACGGGTAAAGATTAGTGCTGACCGGGTGCTGCTGCCGGAACTGGACATTCACGGCCATGACGATGATCATCACGACCACGATCATGACCATGACCATGGTGGTGTTGAGATCATCCGGGTGTTTGGTGTCGAGAATAAATACACGCCAGTCAGTTTATCTGCCGGTGTGGTCTGGGACTTCGCTGAGGGCTATAACCTTGGTTTATCCTTATCCCAGGCTGAGCGGGCGCCGAGTGCGGCTGAGTTGTTCTCCTTTGGTCCTCATCTGGGGACTCGCAGTTATGAAATCGGCTCGTTATTCCGTCTCAATGCCGATCGGGATGGCTTTGAGTTAAACCGGGACGGCTTTGAGTTAGAAAAATCACGCAATCTGGACCTGACCTTCCGCAAGTTTGGTGGTGATTTTGGTTTAGTACTAAATGCTTTCTACAACCGGGTTGATAATTACTTCTATCAGCGCAATACCGGCTTATTTGCTGAATATAGCCATCAGCACGAAGATGAGCATGATGGCCATGACCATGGCGACCATGATCATGGTGGCCATGACCATGGCGGTGAATTACCGGTTTATCTGTACGTTAACGAAGACGTTGATTTGCACGGCTTTGAGGCTCAGTTTATCTGGCAAATCAGCGCACCGTATCGACTGACAGTGCAGGGGGACTATATTCGGGCCCGGCTGCGCGCAGGTGGTGAGTTACCACGCACACCACCAATGCGTTTAATGACCGAGCTGGCGTATCAGGGTAATCATTTTGATGCTGATCTCAGTATCAGCCGCTACTTCCGGCAGGATAAAACTGCTGAATTCGAACAGGCTTCTGCGGGGTACACCCTGGTTGATGCCAGTGTTAGCTATCGCTTTAGCTTAGGTTCGCAGGATCTGGTGGCGTATCTGAAAGCACAGAACCTGACTGATGAGCTGGCGTTGGTTCATACCTCCTTTTTACGTGACATCACACCATTACCAGGTCGAAGCTTTGCTATCGGTCTTAGAGGTTCATTCTAATTTTAATCAACAATTAGGGGCCCTGACGACAGGGCCCGAGTATCAGAGGAAGACACTATGCGTTATCTAACACCGACCCGGACTGTTGCCGTGGCCGTAGCCGCTGCTTTGCTTGCGGCTTGTGGAGATACGACTATTAATATTAACGAGCAGGAGCCGATTGTTATTGAGCGGCCGGGTCATGATCATGACCATGATAAGGTGAATCCGGTAGGCCGGTTAGTGTTAACCGCGATTGATAACCCTTTCGTGCAAATCTTAGAGTTACCCGCTAAAACCGAACTGAACACCTTTATGGTCAGTGCGACACCCAGTGATCTTTATGCCAGTGGCGATTACCGCTATGCCGCTGTGGTACAACGCACCCAGGATCTGGTGAATTTTATTGATGGTGGGTTATGGCAGGAAGACCATGTCGACCATCTACATGATTATCAGGAAGCGCCACGTTTTATGCCGTTTCAGTTAGCGGGCGTCAGACCAACGCACTTTCAGCAGGGGCCGGGCCAGCTGGCGGTGTTTTTTGATGGTAATGCCGCAACAGGCGCGCCTGCCAGTGTCGCGGTGTTAACCGACGCCGATATCGGTGAAGATCGCACTGATTACCCGACATTAACGCTAACGACTCACCAGCATGGTGCGGCACAGGCGCGGGGTGAGTTTTTAATCAGTACCCTGCGCGATGTAAACAGCAGCACCACCCTGCCAAGTCAGGTGGCACTGTATAAACGGCAAGGTGTTGATTTCATCCAGGAACAAGTCTTTACCGAAAACTGCCCTAACTTACATGGCAGCGCACAGAATCATGATTTTGTAGCCTTTGGTTGTTCGGATGGTGTATTGCTGATTGAACAGAATGGCAATACCTTTACTGCCAGTAAGCTGGCGAATACTGCTGATTTTACCGGCACGCTGCGTATTGGCACCCTGGCTGGTGACAAGGAGGCAGAGCACTTTATTGGCTTAGCAGGTGCACAGGTGTTCGCGATTGACGCTGAAGATGCCAAAATGGAGAAGCTGGACTGGCAGCCCGGCACTGCTACTGCGATCTGGGGCTATGGCTTTGCAGACGGTGCCGAGAAGTTTGTCCTGCTGGATAACACCGGCCAACTGACCATTTTTAACTACCATGGTCATGCCCATGCCGGCCAAAGTGCCTTTACCTATGCGGCTAAAGTTGCAGTATCGAACGCTGATCTGAGCCTGTTACCGGCAGGGGCCCGTTTCCAATTAGCGATTTCGGCGGCCGATGACAAAGTTTATATCACCGATCCAATCCGCAAAGAGCTGATTACGGTGGATGTGCATGATGCAGAAATCAAAAGCCGCAAACAGCTAAACTTTACGCCACACCGCATTACGTGGCTGGGTATTGCTGAGCCGGCAGATGATCATCATCATCACTAATTAATGCTGTAACTTCCTGGTGGGGTTAGCCGCTGCAACTGCAGCGGCTTTTTTATTTGCGCTTTATCCTAACAGTTACGCTGTTGTCAGCCTTTGCCGGATTTCATTTGCACAAGCATCGCTGGATTTTCAGGTTAATTTAATCTAAACACTGTGGCTTTTTCATCTTAGTCAGACCGTTTTGTTCATCGCAGCGCTTTAATATGCACAGCAGTTAACAACAAACTTGGTGCCTGCGGAGTCGGGCCTGACTAAAAAGGTAAAACGATGAAAACAGCAAAATTATCATTCTTTACTGCCAGTTTTTTACTGGCCGCCGCAGTGCAGGCGGCACCCGGTTATAAAAATGTCATTACCGAAGCTGAACTGCAGGCCGCACAGCAGGCCTGGGGTGAGGCGCTGATCAGTATTAGTCAGGCTTATCAGCAAGGTGGTCGCGACCAGGCTACCAGCCGGGCGCGCGAGGTGCTGGATGCGGCTTATGGCTATAACCTGGGCCCGGTATTGTTTAAACCGACGCTGACCAGCGGTGAGCAGACTTTCCGCACCAGCTACGATGGCGCCCTGGCGTACTTTGTCGGCGGTAACAGCGCCTTTGCCGATGACAGTGGTTTTGCCCTGAAAGGCTGGCAAGGTTATCAGTTCCGCAATGCTGCGGTGCATATTAACGGCGATCTGGCGTTGACGATGGGGCATGTGATGCTGACCAATGCGGCCGGCGAGGTGACCACTGTCGACAAAACCTGGGGCTTTAAAAAAGATGACCAGGGTGCGTTGCGGATCGTGTTACACCATTCCTCCCTGCCTTTTAGCGCAAACTAAAGGCAACAACATCCCCTCCTGAGTTCCCATCATGGCTTTTGGCTGGTAAGGCGCCTCTGCTTACCAGCCTTTTTTCGTCCGAAAAGACCACAGCCCGTGACAGCAAACGTCAACACGCCCTGAGGTTTACTCGGCCTGCAGGCAATAGCCCAGACCGCGGCGGGTGTGTAACAGTTTTTGCGGATGGTGCTCGTCCACTTTTTTGCGCAGCCGGGCCATATACACATCCACGATATTGGTCAGCGGATCTTCGTTCAGCCCCCAAACATTGGTCAGGATCCGCTCGCGGCTGTAAACTTTACCGCTATTGGCCATCAGCAGCTCCAGGATCGCCAGCTCTTTGGCGGTAAGCAGTAAATCACGGCCGGCCCGCTGCACCCGCATGGTGTCTAAATCTAACAGTAAATCGGCAACCTGCAGCTGACGGCTTTGTACCGGGCTTAAGCCCCGTTTGGCCAGGCTTTCAATCCGGGCTAATAATTCTTCGAAATGAAACGGCTTGCCGAGGTAGTCATCTGCGCCACAGCGTAGGCCCTTTACCCGCTCTTCAACTTCCGATAACGCCGATAGCATCAGGATGCGGGCATTAACCTGCTGGCTGCGCAATTGCTGGCACAGGGTCAGGCCATCCACCTGCGGCAGCATGCGATCCAGCACGATAATATCCGGCTCGAACTGACGTACAGCCTCCAACACATCCCGACCGTTAGTAATTACCTGCGTCAGATAGCCCTCAGCCTTCAGGCCACGGGCCAGAAAAGCGGCAACCTTATCATCATCCTCAACGATCAGAATCTTCATCATTCACTCCCGGAAACAGTGGTAAGGTTAGCGTTACGCAGGTACCACGCGGTTGGTTCGCTGACAGGCGGATGCTGCCATCATGAGCTTCCATAATATCTTTGGCAATACAAAGGCCGATACCCAGGCCATCCGGCCTGGCCTGCCGGGCGGCAGAGCTGCGGTAGTGACGGGCAAAGACCTGGGCGATTTCATCCGGCTGGATCCCGATACCCTGATCCGCCAGCGTCAGCTGTAATTCGGTCTCAGTAGCACAGAATTTCAGACTCAGCGCCGGACTGTCTTTGGCATATTGCCGGGCGTTATCGACAATAATACGTAGCACGGCAGAAAATTTTTCGTCATCGACCAACAGGTAAAGTGGGTCGGCCGTACGACCTGAAATATCAGTATGCAGTGGCACAGCGGCGGGTAACCATTGCTGTATCGTGCTGATACTTTGCTGAATAAACTGTGCCAGCGGTTTGGTATGCAGCTGTACCTGACGCAGGCGATCCTCACCGCGAGCCAGCAGCAGTAAGTCGTCAATCCGGCGGCTAAGTTGCTGGCTGGCACTGAGGATCCGGCTAAAGGCGTCCTGATAGTCGCTGGTGCTTTTCGGCTGACCGCGTAAGCTGATTTCTGCCTCACCCTGAATACTGGTCGCCGGTGTTCTCAGCTCATGGCTAATGTCCGCCAGCAGTTGCTTTTGCCGGTACTCGGCCTGATGTAACTGGTCCAGGGCCTGCTGTAACTGACTGGTGCGTTCGGCAACCAGTTGCTCGGCCGCCAGCTGGCTTTGCTTTTCGCGTTTGGCATAGTCAGCAATATAGCCTGACATCAGATTAAACTGGCGCGCCAGTTCCGCAAATTCGCCCGGGCCCTGTTCAGCAATGCGGTATTCAAAATGCCCCTGCTGCAGCTGTTTAGTGCCATCCAGTAACGATTGCAGCGGCCGGCTTAGTGCGCGCGCCAGATAAAAACCCAGCATAACCGCCAGTACCAACCCCAGCAGACTAATTAAAATGGTGGTGCGTTTGACACTTTGTACTGCACTCAGGGCATCGCTTTCGGTGCTTTGGGCCCGCAGGCGTTGTCCGGCAATGGCTTGTTGCAGCAATTCTGCCAGATCGGTGTCCTGGATTTTATCAAATAAACTGATTAGCGCTGTCCAACGTTCGGCATCATCTTTGTAGCGGGCAATTTCGCGGGTTTTCAGCGCCTGCTCCAGAGTTTGCAGATTGGTTTGCAACAGTGAAATCACCTTAACCTGTTGCATAGTGTGTTGTAAGTCTGCCTCCTGACTGTGATACAGCTGATCGCGAATGGCCAGCTGCTCCAAAGTGCTCAGTTGCTGCTGCATCCGGTTGAACAGGGTATCGCGAAATTGGGTATTGGCGTCGTCTGTTAGCAGATATTCGGCCAGCCAGACTTTTAGCCGCTGTTTATCTGCCCTCAGCGAAATAAATTCCGCCAGCATCTGGTTGGCAACCCGGTTGCGTTCAGTATGGAACTCGGAATTTTGCTGCGCCCAAAACGCCATGCCTGCCTGCAGCAGGATAATGCTAAGCAGTACACAGAGCGAGACTGCCAACTTTCGTAGAAACATGCTGCGCTGCCTATCTGGTCAAGTGAACGACCAGTATAGAGCTTTCAGAGAGGCGGATCATGAAAATCAGGTTAACGCGCTCAGTCTTGCCAAACCGGATCCAGTGTCAGTAGCAGGCGTGGTTCAGCCAGTGCCGGTGAGCGATGGCTAATGGCATAGGTGGCCATATTTTCCCAGCCACTGCCTTTAAG
>DAIOUM010000065.1:11860-13310 GCA_036759505.1 Alishewanella sp. | reverse complement strand
ATTACAAAAAGCCATTAAAGCCGGCTCCCTTACCTGTCAGCATTTTGGGGCCTTTACTGCCCTACCCACCCGCTTTGAATGGGACGCTGGTTAGTCGTAGCAAATTGGCCGTGCTGGTCAGAGCGCAGGCATAAAAAAGGGCTGTCATTAACAGCCCTTTCGTTTTTAATGCAGGTTAGCCCATAAAGTGCTGATAACCATACCAAGCGGCTACAGCAACGATGATCAGCAATAGCAGATACAAAGCCCAGGGTCGTTTTTTCTCAGCAAAAGGATCATGCAAGGAGCGTTTGGCACCTTTAGGCAGGTGCGCCAGTCCGGTCAGCGAGGCGCCAAAAGGTACATTAATTTTCGCCCGGGCATTCACTGCCCAGCCATTGGCATCCAATAAGGGGCCGATATTGCGCCGGCGTAATGTTAAATAGGCCAGCAGCATCGACGGCGTTGAGATCAGCAGCATTACCCCAAGTAGTACCAGCGGGACTTGCCACCAGCTCAGCGAAAACAAGCCCGCTACGATAGCCGCCAGTGCGGTGCCTAGGGCGCCTAACGCCAGGCCAAAGGCGGCAAAAATACCGGCGAATTTGGCAATATCAAAGTTGCTTGGCGCCGATGCCGGTGCAGCAGCCGCATCAGCCACGCCACTGGTAGTTTGGGTTTCGATATCCTTATCGCGGGAAGCGGCGAATTTCTGGATCTGACCTTCGATAAAGGCAGCAACCCGCTTATAGGGCGACCAGAATGCCTGGCGGATACTAACCGGTTGCGCCACCACTTTAGTCACTGTTGCTCGCCAGTCACGGCCCTTGCGGTCATAGAAGATACCGTTACGACCAGCCACCATCAGCTCATCGACATCGCCACCGGTTAGTGCCGCGACGATATTAATCGGCGCTTCGCCCTGACGCATACAGCTGCAATAGACCAGGTAACAACCGCTAAAGGGTGCCATAGTGGCATGCCGGCCCTGATCGGCAACCTGCATCACCAACTCACAGCTGCGCTGATCCAGATACAGGGTACCGGCCTGGAAAATGGCTTTGTGTTCGCCCTGATAGAAATCACTAAGACTGACAAAGTTACGCAGCAAGGTTACCAGATCCCGCTGATAACGCAGCAATTTTTCCAGTGCTAACAGATTATCGGCAAAGGTACTGGCCGCCAGATCGTCCTGAATTAAGGCCTCCAGACGTGCTTTAGTATCACTGGCAAGAAGCTGCTGCAGATACGCCAACTCTAACGCATGCAATGCCGTAGCCGGCTTAGCAGCCTGCCAGCTGCGCCAGGCAGCAAGTTTAGCTGAAACCTGATGCCAGTCGGCGGCGGTTAATACTTCATAGTCTGCCCCCAATAACGGCGTCAGTACTTTCTCTTTTAAACTGGTGATAGCGGCAGCCCAGGCCGGGTTAATACCCAGCGTCAGATCCAGTGGCCGCTCAGCGGCAATCAC
>DAIOUM010000065.1:4676-11760 GCA_036759505.1 Alishewanella sp. | reverse complement strand
ACACCTAAACCGCCACTGCGATCGGCTACCCCACCCTGGGTCTCAACAATCTGCAGCAGTACCTGCTTTAAGGTCTCATCGCTTGTTAGCTCCGGCATAATCACGCCGTCGCCGTTAAAATGATCAGAAGAGAACAAGCGGGTACTATCCAGAACATCGGCTACCTGCAGGCTCTGCCCCGCCGTTTTCTCGCTGTAGCGCAGTACCAGTTCGGCGGTATGCTTAATGCCGGCACCTTCGGCGTCCTGATCGGCAATAGCCGCCAGCGGCAAACCAGGTTCAGCAAACATCACGCTGGCATCCGTCAGGCGCTGACAACTCCAACGCACTGCCGACAGGATCTCCGGCACCCGGATTTGCCCGTCACCATCGCCATCCATTAACGCCAGCGTACGGTCGTCAAATTCCAGGCCGGTAGTTGGGCAATTTAAGACAGTCCAGAGTTTCGGGTCGAGCTCATGCAGATGCTGTAAATCGGCTGCGCTGTCAATTGCAACCTGGTCAAAACCGCCGGAGCGGAAGAAACGCCATTGATGGGAAGAAGTTGCAGCAGTCAAGGTTTCTCTCCGTGAATTAGAATACTCAGGCTTAGCATAATGCAGTCAGGCTAAGCTTGCCATCTTCGCGCACATAAACTGCAAAAAAGCTGTTGCGACGCGCAATATTCTGATTCGACGCCTTAATTCCCGCAATCATCACCATGCAAATGACAGCGTTGTCATTTATGTCGGGATCTGCTAGATTAAACTGAACCTAGCCAGAGCCGGAGTAACAGATGCAAATAGTGATTCAAGCCGATGCCGCCGCCGTTGCTGAATATGGCGCAGCCGTTTTTATCCGTCAGTTGCAGCAGCAACCGGCTTCGGTGTTGGGACTAGCTACCGGCTCGACGCCGGTGGCCTTGTATCAGCGGCTGATCCGCGCCTATCAGCAAGGCGAGATTTCTTTTCGGCAGGTAAAAACCTTTAACCTGGATGAATATCTGGGGTTAGCTGGCAGCCATCCGCAAAGTTACCGCTACTTTATGCAACAGCAGTTGTTTAAGCATATCGATATTCCCGCCACGGCAACGGCAGTGCCCGATGGCATGGCGGCCGATCCGATCGCCGCCTGCGAGCACTATGAACAGCAAATTGCCGCCGCCGGTGGCATCGATTTGCAGCTACTGGGGTTGGGGCGTAATGGCCATATCGGCTTTAATGAACCTTCGTCGGGCCTGCGCTCACGCACCCGCATCAAAACGCTGACCCAGGATACCATCAAAGATAACGCGCGCTTTTTTCAACCCGGCGAATACCAACCTCATTTATCCCTGACCATGGGTATCGGGACTATTCTGGATGCCCGCAAGGTGATCTTACTGGCTACAGGAAAAGCCAAGGCGCAGGCCGTTAAGGCGATGATCGAGGGGCCGCTTAGTGCCAGCTGTCCGGCCTCGGCGTTGCAATTACACCAGCAGGCGCTGGTGGTATTAGATGAAGAAGCAGCCAGTGAGCTGAGTCAATTGGAATTTTACCGCCATATTGAGCGGGAAAACGCCAGCTTACTGGCACGATTAGGGCGCAGTTAAGCCCGCTTAATCGGCTTGAGACGACAAAGCGCACTAGGCCAGCGCCCTGGTACTTGTTTTACGCTCTTGGGTCTACCTCTCTGCGGTCTGTATCTCAGAGTTTAATAAATATCCGCCGCTGTTTTAGCCACAGCGCCAAGGCTGCAAACAGCGCGACATGCAGCAGCGCAAACACTAAGGACGCCGCCTGCGCAGGTAAGCCAAGCTGTAGCAGGTTAAACCCCCAATCATACAGACTGATCCGCCCCTCAGCTGTCGTCGCGGGCAACCAGATTAATTTGGCGGCACTCACCGCCCATAACCAGGACAGCACATAAATAAACAGCGGGTTAGCGCCAAAGGCCAGCAAGGGCTGCAGTAAGGTGTGACGCCAGCGACTTAATGGCTCAGCCAGGCTGTAAGTTAACAGGCGTAGTAACAGCAAGCACAGCCCGGTGCTAAATAGCACATAACTGCCGGTCCATAGCGGTTTATTTAACGGCCAGACGAACTGCCACAGTCCACCCAGCACCATAAAAAGCCCGGCCATGCGCCATAAATAGCGTCCTTGTTCTATTGCAGGCAGTTGCTTGAGATGCCGCGTAAAGAGATAGCCAAATAATACCGAGCTACAGGCGCCCAGACTGCTTAAGAGCCCTTCAGGATCAAAGGGTTCACCAAAGCCGGCATATAAATGCTCTGGCCCGAACAACCATAGATCAAGGCGCTGTACCGCATTAGCAGTCAGCAAATCAGGATCGGCAGAAAAGCCCCACAGCAACAACCAATAGCCCGGCAATAACAGGAACGCGACTAACCACAGGCGACGCTCTGACAGCTGCTGTACTAACAAGGCAACCACACAATAGCAAAGCGCAATACGTTGCAATACGCCGGGAAGGCGCAATTCGGCGAGCGAGCGGTCAAAGGGAAAGGCATGCAGCATTAAGCCAATACCCAAAAGCAGTAAGGTGCGGCGGGCAATCTTGTGATAAGCGTCCAGTCTGCTGGCCGGCTGCTGCCCCAAGGCAAGCGCCGAACCAACAGCAAATAAGAACAGTGGAAACACCCAGTCTGCCAGCGTAAAGCCATGCCAGGGAGCATGCAGCAGTAGCGGATAGACATGCTGCCAGGAGCCGGGCGTATTGACCAAAATCATCAACGCCACAGCCAGCCCGCGCAGCGCATCGAGCGCGGGCAAACGTACCGCAGGCATCACTGGCGCCGCCAGGCCGTCAGTTTATGGCCTTTAAAGGCATAGAACAGGATAAAAGCATAACACGGCAACAGGATCCAGTAAGCGCCCTGACTATTGCCCGAACTTTCCGCCAGATAGCCATATAACAGCGGTAGGACAGCCCCGCCGGCAATACCCATAATCAGCATTGCCGAGCCAGTTGCCGTTAGCCGGCCCAGGCCTTGTAACGCCAATGGCCAGACAGCCGGCCATACCAGCGCATTTGCTAATCCCAATAAGGCGACAAAGAGCACGGTATCCGGCACCAGTGGTACACCAGCCCAGCCAAACAGCAGTGCAGACAAGGTATTACTGTCACGCGATGCCAACAGTACCCCCAGACTAAATACGATGCCAAAGATAGCCGATAACTGTAACGCCAGGGTTTGCGACAGCAACCTTGGGATCAGGGCCACACCAAGAATATAACCCAGCACCATAAAACTCATGGTGTAAGAGGTCAGAATGCCAAAATGACTGACGCCAAGCTGACTGCCATACAAACCGATGGTATCGCCAGCAATTACCTCTACGCCAACGTAACAGAACAGCGCCACCACACCCAGCACCAATTGCGGATAAGCCAGTGCGGCCTTAACTTGGCCTTTGGCGCCTTTCTCACCTGCTTGTTGCGGTAACTCCGGTAAGGGGGCAAACCAGATAAAGACGGCTAACACCAGCAAGGCAGCGGTCATATACAAGTACGGCAATACCAGGCGTGCCGAGAGCTCAGCTAACTGCACTTGCCGCTCAGCGTCAGGCAGTGCCGCCAGCGCCTCGGCGGAAAACTGGGCGATATCACTCAGTACCAACGCCGCAAATACCAGCGGCACAATAATACCAGCCGCCTTATTCACCAGCCCCATAATACTGATCCGCATCGCGGCGCTTTCATGCGGGCCAATACAAACGATATAGGGGTTGGTCGCCGTTTGCAGGATAGTCAGACCGGAGCCCAGTAAAAATAGGGCAGCCAGAAATAGCGGATACCAGGCGCTCTGTGCCGCCGGAATAAACAGCAAAGCCCCGACCGCCATAATCAACAAGCCTGCCACCATGCCTTTTTTGTAACCAAGAATATTCAGTAAAAACGACATCGGTAATGCCATTACGGTGTAGGCAATATAGAAAGCGAAGGTAACCAGCAGTGCCTGAAACTCATTCAGTTCGCAGACAATCTGCAAGAACGGGATCAGGGCCCCGTTTAACCAGGTCACGAAACCAAAGATAAAAAACAAGGTTCCGATAATCAGCATTGGCCCGAGTGTCGAGGGCCGGCTTTGTTGCGTTAGCACCTTTTCCATACTGTTTCCTGTCGTTTATTGTTGTTATATCGAGCCCTGTTTTATCGAGCCTTGCCTTATTAAGTATGCTTCTAATGTATCTTGTTAAATAACTGTAGTGCCGTAACAACGGCAGCTGCTGGTATCGCCTGCAGCCAGTTTTTCTTACGGCAGACGGGCAATACCTCCCTGCCAGCACTGCGTAACCTGGTACTGTTGATCCAGCAACACCATATCAGCATGATAGCCCGCTTGCAGGCGTCCGGATTTGTCCGCAATCCCCAGCGCCTCGGCCGGATAAAGTGCCGCCATGCGGCAGGCCTCCCCCAGCTCCACGGCAAGTTCGCTAACGGCATAACGCACCGCAGCGGCCATATCCAGCACTGAGCCAGCCAGAGCACCGGCCTCATCGGTTAACTTATTACCCTGCCGGGTCACCTTGCCATTAAAAAACGCAAATTCCGTCTCAGCTGTACCAACCGGCGACATCGCATCGGTAACCAGTAGCACCTTGCCGCGCGGCTTTGCCAATAGCGCCAGCTTTGCCGCCAGCGGATGCAGATGCAAACCATCCAGGATCAAGCCACACCAGCTGTCGGCGTCAGTCAGTGCCACCCCAACCATTCCCGGCTCGCGTGAGGTCAGTGGTGACATAGCGTTATAAAGATGAGTAAAGCCCGAGGCACCGGCAGCCAGCGCGGCCTGTACGATATCTGCAGTGGCATTGGAGTGACCAAGCCATACCCGTACCCCGGCCGCACTGAGTTCAGTGATTTGCGCCGGCGACACATTTTCCGGCGCTACTGTTAACAAGCGGATCCCGAGATCTTCACGCAGATAAAGCGCCATTTCTGCTGCCGATAACTCCCGGATATGTGCCGTTGGATGCACGCCGCGCTTCGGTACTGACAAATGCGGTCCTTCAAAATGTACGCCGAGGATGCCCGGCATTTTGGCCGCGATAGCCTGGGCAATCACCGCGGCACTTTGCTGCATCACGGTCAGCTCATCAGTAATCAGCGTCGGCAACATAGCGGTGGTACCAAACTGGCGATGGGCTTGTAACATTGTCTGCAGGGTATCGAGCGTGGGAGCGGTATTAAACAGCGCACCACCACCGCCGTTAACCTGCAAATCAATAAAGCCCGGTACCAGGCTGCCAGCGACGACCGCACCTTTGGCCGGTTGAATACTGTGGATCACGCCATCGGCCCACTCCAGCTGCACATTATCGAACCATTGCTCACCATCAAACAGGCGTGCTACGGCGATTGACTCTTTCATACGGCTCCCTTCACCTTTATGTCGCCAGAGAACTTGGCATTCTCACAGCTTTTGGCATACCAGATAGCCCCCAGCTCCGGCGTTTGGCTGGCGTCGACCAGTAACGCCTGTACGGCAGGGGCAAGATAAGGCCTGAGCTTATCGCAAAGCCCGCCGATCAGCGAGATCGCCGGTGGTTTTAAGGTCATTAAACGCGTGGCGATGGCGTTAATATGAGCCGCGCCGGCGACAATAATTTGCTGAGCCAGCTCATCTTGTTGTTCTGCTGCCTGAAATACCAGGGGCGCCAGCCGGGCATAGTCGGTCGCTGACGCCGACATAAAGTGCAGCGCCAACGCCAGCGTGTCCTGCAAGCCAGTGTGTTGTTGCAGCAATTCTGTCATCAGAGTGGCTGCGGTCAGACCATCCTTACTGCGTAATACGGTTTGCAGCAATTGCAAACCAAACCAGGCGCCACTGCCATTATCACCATGCGGAAAACCATGGCCGCCGACTTCCAGCACCTGCTCTGCGACGGCGGCCAGGCCACAGGAGCCAGTGCCACAAATAATTACCGCGCCATCCTGCCCCTGATGCGCGCCAAAGCAGGCGGCATGCAAATCGCTGGTCAGATACAGCGCCGCAAACGGATGCTGCCATTTTTGAAACAACTGATAGTAATAAGGCACGTTAACACCGGCCAGACCGGCTCCAACATGCAGCCGGCTAAAATCATCAGAGCTCAGGCCTGCCATCTCCAGTGCCTGATAGCTGGCATTCAGAATAGACTGGGTGGCGACATCCATGCCGCGCAACGGATTTGCCGGCCCGGCCAGGCCTTCGCCCAGTATCTTAAGGTTGGCGTCAGTTAATACCACCCGGCATTTACTGCCACCGCCATCGATACCTAAATACAGGCGTTGCCCGCCCGGCACAGTCTGATTCATCCGCCCTGCTCTCCCCTGTGTTGCTGTTTGCTGTCTGCACAACTTTTAGCCGGATTATAACTTGACATTAGGACCCGACTTTGCCAAATTGACAGCGTTGTCATTTTCAGCATAACGCAATTGTAATAAATAACAAGAGCCATGTTTAAAACAAACGGCATTTTTTTAAACCGGTCGGATAAGGCATCCTACGGAGGGTATGACCATGGGCAAGCCAATACTGCTATTGCTGCTGTGTCTGAGCAGCGGCCTGTTGCAGGCAAGGATCGACAGCGCGGCAAGGATCGATAGCGAAACAAAACTGGCTGAGTTCAGCCGTAATACTGCGCTCTGGTTCGCCATTGAATCGAATCTATTGCCAGATGCCGCCACCTTTAGTGGCAGTATCAATTTACACAATGACTCAGCCGTGGCGTTACCGGCCGGTGAAGGTAACTGGGCTATCTACTTTCATCTGATCCGCAAAATCGAAACCACAGAGCATGCCGGACTTCGCTTAACTCATGTGCAAGGTGATCTGCACCGCATCAGCGCCACCGCCAACTTTGCCGGGTTGGCGCCAGGTCAACAACTGACCTTACCCTTTCAATCCGCGCCCTGGATCATCAGCTATAGCGACTTTATGCCACGGGCTTTTATTGTCGTCGATGGCTTGCCGCCGGCGGTGTTTGCCAATACCGATACCGAACAGTTACAGCACTTTGTCAGGCCGCTGGTGCGCCCGGAGCAGTTACTACGCAATATCGCGGATGGCGATAAAATTCCGCCGGTGACAGCGGAGCAGCGCTACTATGATTCTGAAAAT
>DAIOUM010000065.1:0-4576 GCA_036759505.1 Alishewanella sp. | reverse complement strand
GGCATTCTGAAAATCGGCAAGCTGAGAATCAGCAATCTCAACATCTGACTGCCTCTGCAAAGGCCAAAGCGACGCCGGGCAGTAGCAATCTCCAGCAGCGCCTGATCCCAAAAGTTCAGCAACTTGAATCCTTTGGCGGCGAGCTCAGGCTGGACTCGCGCTGGCAGATCCGTGCCGATGCAGCGGTACAAAGCGAAGCCCGCTATCTGCAGCAACAACTACAGCAACTTTACGGTTTAAAGCTCTCGCTGACCGATAGCAAGCATCGCAGCGCCAACAGCATTGCTCTGACGTTAGCCGACAAGGCAACCACGCCAGAAAGCTACCAGCTGAAGATCCGGGATGCGCAGGTCAAGATTAGCGGTGCGGATGCCGCTGGTGTGTTCTATGGTATTCAAAGTCTATTGGCCCTGTTGCCGCTACCTGAGCTCACTCAGAATGCTCCGGCGTTAACACTGCCGACACTGCAGATCAGCGATGCCCCGCGCTATCGCTGGCGCGGTATGCATTATGATATGGCGCGTAATTTTCATGGTCTGGAGGCTACTCTCAGACTGATTGAGCAAATGGGCCGCTACAAGCTGAATAAACTGCATCTGCATCTGACTGAAGATGAAGGCTGGCGGCTGCAGATCCCTGGCTTGGAGGAACTGACCCGCATTGGCGCTTTCCGCTGTTTTGATCTCAGCGAACAAAACTGCTTATTAACCCAGCTTGGTACCGGGCCAGCGAAAACGGGCTCAGGTAATGGTTACTATAGCCGCGCTGACTTTGTCCGCTTACTTCAGCATGCCAAAGCGCACCATATCGAAGTGATCCCGGAAATTGACCTGCCCGGCCATGCCCGGGCCGCAATTAAAGCAATGGAAGCCCGTTATCAGCGCCTGATGCAAGCGGGTAAGCCTGAGCAAGCGCTGGCTTATCGCCTGACCGAAGACAACGATGCCTCCCGCTATCTGACGGTACAGAATTATAACGACAATGCGGTTAACGTTTGCCTCGAATCCAGCTATCGCTTTATCGATAAGGTGATCTCTGAGCTGCAGCTGATGTATCAGGATGCCGGTATTGAACTGCGCATTTTTCATCTGGGGGGTGATGAAGTCGCCAAAGGAGCCTGGGAGCAGGCGCCTTCTTGTCTAGCCCTGATCGACAGCGACCCGCAGCTAAACAGTGTGGCGGATCTGAAACCCTACTTTATTAACCGGGTAGCAAAATTGACTGCCGCGCGAGGTTTAAAACTGGCGGCCTGGGAAGATGGTTTAATGGCAGATCCCGAGCAGCCTTTTGCCCGTGACCAGTTTCAAAACGAGCAGGTGCTGGTCAACGCCTGGGACAATATCTGGGAATGGGGTTATGGCGATCGGGCCTACAAATTTGCCAATGCCGGCTACCTGGTGGTGCAATCCGCCGGCACCAATTTGTATTTTGACCACCCGCAGGAAGCTCACCCCAAAGAACGCGGCTACTATTGGGCGACCCGCTATACCGATACCGAAAAAGTGTTTTTCTACCGGCCGGATCATCTGTATCACAACGCCGAATTTACCCGTGACGGCACGCCGATAAAAGACTTAGCCGCCTTATTAGGCCGGCCGTTACCTGAGCTGACACAGCCGCACAATATGCTGGGTATTCAGGGCCAGGTTTGGAGTGAAACCATCCGTACAGCGGAGCAGCTGGAACAGATGATCTATCCAAGATTGATGGCACTGGCAGAGCGCGCCTGGCACCGGGCGCCCTGGGAGCCAGACCGGCAGACAGCCAGTGCACAGCAGGATTTGCAGCAATTTTTATCACGCCTCACTCAGCTAGAGCTAAAACGGCTGCAACAGGCGGGTAATCAGCATTATTTACCGCCGCCGGGCGCCAAATTAAGCGAAGGCTTGTGGCAGCTGAATCATCGCTGGCCAGAGGTGGCGCTGGAATTTAGTCTGGATGGCGGCCAAAGCTGGCAGCCTTATGTTAAACCGCTGCCGGCTACAGCGGGCTTACTGGTACGGGGGCGGTTGGGTCAGGTGAGTAGTCGTGTTGAGCCGCTGCAACCTTAGGAGCTGAACAATCCACTGGCTAAGCTGCAGCAGCCGAATGCTGCAGCTTAGCTGCTGTTAGTCTGCTTTATCTGCTAACTGTTGCTGTAACCAGCTTCGTAGCGCCGCCAGCCGCGCCGCAGCGGGCAGCTCCCCCTGCTCTGGCTGCAGCAGATTTTGTAATGCCGGCAACTGCGCCGGGATACCGGTTGCTGCCCCACTAAAAGCAAAATACTGAAACAGTGCTGCCCAGGCCTGCCGCTCTGCCGGGCTGTAATGCTGCATGCTAAGCAGTGTAAACAGCAAACTGTCAAATGCCGCCGGTTGCACCGGTGTCGCGCTCAGGCTACCACCCCACCAGTAATTAATTAGCATACTGACCGGTGACAGCGATTCGACCTGATGCCACCACAGTAGCGGAATATATAGCACATCACCCGGTAATAATTCTGTTTGCTGTGCACTGGCCAGTGCCGCCTTGGCGCGCGGGAAACGCTGATGATCCGGTTTATGCAGATTAAGCAGGCTGATTGGGGTGCCGGTTGGCGCAAAATCCAGCGGCCCGGGATACAGGTTGGCAACCTGTTCAGGTGGAAACAATGTAAAACGCCGCCGTCCAGCCACCACAGCCGCCAGATTATGACCGTCATCAAAATGCGCCGGTACCGTCACCTGATTACCCAGCCAGACTCTGCCGGCGGCAGACTCCGGTAAAAATGGCAGTGGCAATTGTGTCACCAGCTCCGGCAGGCAGCGTGTCAGCGCCGCACTTTGCAGCGCAATAAACAGCGAAGGTGGCGCGCTGCTTTGTTTAATCAACTGCTGTAGCACCGCAGTCAGCGGATAGCGGCTACGCTCAAAATTAAAGCCCTGATAGTCCGGGCGGTAAAAAATCCGGCCCGCGGTATCCGCTGCCAGCAACAGGGTGTCGGTCGCCTGCCCGCTGTCAAACGGTTTTAAATAACTGAGCAAGGCGGCAGGACCATCCTGCGCGACGTTAACCACCCGCCAGGATGCGACTGCCTGGCGCAATACCACCGGCTGACCTAAGGGTAACAACTCCTGCAAAAAGCGCTCAGGGCTGCAACCATGATATTCTTTAATTTGCTGCATCCGGTTTTCCCAATAAAAAAAGGCTGATCAATCCCTGTATCAGCCTTTGTCCAGGTGAAAGTTAAAGCTTAGAACGCCATTCGGATCCCGGCAGTAAAGCGGCGGCCATTCTCGTAAATCGAGAACAGGCGGGCTTTATCGGTGTTGTATTCGGTTACCCGCTCATCAGTCAGATTAATGGCTTCAAAAGACAACACAATACTGTCGGTCAGGTTATAGCTGATACTGGCATCAAGCTGACCATAGTCGTCATTCCACAGCTCGTCACCGTTCCAGTGTAAGCCTTTATACCATTCAGTGCGGTAGTTATACATCAGGCGCACGCTGAACAGGTCGGTTTCATAGTAACCGCTCAGGTTCAGCATGTGCTTAGAGGTGCCCTCAACCAAACCTGAACCCGGCTTACTCAGATCGCGATCTTCATCGCGCTTGGCGCTGGTGTAGGTGTAATTGGTAATGACGCCAAAGTCACCGAAGGCCTGTTGATAGCTCAGTTCCATCCCCTGAGTGCGGCCACCCGGACCATTGCTGGGGCGGGTAAAGGTGACATCAACCATCTGATCCCCCTGCTCCCAGTAGCGCTGGTCAACAAAGGTCGAGAAGCTGCGGTAACTCTTTACATCTTTCAGGAAGTAGGTTGCCGCCAACACCGATGACGGATTGAAATACCACTCGTAGCTGAAATCGAACTGATCGACAATTTGTGGCTTTAACAGCGGATTGCTGGCGGTACCGGTCGGTTGCGCCACGTTCAAAGAACCATAACTGACCGAAGTTGAGATATCGTTCCAGTTCTGCCGCGCCATGACGCGGGCGGCACCAAAGCGCAGTAACGAGTCTTCAGTTAAATCGATGGCGATATTAAAGCTTGGCAGCATTTCACGATAATCATTTTTCACTTCCACCCAGGCCAGTTCGCTTGGGGTTAACCACTCGCGGTCCACAGTTAAAAAGCCCCAGCTATCATCTGAGAACTCATAACCGCCGGACGTCTGGCGGGTATCAACATAACGTAGGCCGAGATTACCGCGGAAGCCTTCGCCATCAAAATCCCCCTGCACATAGAACGCAGTAATATCTTCTTCTACCGCCCAGTTCTCAGCCAGGATCAGCGAGCGCGCATAGTCAGCTTTAACGCCATTTAAGCCAACAAAAGCAATTTCTTCCATCCGCTGCCGGTTATGCACCACCTGCTGGCCAAGGTTACCATTGACTGCGGCATTGACGTTCTGACTGCCGCTAGTCAGGTTACATTGCGCCAACGTCGGGCAGGTATCAAAGATATACTGCAGATAAACCGGCCAGTCCGGTGCCAGTGAGGCATCGGCCAGGGTATTAGGACCATGCCAGCTATAAGCAGTGCGGCCCTGGGTGCGTTCCGCTGCGCGCAGTTTTACCCCGGTATGTAACTTGTTGAAAATGCCATATTCCAC
>DAIOUM010000064.1:8612-13323 GCA_036759505.1 Alishewanella sp. | reverse complement strand
AAACACCAGCCAAACGGCTGCAAAAACAAGCAGCAAACGTCAACACGCCCTAGCACTCCGCACAGCGGTTATTAGCGCGACTTGCGCGCAGTTTTTTTAAGGAGCGGAGCAAAAAATGAAATTAGAGGCCTTTCATTTGCAAAGCAAAGTATTATTTTCATTAAACGGTGTGCAACGACTGCTTGAAGTCGGCCTGATCCTATTCTCCTCGTTGGCCGTCTTTATGCTGTTAGCATTAATTTCCTTTGACCCGGCCGATCCCAGCTGGTCGCAAACCGGTTATCAACAACAGGTCAATAACTATGCCGGCCGTGGCGGTGCCTTTGTTGCCGATCTGCTGCTGTTCAGCTTCGGCTGGATTGCCTATTTACTGCCGTTTTTTGTTGCCCTGATGGGCTATCTGCTCTTTAAACGCTTTAAAGATTTACTCAGCCTCGATTACCTGATTTTAGGCTCTCGGGTATTTGGCCTGATCCTGACGCTGTGTGCGGCAACCGCGATCAGCAGTATGAATTTCAACGATATCTATTATTTCTCGTCCGGCGGTGTGCTGGGCGATATGATCAGCAGCAGCTTACTGCCGTACTTTAATTTTATTGGTACCAGTCTGTTATTACTCTGTGCCTTTGCCACCGGCCTGACGCTGCTAACCGGTATCTCCTGGCTGACCGTCGCTGATTACCTCGGCGCCGGCTGTTTTTATCTGTTTACCCGTTTGTTGGAATTACCGCAGCGTTTTAGCGGCAAAGCGCCAGCCAACCCGGTATTTAACGAAACAGCAACGGCAGAGCTGCCACAGCCAAAAGCGAAAAAAGCCCAGCGTAACAACCTCGAAGCCACTGAACCGGCCTGGTCGGCTGCTGCGGATGAGGAAGATTTAGAGCCGCAATTTAGCTGGCCACCGGCGGCAGAGCCGGAGCCAAAACGCAAAGAGCCGTTACCGATCCGGCCGCTGGATGAGCGCACCGAAGCCCGGGCTTTCTACAGTGTGGACAGTCTTGCCGATGATCAGCTGTCGTTCAGTGCCGTCGACGATCCGAACGAGTCAGTGCATATCGGCCGCACCCTGCGCGAGTTGGAAGAGCAGGAAGAGCTGCACCCACTGTTGCGCTATCCGGAAGATGAAGCTGCCGTAGTAGAAGAAGACGACAGCGAAGAGGTCGCACATTCGCTGGAAGAGCTGCCATCACTGGCGCTGTTAGATCGGCCGGATAAAGCCACCAACCCGATTGATCCGGCTGATTTAGAGCGGGTATCGCGGCTGGTTGAAGCAAAACTGCTCGATTTTAACGTCGAAGCCAAGGTCGTCGGCGTCCATCCGGGGCCTGTTGTCACCCGCTTTGAACTGGATTTGGCGCCGGGCGTCAAAGTCAGCAAAATTACCGGCCTGGCCAAAGATTTAGCCCGCTCGTTATCGGCCATTAGCGTACGGGTCGTGGAAGTGATCCCGGGCAAGAGCTTTATCGGTTTAGAGCTGCCAAATCAGCACCGTGAAATCGTGCGCTTATCCGAAGTCATTGGCGATGAGGTGTTTAACGAGTCCAAATCTGCGCTGACTATGGTGCTGGGCAAAGATATTGCCGGCAAATCAGTGGTCGCTGATCTGGCCAAGATGCCGCACTTACTGGTCGCCGGTACTACGGGCTCGGGTAAATCGGTTGGCGTTAACGTCATGATTTGTAGCTTGCTGTATAAATCTACGCCGGACGATGTGCGCTTTATTATGATCGACCCCAAGATGCTGGAGTTGTCCATCTACGAAGGCATTCCGCACCTGTTAACCGAAGTGGTTACCGATATGAAAGACGCGGCCAATGCGCTGCGCTGGTGTGTCGGCGAAATGGAACGTCGTTACAAGCTGATGTCGGCATTAGGCGTACGTAACCTGAAGGGCTACAACGCCAAAATCAAAGAAGCCATCGCGGATGGCCAGCCACTGAAAGATCCACTGTGGAAGCCATCGGATGATATGCGCGATAGCGCGCCTTATCTGGAAAAACTACCGGCGATCGTCGTGGTGATCGACGAATTTGCCGACATGATGATGATTGTCGGTAAAAAAGTCGAAGAGCTGATTGCGCGGATCGCGCAAAAAGCGCGGGCGGCCGGTATTCACCTGGTACTGGCGACGCAGCGGCCATCGGTTGATGTGATCACCGGTTTAATTAAAGCCAATATCCCAACCCGGATCGCCTTTCAGGTATCGTCGAAAATTGACTCGCGCACCATCCTTGATCAGCAGGGCGCAGAAAGCCTGTTGGGGCAGGGCGATATGCTGTATTTACCACCTGGTTCAGGGGTGCCTACCCGGGTGCATGGCGCCTTTGTTGATGACCATGAAGTGCATGCGGTGGTTGCCGACTGGAAACGGCGTGGCAAACCACAGTATTTACCAGAAATTTTAAGTGGCGAAACCACAGAAGAGAACTTGTTACCCGGCGAAGTACTCGAAGGGGAAGAGGGTGAGGCCGATCCGCTGTATGATCAGGCCGTGGCCTTCGTCATTGAATCACGCCGCGCTTCAGTGTCAGGCGTGCAACGTAAATTCCGGATCGGCTATAATCGCGCCGCCCGTCTGGTTGAACAGATGGAGCACAGCGGTTTAGTCAGCCCACCGGGGCACAATGGTAACCGTGAAGTCTTGGTTCCGAACAGAGGTGGTTAATGGGTAAGTTGGCGTCAATGCGTAAATTGTCGTTCATAATGTTGGTAGCCGCGGCAGGAGCAGCCGCCACAGTGGCCAGCCCGGTATGGGCACAAACGGTAGAAGTAGTACCCAGACCTGATTTTGCCCCCCATATGCAGGCGGCACGGCAGCAGCGGTTAAGTGCTGAGGATGCCAGTGCCGAACTGATGCAGCAACTGGCGCGCATTAAAAGCTACACCGCCAGTTACCGGCAAAAGGTTTACGATATTCAGCAGCAACTGCTGCAGGAAGGTAAAGGCCAGCTGGCGCTGCAGCAGGGCGCGCGTTTTCGCTTTGAAAGCACTGAGCCGGAGCCATCGTTACTGGTCAGTGATGGTAAAACCCTGTGGATCTACAATGAGCCGTTAGAGCAGGTCAGTATCTATGATGCGCAAAGTGAAGTGGGGCAAACGCCCTTTGCCTTGCTGACTTCGACAGATCCGGCGCTCTGGCAGCAATACCGCGTGACTAAACAACAGCAGAGTTTCTTTATTCACCCGCAAAGCAGCGATAATCCGGTGCAGCAGCTGCTACTTACCTTTAGCGAAGATCAGTTGATTGAAATGCAGGTGATTGATATTAACCAGCAGCAAAGCGTGTTTCTGTTTAGCGATATTAGGCTGAACAACAAGATCGCCAATGCGCAGTTCAGCTTTAAGGTCACGTCTAATCTGGACGTTGATGATCAGCGGCAACGCTAATGGCCACCTTACCGCTGGAGTTTGGCAGCGACTTCCGGCCATTGGCCGCCCGGTTAAGACCGCGGCAACTTGCTGATTATGTCGGCCAGCAACATCTGCTGGCCGCAGGCTCACCGTTGCAACAAGCCATTCTGGCCGGCCGTGTCCATTCGTTAATCTTGTGGGGCCCGCCGGGTACCGGCAAAACCACACTGGCAGAACTGATTGCCGGCCATGCCCAGGCGCAAATGCAGCGCTTATCGGCGGTCACCGCCGGCATTAAAGAAATTCGCGACAGCATTCAGCAGGCCAAATTACACCAGCAGCAATATCAGCAACGTACACTGCTGTTTGTCGATGAGGTGCACCGCTTTAATAAAGCGCAGCAGGATGCCTTTTTACCGCATATTGAAGATGGCACCATTATTTTTATTGGCGCCACTACCGAAAATCCGGCCTTTGCGCTAAATAACGCCATTTTATCCCGTGCGCGGGTTTGTGTGCTGAAGCCGCTGACCGAAGCAGATTTACAACAGGTGCTGGCGCGTGCGCTGACTGATGCGGAACTGGGGTTGGGCGCACAGCAATTAACGCTGGAGCCGGCGGCTGAGCAGCTTTTATTGCGTTTGGCTAATGGCGATGCCCGGCGCTTACTGAATTTAATGGAACAACTGGCAGAGCTGGCTGCGCCGCAGTCTGAACTGACGGTAGCGCAGGTACAGCAAATTGTGCCGCAACAGCTACCCGGCTTTGACCGCGATGGCGATCTGTTTTACGACCTGATTTCGGCGTTACATAAATCGGTGCGCGGCTCGGATCCGGATGCCGCCTTGTACTGGTTTGCCCGCATTCTGGCCGGGGGCGGCGATCCGCTTTATGTGGCACGGCGCTTACTGGCCATTGCCAGTGAAGATATTGGCAATGCCGATCCGCGGGCGCTGACGCTGGCACTTAATGCCTGGGATACCTTTAGCCGGGTCGGCCCGGCCGAAGGCGAACGCGCTATTGCCCAGGCGCTGGTATATCTGGCGCTGGCGCCAAAAAGTAATGCCGTCTATCTGGCGTTTAACCAGGCAAAGGCGCTGGTGGCAGAGCGTCCGGATTATCCGGTGCCGCTGCATTTGCGTAATGCGCCAACGGCACTGCAGCAGCAACTGGGGCATGGTGCCGGTTATCGTTATGCCCATGATGAACCCGGTGCCTATGCCGCCGGCGAGCGGTATTTACCAGCAGAGCTATGGCAACAGCAGTTGTATCAGCCCAGTGAGCGCGGTATGGAAAAGCAACTGGCGGAAAAACTGCGCTATTTGCGCGCGCTGGATGCGCAAAGCCCGACACAGCGCAG
>DAIOUM010000064.1:6995-8512 GCA_036759505.1 Alishewanella sp. | reverse complement strand
AGAACAGAGAAAATCTGCCTTAGGCATTTCAATTTAAGTGGCAGCTTAGTAATATTCAGCCCTGTTATGATCACCCGCCGGCAAGCTGCTGGCCTAATTTAGCGAACTGAAGCGAATTCTATGTTAGATCCGAAATTTTTACGCGCAGAACTGGCGCAAACCGCTGAGCGACTGGCAACCCGTGGTATGACGCTGGATGTTGCGGCCATCAGTGCCCTGGAAGAGCAGCGCCGGGTGCTGCAGGTAGAAACCCAGGAGCTGCAGAATCAGCGTAATACCAAATCAAAAGCCATTGGTCAGGCCAAAGCCCGCGGTGAAGATATTGCCCCCTTGCTGGCCGAAGTGGATGGCTTAGGCGCCCAACTGGATTCGGCAAAGATCCGCCTGGATGCGGTACTGGCCGAGCTGGACAAAATTGCGTTAAGCATTCCTAACTTACCGGATCTGTCCGTGCCGGTCGGTAAAGATGAAACCGAAAATCTGGAAGTACGCCGCGTTGGCGCGCCACGCCAGTTTGATTTTCCGGTGCAAGATCATGTTGCGCTTGGCGAAGCCTATGCCGAGGGGCTGGATTTTGAAAGTGCGGTCAAGTTATCCGGCTCACGTTTTGTGGTAATGAAGGGCCAGATGGCGCGGCTGCACCGGGCGTTAACCCAGTTTATGCTGGATGTGCATACCCAGCAGCATGGTTACACTGAGGTTTATGTGCCTTATCTGGTTAACCATGCCAGCTTATACGGCACCGGCCAGCTGCCAAAATTCAGTGCTGATTTGTTCCACACCCAGCCCGCAACCGAAGAAGGTCAGGGCATGGCACTGATCCCAACCGCTGAAGTGCCGGTGACTAACCTGGCGCGGGACAGCATCTTTGATGCCAGCGAACTGCCGTTTAAATATACCGCGCATACGCCTTGTTTTCGCAGTGAAGCCGGCTCTTATGGCCGTGACACCCGTGGTCTGATCCGCCAGCACCAGTTTGATAAAGTGGAGCTGGTACAGCTGGTGAATCCGGCACTGTCAATGCAGGCACTGGAAGAGCTGACCGGCCATGCCGAGAAAATTCTGCAGTTATTAGGCCTGCCGTACCGGGTAATGCTGCTGTGTACCGGCGATATGGGCTTTGGCTCATGCAAGACGTACGATCTGGAAGTCTGGTTACCGGGGCAAAATGCCTACCGTGAAATCTCTTCTTGCTCGAATATGGGCGATTTCCAGGCACGGCGGATGCAGGCGCGGTTCCGGCCGGAAGAGGGCAAAAAGCCAGAGTTGCTGCATACGCTAAATGGCTCCGGCCTGGCGGTGGGCCGCACCCTGGTAGCTATTCTGGAGAACTATCAGCAAGCCGATGGCTCAGTGGCCATTCCCGAGGTGTTACAGCCTTATATGGGCGGCCAAACTAAGCTAGCATAAGCTCAATGTCTTTGCTCTTTGCGGCTAACTCCGCAAAGAGCAATTATTATCTGAATCTTGCTGTTAATTGCGTTTCAGTTTTCAAAACTCAAAACTCAAAACTCAAA
>DAIOUM010000064.1:0-6895 GCA_036759505.1 Alishewanella sp. | reverse complement strand
TCAAAACTCAAAACTCAAAACTCAAAGGCATTTTGCCGGCTTTGGCAACCCTGCCAGCCGGGTAGCCTGTTTCGCCGGACCTTCCGGAAACAATAAAAACAAATACTTACTATTGCCTTTATCTGGCCCCAGTTTTTCTGCCATCGCTTTAACCAGCAGCCGAATTGCCGGTGAGGTATTAAACTGCTGATAAAACTCCCGCACAAAATAAATCACTTCCCAGTGCGCGTCGGTCAGGCTCAGCTGTTCCAGCCTGGCAAAGGCTAAGGCCACTTCTGGCGTCCAGTCCGACAGCTGCTGCAAATAGCCATGTTTATCCAGCGGCAGCGACTGCTCGCCAACCGTTATAAAGGCCTGTGTCATCGGCTTAATTCCATAATAAATTCTGTTTGGCCTGGGCGCTAAGCGCGACCCAGCGCGCATCATCAATCAGTTCCACCTGCGCCAGCGGCGTAATTTGGCGCCAGTTTACATCTGACGCCAGCGCCAATACCGGCACCGGCAAGGTTAGATCGGCTTGCAAGCACAGATAAACCGCATCCTGGCGTAACAGGATCCGATCTTCCGGCGCACAGCAGGCGCTAAGCGTCTGCAACTCGAAGCGGGGTTGGGTCAGGGTAATCAGTTTCATCACAGCTCCTTTTTAATCACAGGCTTTACTGCTTCATCACAGACTTTGCTGCGCTAGGCCGCTGTTAGCAGCGGAGCAGCTGATCGGCCTGTTGCATCGCGGTGCGGATCTGCGCACTATCGGCCAGCTGAAAACCCTCTGGTAACACAAGCCCAGCCAGACCACGGCTGTTCAGGGATTGCTGACACACCAGGCAGGGGCCAATGTCGTACAGCGCAAATAAGCCAAAGCTTTTCTGAAAGGCTTTTAACGGCGCCGGCGTATCAGTGGGGTTATCGGCAGGAGGCAGCAACTGATACACTGCATCATCCTGAAACAGCATACTAACCTGATGCTCCACCGCGGCTAACGCCAGTGCCAGATCCAGCGCTTCCCGGGCTTTGGCCTGATTAAAAGGCGAGGCGGTTTGAATTAACAGAATCGCTTGCATCAGAACTGTACCACCTTAGTGCCGGTTAACCGCATGGCAAACTCTGCCAGACCTGCGGCAAGAAAAGGGCTGTGCTCTGCCGCGTAAATACCGCGCTTCTCGGCCGCGGTGACACAATATAACAACGGGATCTGCTGTTGCTGGCACAGCTGGGCCAGTTGCGCCGCCAGATCCGGTTCATCGGCCGGCAAATCAATGCCAGACTGCACCGCCAGCACCGCATCTTCATATAAGAACACTTGCTCCAACTGATAGCCGTTGGCCAGCGCCGCGCGGGCAAACTGGCAGGCACTGGCGAAGCTTTGGCCAGCAAAGGGGCTTTGTTGTAACAGCAAGCTAAAGCGGGTGGTCATGTTAGATTCCCTGCAGTTAGAAAGGGCCAATAAAAAGCCCCGCACAGGCGGGGCATTTTAGCGAACTCAACCGTTGCCGGCTAGTTTAGGTTGCGATCTTAGTCATCGCCACCAAAAATGCCTAACAGCTGCAGCAGGTGTACGAACAGGTTAAAGATGTTCAGATACAGGGCAACAGTGGCACGGATATAGTTGGTTTCACCGCCGTGAATAATGCGGCTGGTATCGAACAGGATCAGACCTGACATTACCAGCACAGCTACTGCGCTGATGGTCAGGCTTAACGCCGGAATGCTCAGGAAGATATTGGCAATGGCGGCAACCACAATTACCAGCAAACCAATCATCAGGAAGCCACCCATAAAGGAGAAATCTTTACGGCTGGTAAGGGCATAAGCTGATAAACCGAAGAAAATCAGTGCTGTACCTGCCAGAGCTTGCATGATTAATGACGGGCCATTCGGTAAACCGGCATAGGCCAGCAGCATTGGGCCTAAAGAGGCGCCCATTAAACCGGCAAAACCAAATACCCAGAAAATACCGCTGGCGCTGTCCGCTTTCTTGTGAACCACAAACAGCATAACAATACCGGCGATCATACAAACGATGGCGCCGATCGCTGGCATACCCATTGCCATTGAAATGCCGGCTGCCACAGCGCTGAACGCCAGGGTTAAACCAAGCAGAAAGTAAGTATTGCGCAGGACCTTGTTGATTTCGACGCCCTGACTGAGGGTGCCGATATTACTGGTTTCTCTGTATGACATAGTGCTGTCTCCTCTGGACCAAGTTTGATGTGTATGACCGCATCATACTGTTAAAGTTCCACTATCTCCAGCCTTGGCCGCTTGAAAATACAGCAACTAAAAAATTTTTCATGGTTTTACTTTCTTTTCCGTAACGATCTGATTAATATACGCAGCGCTGGAGGGATGGCAGAGCGGTTTAATGCACCGGTCTTGAAAACCGGCGTAGGTTAGTAGCCTACCGAGAGTTCGAATCTCTCTCCCTCCGCCACTTATTCCTGAAAAACCACCCTAGCGGTGGTTTTTTACTTTCTGGCAAGGCAAAGGCTAAAAACCGTAGAAAATACCTGCTTGTTGCTGAAAATCTCGGCAAACAGTTAAAAGTGGCCATATTTGTGCTTTACAAAACAGCCCGGCCTTTTTAATATGCCGGCCAACGCGGAGGGATGGCAGAGCGGTTTAATGCACCGGTCTTGAAAACCGGCGTAGGTTAGTAGCCTACCGAGAGTTCGAATCTCTCTCCCTCCGCCACTTCAGCTCATCCGCGACTTCAGCATAGCCCCACAGCTTATCTTTTTTAAATTACCCAAACCTTTATCAGAAAAATCATTGGCTTAGTTGGCTGTTTTTTGCATTTGTGGCAAAATCAGGTCCACTGCGAACTGTACTAAGAAGTATTAGTAAAAAACGTGCTGCTGGGCTATGCTAAGCAACAGAATAATTCTATACCTGAACTGCCTGTGGTTGTTGTGAAGGCGAAAACAGGTAAGCCAGTATAACGGAGAGCCAAGTTGATTAACGTGCTGTTAGTTGATGATCACGAGCTGGTAAGAACTGGGATCAGTCGCATACTAATGGATGAGCGCGGTATCAAGGTGATAGGCGAGGCCAGTACCGGCGAAGAAGCCCTGCAATTTTGCCGGCAACATGAACCCGATGTGGTATTGATGGACATGAATATGCCGGGGATGGGCGGCATGACCGCCACCAAGCGTATTCTGCATTATTGCCCGGATATTAAAATTATCGGTTTGTCGATTTCCTGCGAAGAGCCTGTGCCGACCAAGGTTATGCAGCTGGGTGCTGCCGGCTTTATCTCGAAAAATACCCCGCCGAAAGAAATGATTATGGCCATTAAAAAGGTCTATTCCGGGGCGCGGCATATTTCGGATGAGGTGGCGCAAAAAATGGCGCTGGCCAAGGTCAATAACCAGCAGCCTAATCCTTTTGATGGCCTGTCGGATCGCGAATTGCAAATCATGATGATGATTACCCAGGGCCAGAAGGTAACCGACATTGCCGAGCAGTTAAATGTCAGTGCCAAGACGGTGAATTCGTACCGCTACCGGATGTTTGAAAAGCTGGCGATCAGCGGCGATGTGGAGCTGACCCACCTGGCGCTGCGCCACGGTATGATTGATATCGCCAAAATTGCCCACTAAGCCTTATGTTTGACGCCAAAGCCTTTCTGGCGACCGTACCGCAACAGCCCGGCGTTTATCGGATGTTAAACGCCGCTGGCACCGTGATCTATGTCGGTAAAGCCAAGGATCTGAAAAAGCGCCTCAGCAGTTATTTTCGCAAAGAAGTCGACAGCATTAAAACCCGCGCCCTGGTTAGCCAGATAGCCCAGGTTGAATACACCCTGACGCATAGCGAAACCGAAGCGCTGATCCTGGAAAACAACCTGATCAAAGAATACCTGCCGAAGTACAACGTACTGCTGCGCGATGATAAATCTTACCCCTATATTCTGCTGTCGGCACATAAGCACCCGAGAATTAGCTCCCACCGCGGCCCGCGCAAGGTAGCGGGGCAGTATTTTGGCCCTTATCCTAATGCCGGTGCGGTGTGGCACAGCCTGAAAACCCTGCAGAAAATTTTCCCCATTCGCCAGTGTGAAGACGGTTTTTACCGTGCCCGCACCCGGCCTTGTTTGCAGTATCAGTTAAAGCTTTGCAGCGCGCCCTGCGTCGGGAAAATTTCTGATCAGGACTATAGCGAACAGGTGCGGTTGGCAGCATTGTTTTTAAGTGGCAAGAATCAGCAGGTCATTGACGATCTGGTGCAGAAGATGAACAGCGCCAGCGAACAACTGCAATTTGAAGCTGCGGCCGCCTATCGCGATCAGATCAGTGCGCTGCGCCGGGTACAGGAGCAGCAGCATGTCAGCGGCGAACATGAAGAGCTGGATGCCATCGGTTTTAGTCTGCAGGGGCAAACCGCCGTGGTGCATGTGCTCTTTGTGCGGGATCGCAAAATTCTAGGGTCGAAGTCGTACTACCCGAAAGTGCCGGCCGATACCGATGCCGCCGAAGTACTGTCGGCTTTTTTACTGCAGTTTTATTTAAGCGGCCACAGCGAGCAGCAAATTCCAAAAGAGATCGTACTACCGCTGGAAACGCCGGACGCAGCAGCGCTGGCCGAAGCCATTAGCAAACTGGCCGAGCATAAGGTGCGTTTTACCTATGCCAAACGCGGCGAAAAAGCCCAGTATCTGGCGCTGGCGCAAAAGAATGCTGCTATCGCGCTGGATAGCCGGCAGTCGTTGGCGCAGAAAATGCGCGCCCGTTATCAGGCGCTGCAACAACAGCTGGCCCTGGATAGCGCCATCGGCCGGATGGAATGTTTTGATATCAGCCATACCATGGGGCAGGCGACTATTGCTTCCTGCGTGGTGTTTGACGGTGAGGGGCCCTATAAGCAGGAGTACCGCCGCTATAATGTGACCGGTATTACCGCCGGCGATGACTATGCAGCAATGCGTTTTGCGCTGGATAAGCGTTACAGCAAACTAACCGATGAAACCAAAATTCCGGATATCGTGTTTATCGATGGTGGCCAGGGCCAGCTGAATATTGCGCTGGAGCAGTTTGCCAACTGGCCGCATGCCAAAAAGCCGCTGTTAATTGGTGTTGCCAAGGGCGTAAGCCGCAAAGCCGGTCTGGAAACGCTGATTTTGTGGGATAGTGGCCGCAGCATTCATTTACCGGAAGACTCGCCGGCACTGCACCTGATCCAGCAGATCCGCGACGAAGCACACCGCTTTGCGATAACCGGGCATCGAAATAAACGTGGCAAGGCGCTGCTGAAAAGCCCGCTGGAAAATATTGCCGGCATTGGCGAGAAACGCCGTCAGGCGCTGCTGCAGTATCTGGGCGGCTTGCAGGGCGTGTTAAAAGCCAGTGTCGCTGAGCTTTGCAAAGTGCCGGGCATTTCAAAACAACAGGCAGAAAAGATTTACCAGGCCTGCCAGAACAAGTAGCATGACAACCAGGACGACTGTGAGAACCTAAGATGTGGAATATTCCAAACCTGTTGACCCTTTTTCGTTTGCTGCTGATCCCGGTATTTATTGTTTGCTTCTATTCCGGTTTAGAGCATGCGCGGTTCTGGTCGGCACTGGTGTTTTGTCTGGCAGCGGTAACCGATGCGCTGGACGGCTATCTGGCGCGTAAGCTGCAGCAATCTACACCCTTTGGCGCCTTTCTCGATCCGGTCGCCGATAAGGTTATGGTGGCCACCGCGCTGGTGCTGATCGCCGCTGACATCCATAACCTCTGGGCCGTAGTACCTGCCATCATTATTATCAGCCGCGAGATCTTTGTCTCGGCGCTGCGCGAATGGATGGCGGCCCTGGGTAAACGTGCTAATGTCGCCGTATCAAATCTGGGAAAATACAAAACCATTGCCCAGATGCTGGCGTTAATTGGCCTGATCTGGCAGCCACAAATTCCGCTGTTAGCCTGGTTTACCCCGGCCGGCTGGGCGCTACTGTATATCGCTACGATTTTAACGGTATGGTCGATGTACGAATACCTGCGCGCCGCCTGGGCTGATTTGGCCGCCAACTAGCCGCCAGCGAACCACACAAAAAACGGCCTGGCCGGCGTATTTTACCGCTATTGCCGCCAGCCGTTGTTACAGCTTCTGCCGCGGCAAGGGGGCAGAACAAAGCAAGTTGCTGTTTTTACCGCCGATGCTGCTACTTTTTAAGCAAACGGTCATAAAACTAAAAATTTGTTATTGACGACTCAGTATAAAACAGTAGAATGCGTCTCGTGTTAAGGCAGATGGCCATAGCAACGCGAGTTTAGCTCAGCTGGTAGAGCGCGACCTTGCCAAGGTCGAGGTCACGAGTTCGAACCTCGTAACTCGCTCCAACTCTCAGAGTCGGAAAGCTTAGTGGCGGGTTGGCAGAGTGGCCATGCAGCGGATTGCAAATCCGTCCACCTCGGTTCGACTCCGGGACCCGCCTCCATTAACACCCTGACTGCCAGGTTAAGCAGCGTGTTTGCCCGGGTGGTGAAATCGGTAGACACAAGGGATTTAAAATCCCTCGGGGGAAACCCCGTGCCGGTTCAAGTCCGGCCCCGGGCACCATTTTATACTGACCAGCAGTATAAAAGCTTCAAAATGCGAGTTTAGCTCAGCTGGTAGAGCGCGACCTTGCCAAGGTCGAGGTCACGAGTTCGAACCTCGTAACTCGCTCCAAATTCCAAAAAAGCCGCTGCCAAAGCGGCTTTTTGCATTCCAAAACCTTACTTTCAAACTAAACCGTTCCGCTTCCCGTCTCCGGTATGCATGCGTACCGGAGACGATCCTGCGATCTAAAAACCCACACCAACCCCAACACCAAAACCGCACCACGACTCCGGTATGCTTGCGTACCGGAGTCGGTCCTGCGATCTCAAAAAGCACACCAATCCCAACACCCAAACCGCTCTACGACTCC
>DAIOUM010000063.1:1312-13534 GCA_036759505.1 Alishewanella sp. | reverse complement strand
ATCAGGGTTTTATGTTGCATAGTCGTTGTCCTTTAGTGCAATTACTCTGATTCTGCCACAGCTGACTTTATGCTGCCAGAATTAAAGATTGACTCGAAAAATCAGCTTGTTATTATCAGAAGTGCGCAAAAATTAACAGGGAAGCTAATATGCTAAAGAAATTAACCTTTTTGCTGCTGTTTAGCAGCGGCTCACTGAGTGCAGACTGGAATCAGGCACTTTTCGCTTACGAGCAGCAGGATTATCACAGCGCCAAACAACATTTCACTGAGTTAGTTAAAGTGGGTAATCCCCATGCGATGTTTAGCCTGGCTGCAATGCACTTCAACGGCGAGGGCACTGAGGCCAATCCATCACAGGCCGCTGCGTTATTTGCATTGGCAGCAGCTTATGGCCATGCTGATGCTGCCGCTTTGTCAGAGCAGCTGCGGGCTAACTTTGAGCCAGATGCCGAGCTCGCCTATCAGCAGCAATTACAGCAATGGCAGCAACAGCTGGTCATTCCGGCCGGGCCCACCGAGCATCGTAGCCCCTCTGCGGCCCAAGGACTGCAACCTCTGAAACGGATTGAACCACGCTATCCGGTAGAGGCCGCAAAACGCGGGCAGGCGGGCTATGTGAGATTGCATTATCGTATTGATGAGCAAGGTAAGGTGAATGATATCAGGGTACTGGATGCCTACCCGGAACAGCTATTTGTTAAAGCAGCGGTTAAGGCGTTAGAGGACTGGCGTTATGCTGCAGGTCAGCCAATGCTGACAACGACCGAGCTGAGTTTTACACTGGAAATCTCCGGCGTAGACCGGCTGAATATCGCAAACCTGAAACAGCTGCTGTTTCAAAACAGGTTGTGGGATCTGGCACAAGCAGGATCGCCAGAGCATCAGTTAATGCTCAGTCGCGTAATGCGATTTATTGCGTCACAGGGTGCGCAGCACTTTATTATCGATACTGAATTGCCAATTACTGCGCCAGACCTTGGGTTGCTTGAATCGAAATTACAGCTCGCCGCAGCCTTTGATACTTTGCCACAACAAACCCTGGTTGAGGTGGATGCTGCTGGAGTGATTATTAAAGCCGAGAGTAATGACGAGTTGCTCGGCAAGCAGTTAACCGGGGTGCGCAAAGCGGGCCATTTTTTGTTGCAGCCTCTTATAGTCAATAAAAAGACGGAAATACTGGTACAGCCCGCCCATACGGTGTCCCGTGCCTGGTCTGCGGAGTACTGGGTCGAGCAAGCGGCCAGGCATGGTCAGCGTGAGGCGCAGCGTCTTCTGGCCACAACAGATCCGAACTGGCTAACCTATCTTCTGAGCCAGCAGGACCCAGTGGTAATGGCCTGGCAGGCGACCGGATTGTTGCCCGAGCCGAATCATTGAGTATATTCGATACAGTCGGTACGCAATGCGCGCCGGGAGATTAATCCCAGAGGGTAGAACTCCCCTCTGGGATTGTCGCGGCTAACCCTAGTAGGGATTAGTCGGGGTATAGAAACTACTGAAGTTACCGTTAATGCCAAGACGGGTCGGGGTGACAGAGCTGCTATTGTTCAGCAGATTGTAACTGTCACCCGGTTGCAGCCGGTAGCGCAGCAAATCATGCAGGATCACCGGCTGACCACATTGCCGCTGCTGATACTGAGTTTGGCTATCAGCGCGCAGCACATAAACTTCATGCTGGCCGTCGACCGTTGTCTGGCCATTCGCCTGCACAAACAGCGAGGTACGCTCTGACACTCCGATCACCCGGCCACTGCTACCTAAATGCGCCTGAAATACTGCTGAGCGTCCCATCCGGTCGCGCTGGGCAAAATGAGTATCATTTAACGTATTAGCCAGCATAGGGATCTGCAGGAAGTTGTTACTGAATTTGATGGTGTTATGGCAGAAGTCGGTGACCACTTCTGCACTGACCGCGCCTTGCACGCCGTCCGGATTATAGACCGTCTGACTTAAGACATGGTTGCCGGCAGAGGTACCACCAACCACACCACCTTTGTTATAGACATATTGAATCGCTGCGTCGACCTTAGTACCTTGCCAGTTACTGATATAACTGCTTTGATCACCACCGGCAATCCAGACAAATTCCGCGGTACGGATCACCCAGTCAACATAGTCGCTGTTTGCCTTAGTGCGGCTATCGACAATTAGCGTCTCGACAGAGGCAGCGTTGGTTAAGCCTTGCAGATAAGTATTATAGGCACCGGTGCCAGTGGTACGTAACACAACGATATTGCCGCCCTGAATATGGGGCGCAACACGCAGGCTGAACGCATCATCCACATCGGTACCACCGCCCATCAGTAGTGCTGCCGGCTCGGTCAGGTTAACGCAGGTGTCGGTCAGGCTGCCTACCCGGTATACTGTTAAGCTACCGGGTTTGCTGGGGCGCGGCCCGTAGTTACAGGCTGGCGCCGGCGAACCACCGCCACCTCCGTTAAATTGTACCTGTAACTGATAGTTACCGGTCCCGGCATAGCGGGTTACCTTGATATAGTGGCGACCGGCGGCGGCGGCCTTATAGGTGCCGGTTTCCGGATTACTGGCGCTTTGTCCGGATAAAATATAGCTGCCGCTATCCCGGTATAAGAACCAATCAAAATCCGCATTGCTGCCATGGCTTAGACTCACGGTAATGTCACCGCTACTGCTGGTATCAAAGAAATACCAATCAACGTCATTGCGGCTACTGATACTGGCTTGTACCGTGACACCGGAGCATAAGGGGCCATTAGCCGCACTTTCGGTATTATTATTTTCAGCTTCCTGTGTCAGGCAGGCGTGCGCATGGCTACTGAATAACAGTACCAATGCACCTAGATGCATATATCTCTTCATTGTTGCTTCCTGTTTCTTGTTGTTATGAAAAAGCCCGGAGTGGGCGATAACCACACAGCAGAATGCCTTACAGGCGTCTACCGTGTCGGTATAGGGTTAAACCGGGAGAGTTTTAGCGGTGATTTATTCGTCGAACCACTCGGATAAGTGGTAGTCAGTGGAGCAGGCATGTAGCCCCTGCCAGCGGAACGCCAGACAAGTCGCATCAGTATGATGAAGGGGCTTTGGCTGCATATCAAGATCGGTTAGTTGGTGTTCTCTCAACTATTGACCTGAAATTACAGCTTGTCAAGTTGCGGAAATAATCTACAGCGTTTACCGACAGGAGCAGCTAATTCAATTGAAAAGACTGGTTAAATCGCTATGATAAAAATTCGCCAAGGCGATCAATTTTTGTGGAAATAAAATAAACAAAAGGGATTAATAATGCGTGTTCTAGCTTTGTTACTGCTGATGCTGCTCAGCTTTACTGCGCAAGCAGATTGGCTTGGTTCAGTTCAGGCGTATGAAAATAAACAGTATGCTGTTGCCAAAGCCGGCTTTCAGGGGCTGATACCCTTGGGTAATGCCGATGCCGCCTTTAATTTGGGCGTGATGGCCTATTATGGTGAAGGGCAGGCTGTTGACCTCGGTGAAGCCCTAAGTTACTTTCTGTTAGCCGAGCAGCTGGAACATCAGCAAGCGCCCGCTATTGTAAAGCGGATCTATCAGGAAGCCTCAACCGAGCAGCGGGTGCAGGCGGAGCAAGCCGCAGCCAAAATGTTGGCAGGTGTTTTTATCAAAAAGAATGCCGCCCGCTATCAGCTAAGTAGCGAACGCGAGCCTGTAGCGCTCAACGCGCCGATGCCTGATGTACCAGACGATGTCTTTCGACGGCATCCAATTGGCTACATTGTGCTGCAGTTATTGGTTAATGAGCAGGGGCGGGTTGTTGTCGTGGATGCCATTGACAGCTTTCCGGAAGGGATTTTTGAGCCCTATACCTTTCGTACCTTGCAGCGCTGGCAGTTTGAAGCGACGGGCAAACAGCACCTGGTATCACGCCAAATTAATTTCTGGGTGCCTGGTGCCATGAATGCGCGTGGCGCCAATCAGCTGCTAAGTCATCAGCAACTATGGCAGTATGCGCAAGCCGGCTCACAGCGTCACCAGGAGGTGCTGGGTAGCGCCCTGAATCTAATCCGTTTAGTATCGGGCGTGGTCACTTACCTGGATCCCGCTTCACCGGAATTAGAGCAGGCTCCGGATTTATCGGCCTGGTTTGAAAAAAAGAAACTGGAGATCGCGATTCCGGGTTTCCAGGGGGATGCCATAGTCCGAACTAATCCACAAGGTGAAATTACCCGCTTGCTGGACGTCGAAGATCTGAAACAGCCTGACGCTGAAACCTTGCTGGGTTTAAAGATTAAAGGTGCGGGCGAAGGGGTATTTAGTTTAAGCGGCCGCCAGGCTCAGAGCCGCGCCTTTAGCCGGTTAAATCAAAATGATTTGGTGTTGGTGCAACAATACTTTCCGGTGCATCCAATGCAAACCGCCTGGTACTGGTGGCAAAAGGCTGCCAGTAACGGCAATTTGCGGGCGCAGCGGATCATGGGGGCTCAGCGTCAGGATTGGCAATTTTATCTGCTGCAACAACAAGATCCGATGGCCAGTGCCTGGCATGGTGCCCGCTTGGTGCTGGATGGCGAAACCACAGAAGGTAAAGCCTTGCTGCGGCAGTCGCAGGCCGCAGGTTACAAACCGGCGGCCGAGCTGTTAAAAGCTATGGCCTTATAACAGGTGCCGAGGTAAAGCTAACAGGGTGTACGCTTTGGTTTAAATATAAGCAAAGGCGTCGGCAAACATCTGCTCTCGGTGAGCGCCTTGCTCGGCGAAGGCTTCCCGCGCCACACCTGCCATCGCAAAGGGGCCGGCGATGTAAATATCGTAGGCCTCCAGCGAGACAAAATCCTGCAGTACCGCTTCGTGCACCAGACCGCTGCGGCCCTGCCAGGCCGCGTTGGGTTCTTGCACGACCGGAACAAAGGTGTATTTGGCGTTGCTGGCGGCCCACTGCTGTAGCTCGGTTCGATAGTACAGCGCTTCTTCCTGCCGCACCCCCCAGTATAAGAATACCGGTTTGTCCTGCTTAGCAGCGGCCAAGGCCATCGCGATGCTATGTACATAAGAGAAACCGGTACCACCGGCCAGCAGGATCACTGGCCGCTCGCTGTGTTCACGCCAGCCGGCATGGCCCAGACCGACCTCAACCTGAACCGCCGCTCCCTGATTAAAGGCCTGTTGTAAATGCAGCAGGGCGGCGCTGGACCAATTATCGCCGGCCGGCGCGCCGATATGTAGCTCCAGGTAGTCTTGTCCCGGGATACTGGCAATAGAAAACGGGCGTTTATCATCGGCAGTCAGGCAGAGCTGCAAATATTGTCCGGCAACGAAGCCTGGCGTCTGCGCTGGTTTTAGCAGCACTTTGCTGACAACCGGTGTTAGGGCTTCGATGGCAATAACCTGACAGGAAATAGCGTTCATAGGGATCTCAAGGTTCAGGCGGCAGCTAGCCGCGGATAAAAGGGTGGTGCAGCTCTAAATCAGAGTCTGCAGTCGCCAGACAGCAATAGACAAATTGCTGCTGGCGGTCGGTTTCGGTTAATGGGTTAGGATCGGTGTAACTGACGCTACCACTGCGCAGTTTGCACACGCAACTGGTACAGACACCCTGGCGACAGCGGTACGGGAAATCGATACCTTGCCGCAAGGCCGCAGCGAGGATAGTCTCACCTTCTGCTACCTCAAAGGTTAGCTTTGCCGGTAGGATCCGTACCTGATAGCTCATGTTTTTTGCTCTGGTAAAGTGATACCCAACGACGGCCATAATGCATCAACCCGCTGCTTGATCGCCGGATCCATGACGATAGGCTCGCCCCACTCGCGGTTGGTTTCTCCCGGCCATTTATTGGTGGCATCCATCCCCATTTTTGAACCTAAACCGGATACCGGTGACGCAAAATCAAGATAATCAATAGGGGTATTTTCCACCAGCGTGGTATCCCGCGCCGGATCCATCCGGGTGGTAATAGCCCAGATCACATCCTGCCAGTCGCGGGCATTAATATCATCATCACAAACAATCACAAACTTGGTATACATAAACTGGCGCAGGAAAGACCAAACTCCCATCATCACCCGCTTCGCATGCCCCGGATATTGCTTTTTCATCGTCACCACTGCCAGCCGGTAAGAGCAGCCTTCGGGTGGCAGATAGAAGTCGGTAATTTCCGGGAACTGCTTTTGTAAAATCGGCACAAAGACTTCATTTAGTGCCACACCCAGAATGGCGGGCTCATCCGGTGGCCGGCCGGTATAGGTGCTGTGATAGATCGGATCTTCACGATGGGTAATATGGGTCACGGTAAACACCGGGAAGTTATCTACCTCATTGTAGTAGCCGGTATGATCGCCATAAGGCCCCTCAGGCGCCAACTCGCCCGGCTCGATATAGCCTTCCAGCACAAACTCAGCACTGGCCGGTACCTGCAGATCGTTACTGACGCATTTCACCACTTCGGTATTATCGCCACGCAGTAAGCCGGCAAAGCCATATTCCGATAAGGTATCCGGTACCGGTGTCACAGCACCTAAAATGGTTGCCGGATCAGCGCCTAAGGCCACAGCTACAGGAAAACGCTGCCCCGGATGCGCTTTTTGCCATTCAAAAAAGTCCAATGCGCCGCCGCGATGCGATAGCCAGCGCATAATCACTTTATTCTTTCCCAGTACCTGTTGGCGATAAATGCCGAGGTTTTGCCGCTCTTTATGCGGCCCTTTAGTGACCGTTAAACCCCAGGTGATCAGCGGCGCGGCATCACCGGGCCAACAGGTCATCACTGGCAGCTTGGTTAGATCCACCTGGTCTCCGCTTAGTACCACTTGCTGACAAGCGGCTTTTTTCACCTGCTTGGCTGACATATTCAGCACTTGCTTAAAGATTGGCAACTTACTAAAAGCGTCTTTTAAACCTTTTGGTGGCTCTGGCTCTTTTAAAAAGGCCAGTAGCTTGCCGACTTCACGTAGTGCCGCTACGTCGTCCTGTCCCATACCCAGGGCGACGCGCTTTGGGGTGCCAAATAAGTTAGCCAGCACCGGGATTGAGTAGCCTTTCGGGTTTTCGAATAGCAAGGCCGGACCACCACCACGCAGGGTGCGATCGGCAATTTCGGTCATCTCCAGTACCGGATCCACTGGCTGACTGATCCGCACCAGTTCACCGCGCTGTTCCAGCTGTGCAATAAAGTCGCGTAAATCTTTATATTTCATCTTTGCCCTTAATGTTGTCAGCCGTAGCCTGACAAAAGCTGACCGTATTATACATTGCCAGCCATTTCCTGCCAGTTTTGGCCTGCTATGCGGCTGGGGTAAGCCAGCACGGCCTTTTATAATGTCGAAAATAAGGTGACGCGGGTTATACGATGGCGGAGCAGGAAGGGGTTATAAAATTTCAGTTAAGTTATCAGCCGATGGCACTGCCGCCAACGGCTAACATTGCTGAAATCAATGCCTGGCGTACACTTTGCGTGCAGTTGGGCATGCTGGGCCAGCATCCGGCACGTTATGACAACTATGGTTTTGGTAATATCAGCCAGCGGCTGGGGCAGTCGACACAGTTTATTATCAGTGGCACCCAAACTGGTGGTAAAAAGGTGTTAACAGCGGCAGACTATGCGTTAGTTAGCCTGTGTCAGCCACAACTTAATCGTATTGCCGCAAGCGGGCCCTGTAAGCCCTCCTCCGAGGCTATGACCCATGGCCAACTATACTTACTGGACCAAACTATTCATTTTGTGATCCATGCACATTGCCCGGCGATCTGGCACTGTGCCGATCGTCTGAATATACCGCAAACCCGGGCCGAAATCCCTTATGGTACCGTGGCCATGGCGGCAGAGGTTGGCCGGCTATTTGTGGAAACCACGGTTGTGCAGCAGCGTATTTTTACTATGGCGGGCCATGAAGATGGTGTGGTCACCTTTGGTAACACCGCGGCTGCCGCCTTTCAGGTGCTGGCCGAGTATTATGCGCAGGCGTTAAGTTTGGGTGCTGAGCCAAATATTTAAGCGGCCAGGTGAAAAAATGCCGGAAAAACAGGCAATAGCTAAAATTTTCTGGTAAAACTAAAAGACTAGTGCCTGTAGAGACCCAAGTAAGATGCAGTTTCCGGCAAATATTAAACAACAAACCTGTAGTGACTGTCTGAGTGGCCAGGATCTGGGCTTTCAGATCCGCATGGCATTTCAGCCGATTATCGATTGGCATGAAAAAACCATTATTGCCTATGAAGCACTGGTGCGTGGGCCAAATGGCGAAGGTGCCGGCTGGGTATTTCAGCATATTAACGATGATAATAAATACTACTTTGACCAGGCCTGCCGGGTAAAAGCGATCGAAACTGCCGCCAAATTGGGCTGCAAAACCTTTTTGAATATTAATTTTTTACCCAATGCGGTCTATAACCCGGAAACCTGCATTAAGGCTACCATTGAAGCCGCTGATACTTATGGCTTTGATCTCACGAAACTGATTTTTGAAGTAACTGAGGGCGAGCAAATTCCGGATAAGGCTCATTTAAACCGGATCTTTCAAAGTTATGCCAAACGCGGCTTTCAAACCGCGATTGACGATTACGGCTCGGGTTACGCTACTCTGGATTGGTTGATAGAGTTAAAACCGCATATTCTGAAATTGGATATGCAGCTGATCCGTAATATTGAACAGAATCCGGCCAAGCAGTTCATTGTCGAGCGTACGATAGAGCAGTGCGAGCTGCAGGGAACCAAGGTGTTGGCCGAGGGCATTGAGAGCCGTGCTGAGCTGGACTATCTGAGCTCTGTCGGTATTCGTTATTTGCAGGGGTATTACTTTGCCAGGCCGGAGCTGGAGAAGCTTGCGACTTTGGCTGAGATTAACGGTCTGGCTTGAGCACAGACTGTTAGTGTTTTGGCTGCAGCGTATTAGCGCAGCATTAAAAACAAAGGCGCCGGTGGGCGCCTTTGAGCTTTATAGCAATAGGTTAGAAGTTATACGCCACACGGCCATAAAATAAACGGCCGGAACGTCCGAATGGTGAGTAGTTTGAGAACGATGTCGCGCCGGTGGTATTCAGATTGATCGGGAATGCATCCGGATACTGGTCAAAGATATTGTCGGCACCAAAAGCCACCGTCCAGTTATCGTTAAACTCGTAGCGGGCTTCCAGATCAACCAGGGTTTTCGGCGTTAACACAAAGTCGTTGGCTGCTGTAGTGCCTGGTGTTAATACCTCGCCGTAGCGGGTGGCTTTTAACGTGGCGCTTAAACTATCAAAACTCCAGTTGACCGTGGCACCAATTTTATCTTTTGGCGTACCTTTCTCAAAGGTCAGCACATTCACACGGCCAAATAAAGTTGGTGCCGGGTTCAGTGCTGAAAGTTGTGAGGTCGCTGGCACTGACTTCACCTTGGTTTCGTTATAGTTACCGACTAAAGTGAAGTCGAATAAGCCGAGTTTATCGGTGGGCAAGGTCCAGTTAATAACCACATCCACACCCTTGGTTTCGGTGTCGACGCCGTTAATAAAGAAGCGGCCGCCACCGATACCGATAAACCCTTGTGATGTTAAATAATCACGCACATTGTTTTGGGTCAGGTTTTCCGATAATACGATCCGGTCATCAATATCGATACGATAGCCATCAATCGTTATAGAAACCGGTCCTACACGGAATACGGTACCTAAAGAGTAGTTTACCGATTCTTCGGCATCCAGCGCTTTGGCACCCAGCGCCTGAGCCACCGGATCGTTCACCGGGAAGGTGGTAATATCAAATGGAACACCGTTGATAAAGTTGGTAGACGTGGCTGTGAAGTTCTGTTGTTGTAGCGAGGGCGCACGGAAGCCATTTTGCACTGAACCCCGTACCGCGAAGTTGTCGGTAAAGTCGTAACGCAGGGCCGCTTTACCGGTGATATTGCTGCCAAAGTCCGAGTAGTCTTCGGCGCGAACTGCTACCGAACCCAGCATATTGTCAGTCAGGTTAGCTTCCAGATCGACATAAACGCCAATAGCACGACGGGTCGCCCGCACTTCGTTAGAAGGGCGGAAGCCAGGGAATACCTGAGCACCTGAGGCCGTTGGTGCACCGTTTAACAGCACGCCGCCATTACGCCAGGAATCCGGTTCACCGGCGAAAATGCCGTAACGCTCGCGGCGCATTTCTACACCGGTAGCCAGGTTTAGCGGCGAGGCTAAACCATCAACATTAAAGGAGCGCACACCCGACAGGTTAAACACTGCCTGACCGTAACGGAAACCACCGGCATCGAACTCGGTTTTGCTTAACGGGCCGATTGAGCGGTTCAGTGTATTTTCAATGGTAAAGGCCATGCGGTTCTGGCCCCAAACCAGCGAGCTGTCTACTGTCCATTCACCTACATCAAACTCATAACCGACCGCTGCACTGGCGTCTGTAACATCTGGGGCAATAATGGGCAGGAAACCATCAGGATAAATTTCCGGTACATTACGCGCATCATTAGGCGTACGGAAGAAACCCGCGGAGCGCGCTTCACGATCCTGATAGCTTAACCAGCCATAGACCTTGCCATTTTCCAGGGTTTTACCCGCATTGGCGAAAAAGGTGAACTGTTCCAGCTCCGGCTCGCCGTACCAGGCATTAAAACGATTAACCAGGGCCTCGCGTGGGTCAAATTGGCCATTGACTCTGTTGTATTGCTGCCGATGATCCCAGCCGCCGCGCTCGGTACGTTCGGCGTCTTTATACTCTGCAGCAACAGTTAAATAGCCGTTATTACCCAGCTCAAAGCCGCGCCAGCCGCTTAATGTTAAGGTTTCGCCGTCCACCCGACTGCGGCGAATAGTGCTGGGGGCGCTCCAGGTTGCACCGGCTACAACCGGAGTAGTGGGTACGCTGTAGCTGGTATCGCGCCAAGCGTAAGAGCTGGTAAAGTTACCGCCTTCACTTGCCTCGCGCAGCCGCACGTTAAGGACGCCTGCAATCGCATCTGAGCCATACTGTGCCGAAGCGCCATCACGCAATACTTCAACTGAGCTAATCGCTGCAGTTGGAATCGTATTTAGATCGACAGCAGAAGAACCGCGGCCAACTGAACCATTCACGTTAACCAGCGCTGCGGCATGCCGGCGCTTCGAGTTAACTAACACCAGAGACTGATCCGGGCCTAAACCACGCAAGGTTGCCGGACGTACGGTATCAGTACCATCAGTCAGGCCAGGACGCGGAAAGTTAAAAGAAGGTAAGGCAGTGGACAGGACTTGGTTTAACTCCGTGGAGCCGGCGCGGGTCAGACTTTCGGCGCTGACGACATCAATAGGTACGGCGGTATCTGATACCGAACGACCGGCGACCCGGGTACCGGTAACGACGATTTGTTCAATACGCTCCGCTTTTTCTTCAGTTTCGGTATTGGTGTTTTGCTGCGCCAGAGCGAGTGGGCTGGCAAGGGCCAGGGCCACTGTTAACGCAAGAGGATGGGGCTTGAAGCTGTGCATAGGTGTTATCTCCTTGTTATATTTATTAAAGCTAGAACCTCAATAACCTGGTGTCAAACCAGTACCACAATTAAAGATAGCGTGACGTTGACAAAATTATGACTTAGGATGTCGGTAACTGAAAGGATACAGACTTCCAGATGTCTTTACTACGCCACTTTGGTCGAATTGGAGCACTAAGATGAAAAAAAATACCCGGTTAATTCATGCTGGCCGCAGTAAGCAATGGACAGGCAGTGCGGTTAACCCACCGCTGGTGCGGGCGTCGACCATCGTATTTGATACGATGCAAGAGCTGCGCGAGGCCACCAAACAGCGCGGTAACCGGGTACCTTATTATGGCCGTCGCGGCACCCAAACCCATTTTGCGTTTCAGGAAGCGATGTGCGAACTGGAAGGCGGTGCCGGCTGTGCGCTCTATCCCTGTGGTGCGGCGGCGGTTAGCGGTGCCTTGCTGGCTTTTCTAAAGCAAGGCGATCACCTGTTGATGGTCGACAGTGTCTATGAGCCGACCCGGGCGCTGTGCGATAAGCTGCTGGCCGGTTTAGGGATTGAAACCACCTATTATGACCCGCTGATCGGTGCCGGTATCGCGGCGCTGATCAAACCCAATACCCGGATGATCTTTCTGGAATCGCCCGGTTCGCTGACGATGGAAGTGCAGGATATACCTGCCATTTGCGCGGTGGCGCGGGCGCAGCAGATCATTACGGTACTGGATAATACCTGGGCCTCGCCGATTTTGTGTAAGCCCTTTGAACTGGGCGTGGATATCTCAATTCAGGCGGCGACCAAGTATATTATCGGTCACTCTGATGTGATGCT
>DAIOUM010000063.1:0-1212 GCA_036759505.1 Alishewanella sp. | reverse complement strand
GCTGGCGCTGGCTAGGATTGCCTGCATTAGTGCAGCCTAAATCTGCTCTAAAAGCCAGCAGTTTGGTTTTTTCTTATTCAGGAACTGCATAAATACTCACCGATCGGTATTTTTCAGGCAGTTTTTGCTGGCGATTTCACCACAATTCCCTACAATGCGCGCCCTCTGCAGCAGTGCCGGCACAGGTACTGCTGAGTTGTATCAGCCACTGGCTGTTTTATTCAGGAGCAAGCATGTCTGTATCGTTATCCAAAGTGAATTCTTTGCGTTTAAGTGTGGTGGCCGCTGCCGTTGCTGCAGCCAGTCCACAGTGGGTTGTGGCAGAAGAAAGCCCGCAGGCGGCAACCGAGCGCATTCAGGTTACCGGTTCGCGCATTCTGCGTGAAGGCGCTATAGCCCCGTCACCGGTAACGGTGATTTCCGGTCGTGATCTGGTGGAAACCGGCGCCATGAACATTGGTGAAGTGTTAAAAGAATTACCGTCACTGGCCGCCACTTATTCACTGGCTAACGCAGGTCGTTTTATCGGTACCGCCGGCTTAAGTTTACTGGATTTACGCGGCATGGGCGCTTCCCGTACGCTGGTGCTGGTTGATGGCCGTCGTCATGTTGCCAGCAGTGCCGGTAGTGCTGCGGTCGATACCAACAGCATTCCTACTGCCTGGTTAGACTCGGTGGAAATTATTACCGGTGGTGCCTCAGCTGTATATGGTGCCGATGCGGTAACCGGCGTAGTGAACTTTAAACTGAAAAAAGACATTCAGGGTTTCGATCTGGTGCTAAGCCGTGGTTTTGCTCAGGATAACCCGTACGATAACCATAAAGCCTTATTATCCTTTGGTACCGACTTCGCTGCCGGCCGTGGTAACTTTGCAGTAGCTGCTGAGTTTTCTGGTCAGGAAGGGATGAACGCCACTGACCGCCGGCAAACCCGCACCTCTTATATGGCTGTGGCTAACCCGGCTGACCGTGATGGTCGTGATAGCAACGGCGTTTTTATTCATGATGGTATTCCGGATCGGATCACCGTTGCTAATGCCGGTTGGTATGACAGCTCAACGGCCGGTAATTTTAAGTTAAATGGTGACTGGTACATCTTTAACCAGGACGGCAGCGTGCGCCTGCAGGAGCTGGGTACCACCTATGGCAATATTGAGCACTGCAGCAACTGTGAATTTTTAGATCTGCGGCAGTATCAGGATCTGCAGCCAA
>DAIOUM010000062.1:0-14628 GCA_036759505.1 Alishewanella sp. | reverse complement strand
GCCAGCTTAAGCATAATGGCATGCAGCGCCTGGCGTTTAAAATTACGCATTAACTGCAATAACTGTTCGCTGGCCTGGCGTGGCGGTCTGGGCCGGCCACCATATACCGGATCGCCAACCAGAGGATGGCTGATAAAGGTCATATGTACGCGGATCTGATGCGTCCGACCGGTTTCCAGCCGCAGTCGCAGGCGGGTATGCGCCCGGTACTTTTCCATCACTCTATAATGGGTGACAGCCGGTTTACCATTTTCATTAACCGCCATCAGGGTTCTTTTAGTCTGGTGCCGGCCGATCGGTTGTTTTACGGTGCCGCCGCCGGTCATAGTGCCGTAACAAACCGCTTCATATTCACGGGTAATTTCCCGTGCCTGCATCGCCTCGACCAGATGCGTTTGCGCTGGTATCGTTTTCGCGATGACCATCAGGCCGGTAGTGTCTTTATCCAACCGGTGCACTATACCGGCACGGGGCACTTCTGCAATACCCGGACAGTGATGTAACAAGGCATTGAGTAAGGTACCGTCCTGATTGCCTGCACCCGGGTGTACCACCAGACCAGCAGGCTTGTTGATCACCAGAATATGTTCGTCTTCAAACACGATATCCAGGGCGATCGGCTCGGCGTCAAAACGTTCCTCTTCCGGCAATTCAGCCAGGATATCGATTCGCTCGCCACCCAACATTTTCTGCCGCGGAATAGCACAAGGCTCGCCGTTAACCTGCACGCTGCTGGCCAGGATCCATTCTTTTATCCGCGAGCGCGAATAATCCGGGAACATTTCGGCCAGAACCTGATCTAAGCGCTTACCAAAAAGGTGCTCAGGTACGATTTCTGAAAGTTTTAGCTGTTTTGTCATAACGGAAGCAGTTATCCTGTGTGCAACCCCGCGATATCTGGGGTAGAATCGCATGAGCGGGTATTTTAACGATTTTACGCCGGACTAGACAGCCATTTAGCCGAAGTAGTAACGGATTTTTACATGAAACTAAAATTTATTCTGATAGCCCTGTTAGCTGTGACCCTCACCGCCTGTGCCGGAAAACCTAAAGAAGCACAAGTTACCTCCAATCAAACGGCGCAAGCGATGTATCAGCAAGCCAAGGATGTACTGGATGCAGGCCTTTATAACCGCGCTATTGAACTGTTAAAAGCAGTTGAAAGCCGCCATCCGTTCGGCCCACTGGCCAGGCAAGTGCAGCTGGATTTAATTTATGCCTATCATCAGGCTGGCAATCTACCGCAAGCGCTGGCAACCATCGACCGTTTTATCCGCTTGAATCCGAATCAACCGGATTTGGACTACGTGTATTATATGCGCGGTTTAACCAACCTGAAGGCCGACGAAAACGCCTTTCAGGAATTTTTTGGTATTGACCGCGCAGATCGCGATCTGGCGAGCACCCGACAGGCATTCGATGATTTTCGTATCCTGTTAACTAACTATCCGGAAAGCAAGTACGCTGCCGATGCCCGGGCGCGGATGATCGCAATTAAAGATAAACTGGCACGTCACGAGTTATTGGTGGCAGATTATTACCTGCGCCGCGGTGCCTTTCTCGCGGCCGCCAACCGGGGTAAATATGTTGTTGAGTTTTACCGTGACTCTGCGCTGGTAGAGCAGGCGCTGGAGATTATGGTGGAAAGTTACGATAAACTGGGGCTGGATAAACTCAAAAGCGACACCGAGCAGGTATTACGGCTCAACTTTCCGCAGAATCGCCGCTTCCGCTAATCTTAGGTAACTACAGTTAGCAACACCCTCAATATAAACGCCTCTGCTCCCGCAGAGGCGTTTTGTTTTATAGCGCTTCTAAGGCCTCAGCCAGACGTGCCACAGCAACCACTTCCATACCGGCAATAGGTTCCTTCGGCTGATTAGCCAGCGGCACTATCGCTCGTTTAAAACCATGTTTCGCTGCCTCTTTCAGCCGTTCCTGACCGCTGGGCACCGGCCGGATTTCACCTGCTAATCCCACTTCACCAAATACTACTAAATCATTCGGTAATGGCTTATCCCGAAAACTCGAGACTAACGCCAGTAAGGTGGCTAAATCAGCACTGGTTTCATTGACCTTGACGCCACCGACAACGTTAACAAACACATCCTGATCCGCCATCTGGATCCCGGCATGGCGGTGCATCACGGCCAGCAACATCGCAATCCGGTTTTGCTCCATACCCAGTGTCACCCGTCGTGGATTATTCAGTGGCGAATAGTCAACCAACCCCTGAATTTCTACTAAAAGCGGTCGGGTACCCTCCCACAGCACCATGACGATACTGCCGGATTGATCTTCCTTGCCTCGGGTCAGAAAGATCGCGGAGGGATTCTTCACCTCCTTCATCCCCTGGCCAGTCATGGCGAACACTCCCAATTCGTTAACCGGACCAAAGCGGTTTTTATGACCGCGCAAGGTACGGTAGCGACTATCTGCGTCACCATCCAGCATCACTGAGCAGTCGATACAATGCTCTAATACCTTAGGCCCGGCCAGAGATCCATCTTTGGTCACATGCCCGACCATAATAATAGCGATATGATGCTGCTTGGCGAAGCGGGTTAAATGCGCCGCACTCTCCCTGACCTGAGACACACTGCCCGGTGCTGACTGGATATCAGCCAGATGCATCACCTGAATTGAGTCAATCACCATAATGCGCGGCTTTTCCTGCTGCGCCAGCTGACAGATAGTTTCGACATTCGTTTCAGCCAGCATTTTCAATTCAGACATCGGCAATCCCAGGCGCTGTGCCCGCATTGCAACCTGCTGCAGCGATTCTTCCCCCGTCACATATAGCGCACCGCCCTGCGCAGCCAGGCCGCACATAATTTGCAATAACAAGGTACTCTTTCCGGCACCAGGGTGACCACCAATCAGGATCGCGGATCCCGGTACTATGCCGCCCCCCAGTACCCGATCAAACTCAGCAAAACCCGAGCTAAAACGTGGCACATCCTGTAAATCGACCTCATCCAGCCGCATCACCCGGGCCGCAGTAGCACCAGCATACCCCCCAAGCCGGCTGCTACCGGCTTTCACAGCACCTAACCGGACTTCGCTGATACTATTCCAGGCACCGCATTCAGTGCACTGTCCTTGCCAGCGCATAAAATCAGCACCACATTCATTACACACATATGCCGTTTTACTTTTTGCCATTCTTACTCCAGGTGTTATTGAAAGGCACGGATATTGCTTTTAAAACCTATCTAGCTAGTTTAACCTTATTATAACCGGACGCTGCCATATTTTTGGCAACTGAATCATAAGACTATGACGTCAACAGACCTTCAGGCATATCAGGGCATTATCACTAGACTTCGCGGCATGCTGGACTTGAGCGAGTTTGAGCAGACTTTTGCCTCTGTTACTGACGGTTTACCTAAATCGAAGCAATTTCTGCTCCGAATGGAGCTCAGACGTCTTGCTCAGCCTTGTAACTACTATATTGATTTACGTGGTCATGTTGATGGTGATGTAAAACCCTACGAATATCGGGGGAAAACTCACTACCTGGATGAACAAGCACGGCAAATCTTTGAGCAGGGCCTTGAAGCTTACGGTAAGTATACGGTCGGCGTTTATGAAGAAGTAATGAATGCTGATAATAATTACCGGGTCAGGCATCGGAAAGAAACTGACGAGCATATTCGCCATACGCTACAAAATCTTCGCAAAGGCCCCCAGCTGCCTGAACAACTGCCGGCCGAATCTTTTACCACGACAGAGGACAACCCTGCACCCTCAGCGCATCGGTTTATCCACTTTGGGCACTATATTAGCCGGGCAGAAGAGCGGATGAACTTTAGCATTGAAGTGGAAATAAGACATCCTGATGGTAATAGCAGTGCCATGACCACTGACCTGTCTGTATCGGGCTGCCGGCTGAAAGTCGCGCTCGGAAAAACCGCAATGACCGGCGATATTATCCGGCTGGCCCTAACCGGGCTGGAGCGAGAGTATGCGCTGGACTTGGTCGATACCTTACAATATCAAATCCTTGAAATCAAAGAGCAGGATAAGCATGCCTACTGGCGTCTGAAACGCTTGGAACCGGAAAAAAACCCGGCGTTCAATCAATTCCTACACAGCTTTATTCAGGGTAACAAAAGACGTTACAAACTAAATCTTGATAATGTTATCGACGGCGCTCTGACCAAAGGCTATGAGCAATATTACCTGCCGAGACTGCAAGCTATGCCAGTATTCCTGACTGTAGCCGACGGAAATTTGGCGAGCCGCTTCGCCCTAACCAGCGACTACAGCAGAAGTATTTGGCACTATTTTATCGACGAGCAACAACAATCAGTGCTGGGGCAGATACTGAATGCCCGCAGACTCAAACAGCTGCTAAGTAATAGTGAACGCAGTGCAACCCTATACTGCTTTACCCATGCCGCCAAAGGAAAATTGTACTTCTATACGGCACTCGCCAGTGAGCTCGCAGCTTCCAACGAACTGCGGGATATGTTCTGGGGTTTTGGCGCCGGCAAACCAAGCTGGCGGGTATTTCAGTTAGGTTTAATGTCTGTGGCGACAGATGATGCAGTAAGCCGATATGCACTGCCGGGAGACCATGGCTTGGTGAAGCCCTCCCCACTGGTAGCAAGCATGTTAAAAGATGTGCGTTATATGATAACACTGGCGGATATCAGTAGTTCCTCGCAGCGGCATTGTTACGCGGCATATCGTTTTGACAATACTAAGCTCGCTGCACTCAATCAGTTTGGCCTGAGTAAAGCGAACAAAGTAACAGGTTGTGAAGCCATTCCCGTTCACTATGTCAATCTTCGCAGTGAATCACGCTACCTCTATAAAACCCAGGCTTTACTGCGAACGAAAGCAGAAGCGTCACCGATCCTGGCATACAGCCGGGACTTTTCGGCCGGGGGCTTGCAATTGGAAACGGATACTGTTGTTGATTTTCAGAAAGGCGACATTCTGTTACTGGACTTACCCGATCTGCAAAAAATCACCAGCAAATATCAGCTAAGTGCCCTGCCTTACGAAGTGATAGCGGTGAGTAAGAACCGGACTATTATCAATCTTAAAGCCGCAAAGACAGAATCACATCTGGGTAGACAGTTTTTTAGCCAGCTGATCCAGAGTAATCGTAGTAAACTTACCATAGCGCAGGAGACCCCAAAGTATCCGGGCTTATCCGAAGCCTTGCGTAACCTGTATTTGAACGCCTGTAAATCGCTGGTGCTCTACGTGCATCGCTATGGGTTGCGACATGATATCGCTGTCGTAGGTGGTGGCAGTAAAGGTAGCCACGTCAATACACTATTAAAACTTGTACCTCAACAAGCCACAGCAGCACCACTCAGTATCCTGACGAAACATCCACTGTTAGAACTGAAATTAGCCGAAAAGTTAAAGCAGATGAAACGGCAGGATCCACCGTTTCACTACGAGCTCTATCTGATGGCGCAACAACATGAAGACGGAAGCATACAACTAAGTAGCGACTTTGACTTTGAATTTAGCTCGACAGCGGAGCTGAAGCAACATCTTGCCGACGCGCTCGCCACACATACGTTATTTGGCTTCCGCTGTTCGCTGGTCCGGGCTGGAAAAATGGACCCGGAATACCTAGCTAAAGAGCTGAATTACATCAGTGTTTATGCCATTCATAAAGCCAGGGTGCTGGAGGAAGAACTCTGGCATGTCGAGGGCGTAATTGAAGGTTTTGATATTTCATCTGAATTGATTAACCGCTTGCGGCCGGATGCTGCAAAGCAGCAAGAGCTACAACGACAGTTTATTCTGCAGTCACTAACTGAACAAGCCAGTTTACCAACTCTGTAAAATGTTCTTCTTTAGCAGCCGCGGCAGTCAGCATCGAAATATGATCATAAGGGTGCAGATAGCCATTCGCTTGGCTTAGCAAGGTATAGCGCCCCTCTGACTGAGCCGCCTCCCGCATAAAAGCCTGCACATCCTGCGGATGCCCGAGTAGCTGGTCATGTTCCGCCGCAAAATGCCACAGCGGCGGCCAGTTTAGCTGCTGACAGGCAGCCTGATAGTCAAAACCATCACTGCAATCAACAAAGGGAGCGCCCTTGATCCAGCGTACGGTATCACGCAGGAATTGCGTGGGTTCATCGTCAGCGCCAAAACGCCAGCGTTTAGCGGGTACATAACCATAGCGCTGCCCCAGCCAGGGCGCCAGGGTGTTCCAACACAGGTCGATTTTTAATTTTCGCGCCAGGCTGTTCACACTAATCACTCTTTTGGTACCAAAACAGACCTTCGCCAGCACTTTGTCCGCCAGCTCAGGAAATCGCGCCAGACTGGCCGCGGCCAGCACGCCGGCCCAGGAGTGGCAAATCAGAATGACTTTCTGCTGATGTTGCTGGTAAACGTAATTCAGCAGCGCCGGTATATCCCGGCAAATCATTTGTTGTTGATCCTGCTGCAAGCCTTCTGCTAACTTTGGCTGTGATAAGCCCCGACCAGCAAAGTCAGCGGCGTAACCAATAAACCCCTGCTCCGCCAGAAAGCAAGCCAGGCCTTTACCGTTCTGGCTGTAAAAAATCCGGCCATTCTCTACCGCACCGTGCAGATATAATACCGGCGCCAGAGTTGTCACTACCGGCTGTAGCTGCCGCAAATGCAAGCGGTAAGGTGGCAGCTCCAGAAACAGCGAGCTTTGCTGATGGTTCACGGACAATCCAACAGATACAACAGTTGTAATAAGGAACCTGTAGTAATCGCCGCCTTTGCCGCCGCCTGCACCTTCGGCTTAGCATGAAAAGCGACGCCTAGCGCAGCCTCGGCCAACATCGGTAAATCATTGGCGCCATCACCAATAGCAACGGTCTGCGATGGCGCTATCTGATAACGCTGCGCCAGTTCACTCACAACTTCAGCTTTGCGTTTCGCATCAACAATATTGCCAAGCACCCGGCCGGTTAATTTACCGTCAACGATTTCCAGCTGGTTAGCAAAGGTCGCACTCAGGCCAAGCTGCTGCTGTAGCGCCTCGGTAAAATAGGTAAAACCACCGGAGGCAATGGCAAGCTGCCACTGATGCTGTCTAAGTTGCTGCACCAACTCCGTTAAGCCCGGCATTAACGGCAGTGTTTGTAATACAGCGGCTAATACCGACTCTGGCGCACCGGCTAAGGCCTTAACCCGCGCTAACAGACTTTGCGCAAAATCCAGCTCGCCGTTCATCGCACGGGCCGTAATCGCAGCCACTTGCTCGCCGACACCCGCCAAAGCGGCAATTTCATCGATACATTCAATTTCAATCGCCGTAGAATCCATGTCCATCACCAGCAAGCCGGGTTTGCGTAACGTCGGCTGCTGCGCCAGATAAACCAGCTGACAGTCGTGATCAAGGGCTAAACGACTGAGTAACGCCGGCGTTGGCTGATAAGTCAAAGGCAGGTGTAACCGCAGTGCTGCCGGCAGCGCCGGATGCGGCTTACTCAGGCTAAGCGTATAGCCACCTGATGGTAGGGCAATTGCCTGCGCCAGGGTGCTAAACAGCTGCCAGCTGAAGTCACGGCCAAAACAAAGCAGTACCGGCAATTCGGGTTTAAGGTCTGCAACTTTCACCTCGCTAAACTGACCGGCATGCCAGTTAAGGTCACACTGCCCACCATAGGCTGTAACTAACTGCAGTGGCGCGAGATCATTGAACGGATTGGGCTGTACTGATGAGTTCAAGTTAAATCCTGTATTTTACTGTCTGTACTTAATTATCTGTGCTGTATTGTCTGAGCTTTAGCTATTGCGCTGTGACAACCATTAGCCTTAGCAGGCAAAACGGTTAAATCTGTACTTATTTGTACATATCTTTACTTTTCTGTACTTGGAGCAACAGGCATGGCATCCTAGCGCCTATTCAGGCGAACCGGTATTGTCGTTAAGAAATATGCAGCACCATAGCTTATCCGCTAACCCTTCTTCAAGTGTTATTACGTTGCTACAGCTGGCACTTGCTGTACTTGGGATCTGGTTTATTCTGCACAGCTGGAGTAGTGCCCGGGCGGAAGGACAGCAGGTACTACAACAGCAAAACCAGCTGCTGATGCGTGAGACACTGAGCGCGCTGTCTCATACTGCCGGCTACTTACTGGAAAATGATCAGCTGGAAGGCTTGCAGCAACTGACACAACATATTGCAGAAAATCCGTTTCTGCATGATGTGGTGGTTTACGATGCCAACGGTGTGCGCCTGAGCTGGTCTGAAGCTAATACGCCGGCGCGTTTACTGTATAGCCCGGATCAGGCGTTACCCTTGATCCCAATGGTAGAGGAAATAAGGGTTAATCAACAATTGCTCGGCTACATTAAGGTGAGCCTGCTACATGATAAAAACCTGTTCCCGGGCTATGACTTCTGGCAGCAACTAATGCAGCAGATGCTGGGACTGTTTTTATTAACTGCCGCCATCGGCATGTTGTTAAAACGCAGCTTTTACCGTCTGACCAGCCGCTATCGTAAGCTGCCGGTCAAGCAGCAAACCTGAGTTACCGCCTCAGCGGCTTAATCTCAGCACTGTCAGGCTATTCTGCCATAGCGCCGTGGCAAGATGCTCTGGTGGCTCCGGCCGCAAATTACATAAGCTTTCAAACACCCATCGTAATTGGGCCGGCGTATTGGTTTGCCCCTGAAAGCCAGACAGCGGCATTGCCGGTGCATCCGTCTCTAACACTAAGGCCGCAAGCGGCAGCTTTGATACCGCTTTACGGGTTTTCTCGGCGCGCTCATAAGTGATAGTGCCACCGATACCCAGTTTAAAACCCTGCTCGATAAAGGCCATCCCCTGCGCATAGCTGCCTGAAAATGCATGCAAGATGCCGCCAGCGGCAAAACGTTGCCGTTTTAACTCTGCCAACAGTTGCACCTGACTTTTGCGATGATGCAGGATCACCGGCAGATCCAGACGTTTAGCCAACGTCAGTTGGGCACTAAATAGCTGCTGCTGCAGCTCGAAGGTGTCGCTATCGAGCGCAAAATCAAGGCCAATTTCACCTACTGCAGCTACCTGCCCGCGGTGCTGTTCCAGTAAGTCAGCCAGCTGTGTCACCTGCTGCAAGCTATGCTGCGCCGCCCACCAGGGATGTATCCCCAGCGCAATTTGCCAAGCCGGTTCTGTGGCGCGTAATTGCAGTAAGTCAGGCCAGGCTGCAGCCGAGACCGCCGGGATCAGTAGTGCTTTGACACCGGCCTGCTGTGCCTGCTGCCAATGCTCCTGCTGCCGTGGCGCCAGTTGTGGTAAGTCGAGGTGACAGTGGGTATCAAAAAGCGCCAAGCCGCCTGATGGCAGGCGGCTTGGGTTAATTGTTGCAGAGCTAAATGAGGCCATGGCTTAATTAAGGACAAAGCCGCTCAATTTGCCAACTGCCATCTGCCTGACGCTGATACATAAAGCGATCGTGTAGGCGGTGTTCGCCCCCCTGCCAGAATTCTATTTTCGACGGCTTCACCAAAAAACCGCCCCAAAACGAGGGTAACGGCACTTCGCCATGCTCAAACTTATGTTTGATCTCGGCAAACTTTTGCATCAGGGCATGCCGGGTCGAAATCGGCCGGCTTTGTTCTGAGGCCCAGGCCGCCAGCTGACTTTCTTTGGGTCGTGACAGAAAATATTTTACCACCTGACTGCTGGGTACGCGCTCGGCGGTGCCGTAAACAATCACCTGACGCTCCAGTGGATGCCAGGGAAAGTGCAGACTGACCTTCGGATTCACCGCCAGCTCAGACGCCTTGCGGCTGCCAAGGTTAGTATAAAATGTAAAACCACTGCTGTTGACGTCTTTTAACAGCACCAGCCGTTGCGACGGCTGGCCTGATGCATCCACCGTCGCGACACACATTGCCGTCGGATCCGGCAATTCAGCAGCAATCGCATCTTTTAGCCATTGCTCAAATTGCACTATCGGATCAGCGGCCAGATTATCCGCATCCAGCTTATCTTTGGTGTAACTACGGCGAATATCGTCAATTTTCATCTTACATACGCTCCATAACCTCAATACCCAGCAGGTCCAAACCCTTGGCCAGCAGGCGGGCACTGATAATACTGAGCATTAAACGGCTATCCCGCTCAGCAGGATCAACACCATCTTTCAGCATTGGGCAGGCTTCATAGAAGGTCATAAACAAACTAGCCAGCTCGTACAGGTAGCTACAAAGTAAATTCGGCTGGGCATCCTTCATCACCTGCTGCAGCGTTTCTTCAAAGCGCAGGATTTTCACCGCCAGCAGCCTTTCCTGCTCTGCTGTCAATACGATAGCCGCCTGGAAGCTGTCTGCAACCCCGGCTTTGCGCAAAATGCTGCGTACCCGGGTGTAAGCATATTGCAAATAAGGCGCCGTGGCGCCCTCAAAGGCCAGCATCGCATCCCAGCTAAAGATATAGTCACTGGTGCGATTCTTCGACAGATCGGCAAATTTTACCGCACCAATCCCCACTTTACGCGCGATCTCGGCGATCTCTTGCTCCGACAGCTCGCTGGACTTTTCCCGCACCACCGCATCGGCCCGCACTACTGCCTCTTCCAGCAGTTCAGCCAGCTTAACAGTGCCGCCGGTACGGGTTTTAAATGGCTTACCATCTTCGCCCATCATGGTACCAAACGGGCAATGATCATAAGCGGTGTCGGCACGCAGTAAACCGGCTTTACGGGCCGTCAGTTCAACCTGTTTAAAATGCAGTGCCTGGCGGGCATCGGTAAAGATAATAATCCGGTCCGCCGCCAGCTGATGGCTACGATACTGACACGCGGCTAAATCGGTGGTGGCATACAGGAAACCACCGCCGGTTTTCTGAATAATAAAGGGTGATGGCTTGCCTTCTTTATCGGCCAGTTCGCTTAAAAACACCACTAGCGCGCCCTGATCTTCAACCGCAATTCCAGCTGCAACCAGTTGGTCAACAATCGGCTGTAGCATCGGATTGTAGGCGCTTTCCGGTTTGATATCGGCATCGGTCAGCGTCACATTCAGCTTCTGATAGACTTCATTACTGTGCTTAACCGAGGTATCGATAAAGAGTTGCCACAGTTTTTGACAATGTGCATCTCCGCTTTGCAGTTTCACCACATAGTCACGGGATTTATCCGCAAAGCCGGCTTCATCATCAAAACGCTTTTTCGCCTGACGGTAGAAGTCCTCCAGATCGGCCAGCGCGACGCTTTCCAGATCCACTCCCTCGGCCAGTTTATCTTCCAGATGCGCGATCAGCATTCCGAACTGGGTGCCCCAATCCCCCATATGGTTTTGCCGGATCACCTTATCACCCCAGAACTCCAGGGTACGGACCACGGCATCGCCGATAATGGTCGAACGCAAATGACCGACGTGCATTTCCTTCGCCAGGTTTGGTGCCGAGTAATCCACCACTACGGTTTGCGGTTGCGGATTCGCACTGACGCCCAAGCGGACGTCGCTGGCGGCTTGGGCTAATTCACCGGCCAGCCACTCAGGCTTTAAGGTCACATTAATAAAGCCAGGACCCGCGATTTCAACCTTGCTAGCAAGGTCATCCAGCGCTAACAACGTAACCAGTTGCTCAGCCAGCTGGCGAGGGTTGGTTTTTAACTGTTTGGCGGCGCTCATCGCGCCATTGATCTGGTAGTCACCAAATTCCGGCCGGGTGCTTTGCGTCACCGCCGGATTGGTCTCAGCCGGCAAGCCTAACTTGATAAAGGCGTTCTGAGTTTTATTGGCTAAAAGCTGTTTAATATTCATTACTTAACCTGTTAGTGTTCACGGGTTTTGAAGAATTTGATCTTCGGATAACGCTCCATCGCCAGGTTAAGGTTAACCATGGTCGGTGCAATATAGGTCAGGTTATCGCCACCATCCAATGCCAGGTTAGTGCTGGCTTTGTTCTGGAATTCCTGCAGCGCTTTGGCATCATCGCAATAAACCCAGCGCGCCGTGCTGACGTTGACGCTCTCGTACAAGGCATCAACGTTATATTCTGATTTTAAGCGATGCACCACCACGTCAAACTGTAGTACGCCAACGGCACCCACAATCAGATCGTTATTATCCAGCGGCCGGAACACCTGTACAGCGCCTTCTTCTGACAGCTGTACCAGACCTTTTAATAATTGCTTTTGTTTCAGCGGATCACGCAGCCGGATGCGGCGGAACAATTCCGGTGCAAAGTTCGGGATACCGGTAAACTGCATATCTTCGCCAGTGGTAAAGGTATCACCAATTTTGATCGTACCATGGTTATGCAAACCGATAATATCACCCGGATAGGCCTCTTCCAGATGCTCGCGATCGCCGGCGAGGAAGGTTAAAGCCTGCGGTATCAAAATGTCTTTGCCAATACGGACGTGCCGTACTTTCATACCTTTTTCATACTTGCCCGACACGATACGCAGGAAGGCGACGCGGTCGCGGTGCTTCGGATCCATATTCGCCTGGATCTTAAATACAAAACCGCTAAAGCCACTCTCTGTTGGCTCAACCTTACGACTGGTGGTTTCACGCGCCTGGGGTGCCGGAGCCCAGTCAGTCAGTCCATCCAGCATATGATCGACACCAAAGTTACCCAGCGCCGTACCGAAGAATACCGGTGTTAACTCGCCTTTTAAAAATAACTCACGGTCAAATTCATGACTGGCGCCCTGCACCAGCTCCATTTCGTCCCGCAATTGTTGCGCGAAATAGCCAAGACGTTGATCCAACTCAGGGTTATCAATACCTTTGATGATATCGACATCCTGAATGGTATGGCCAAAACCCGACTTATAAAAAATCACCTCATCGCGCAGGATATGGTAAACGCCCTTAAATTCCTTACCCGAACCAATAGGCCAGGTAATAGGGGCGCAGGCGATTTTCAATACGCTTTCCACTTCATCGAGCAAATCAACCGGATCGCGGATATCCCGATCCATTTTATTCATAAAGGTCAGAATAGGTGTATCGCGTAGCCGGGTAACTTCCATCAGCTTGATGGTCCGATCTTCAACACCTTTGGCGCCGTCGATTACCATCAGGCAAGAGTCTACGGCGGTCAGTGTGCGGTAGGTATCTTCCGAGAAATCCTCGTGACCGGGGGTGTCCAGCAGGTTAACCAGACAATCTTTATAAGGAAACTGCATCACTGAGGTGGTAACCGAGATGCCCCGCTCTTTTTCCATCTCCATCCAGTCTGAGGTGGCATACTGGCCGGATTTTTTGCCTTTAACGGTACCGGCTTTCTGGATAAGTTGCCCGAATAACAACACCTTTTCGGTGATAGTGGTCTTACCGGCATCCGGGTGCGAGATAATAGCGAAGGTTCTGCGGCTGTCGACTTCCGCAATAAAGGCTTGATTGGTCATAATTTCCGTAACTAATAGCGCTGAGAACTTTTGTCGCAGCTGTATTGGTAAATGCCGGCTATTATAGCAGCCGTAACGGCTCACTCACAGCATCTTGAACAGCAAGCAGCTGTTACAGCGGTAATGCCATTAAAACGGCGGCTTCACGACCTGCGGCATTAACGTAATAGTTGGCGCGGCGGCCGGTTTCAATAAAACCATACTTTTGATACAACTGAATGGCATGCTTTGCTGATTCACGCACTTCCAGCCAGGCATCCAGCACCTGACGTTGCTGGCACTGAGCGATAAAATGCTGCAACAACTGAGCCCCCAGCCCCTGCCCTTGCGCATCTACCCGCACACAGATATTAAACAGTTGCGCTTCGACAGCGATATGCTGGCCAAAATAGAAACCCTGTAATTGTTCTTGCAGATAGATACCAAAACTAAAATAGCGCTCGCCAAAGCAAGAGGCAAATACCTTCTCTGACCAGGGATAAGGATTGGCAGCTTGTTCAATCAGATAAAGCTCGGCTATCTGTTTAGGCTCTAACGGGCGGATCTCAGTCATTGATATAATCACCCAGCAGTGCCCAGAGCGCACGTTTCTGTTGAGCAGTGAATTGGAGCTGGGGATCGAGCAGTAATTGTTGCTGCTGCACACTAAACGCATTCTGATGCGCCGCTATGCGGTAACCTTGCAAAGAGGTCAGCGTCAGACAGGTTTCCAGATCAGCAACTAGCTGGCCACTCAAGCGGTCACCAGCTGATGGCAGAGTCATTTCCGGCATAGCGAAAAAACCCTGCTTCGGCTGTAGAGGCTTAATACCGAGTTGCTGTAACAGTAATAATTGGGTCGAATTAAGATTTGTCATATCAGGAAGTGGCAGGGGCAGAGGGATTCGAACCCCCAACCATCGGTTTTGGAGACCGCTGTTCTACCAATTGGAACTATGCCCCTAGCGTTGGAGTCGCCATTATACAAAGAAGCCAACAAAGGTAAAGCAGAAAACTGCAAAGCATTATTCAAGTGCATACAAAACATACATTATGTGCGATTAAACTGCACCTTAGCATGCTGCTCTGAGCGCTGCAATGCTGGTTAATCGCATTGCTAGAGCGGTGTAGTTAGGTATTGGCATTAATTCGTATGGCTTTGCAGATAGAGGCAGCTTGGTCGTAGTGCGGTGTGTCATTGATGGCGCGGATATAGCTCGTTGCTATTGGTCTGCTTTATTGTCTCGCTTGAATGTCTTTATCACTATCGCAGGATGACTCCGGTACGGCGGGCGTACCGGAGTCTGAGTATCGTGTCATCTTCTAGTTTGAC
>DAIOUM010000061.1:0-14643 GCA_036759505.1 Alishewanella sp. | reverse complement strand
CCGGCCCAGGCTGAGCTTTTGGCCGAACCCGAACTCTGGCCGCGGCAGCCGCCGGTTCGCTATCGGGCCAATATTCCGACCAGTTGGCTGGCATTAACCATCCATGAAGGGCGTAACCGTCAGGTGCGGCGGATGACAGCCGCAGTTGGCTTTCCTACCCTGCGTTTAGTGCGGGTTAGGATTGGTGACTGGCAACTGGGTGAGCTGGCACCGGGCCAGCACCGTATCATTGAACTTTAGGGTTTAGGACAACTATGAGCAGGAACAGACTCCATCTGACCGTAGCGGCGGTGATTTATTATCAGGGCCGGTTTTTACTGGTACAGGAACGCGACAAACTCAGTGGCCGGGAAGTGTTAAACCAGCCAGCCGGCCATATGGAAGAGGATGAAGATCTGCTCAGCGCCGTCTGCCGCGAAGTATACGAGGAAACCGGCCTGACCCTGCTGCCGTCGGCCTGGCTTGGCATTTCGCAGTTAAAGGCCAGCAATGGCCATACCTATGTGCGGGTGAATTTTTTGTTTGAGCCCGACCAGCTACCGACAGCATTTCAACCCCAGGACCCGGATATTCTGGCGCTACACTGGCTTGATAAACGCGAACTGCTGGCACAAAAACTGCCTCCGCGCAGTCAGCTGGTGCTGGATGCCATCGATCTCTGTTTAGCCGGCACCCGGCTGCCGTTGTCATTGATCCAACCGCTTTGCTGACAGTAAACCGCAGCTTAGTCAGCTTTTTTCCGGTAGCGAGCATTTTTGCCGCCGCTATTTTGGTGTTATAATCCGCGCCTTTAATTCAGGCAGTCTTTAAGCGCGGTGTCATGTCAGAGCATAGCAGTAAAAAAGTAATCGTCGGGATGTCCGGCGGCGTCGATTCGTCCGTTTCCGCCTATCTGTTGTTGCAACAGGGTTATCAGGTGGAAGGCCTGTTTATGAAAAACTGGGAAGAAGACGACAACGACGAATACTGTGCTGCAGCAGAAGATATGGCCGATGCCCAGGCCGTATGCGATAAACTGGGTATCAAATTACACAAGGTCAACTTTGCCGCCGAATACTGGGATAATGTATTTGAGTATTTCTTAGCCGAATATAAAGCCGGGCGTACCCCTAATCCGGACATTATGTGCAATAAAGAAATCAAGTTTAAAGCCTTTCTGGAGTTTGCTGCTGAAGCGCTGGGCGCTGACTATATCGCTACCGGCCATTATGTCCGCCGCCGTTATCAGGATGGTCACTGGCAAATGCTGCGTGGTCTGGATCACAATAAAGATCAAAGCTACTTCCTCTACACCCTGGCTGAGCAACATATCGCGCAAACCTTGTTTCCGGTTGGCGATTTGGAAAAGCCAGCAGTGCGCGCCATTGCTGAGCAGCAAGGCCTGGTCACCCATGATAAAAAAGACTCCACTGGCATCTGCTTTATTGGCGAGCGCAAGTTTAAAGATTTTCTGCAGCAGTATTTACCGGCTCAGCCGGGCGATATTGTCAGTATTGATGATGGCAAAGTTATCGGCCGCCACGAGGGCCTGATGTATCACACCCTGGGCCAGCGCAAAGGCTTAGGTATTGGCGGTTTACGCGATGGCGGCGACGATCCCTGGTATGTGGTCGGCAAAGATCTCACGCTCAACCGGTTACTGGTTGCTCAGGGCCATGATCACCCGGCGCTGTTATCCAGCGGCCTTATCGCCAGTCAACTGCACTGGGTGGATCGCACCGGGCCACAGCAAGTTTGCCGCTTAACAGTAAAAACCCGCTACCGGCAACATGATATCCCCTGCACAGTCACACCGCGCTCTGATGGCCGGCTGCAGGTGATTTTTGATAGTCCACAAAAAGCGGTAACCCCCGGTCAATCAGCAGTGTTCTATCTGAATGAAGTCTGCCTTGGCGGTGGTATTATTGATGAGGCACTAAACTAAGATGCAAGTATCGTTAGAAACACAAATTTATGCGCTGGCCGGCCTGTGTCAGGCGGCCAAGTTAGTGCAAAAAGTGGCCCGCAGTACCGATTCGCAACAAGCACAACTGGAAGTTATGCTGGGTAGCGTAATCAATCTGAACCCCGCTACGCCGCTGGATATTTATGGTGGCGAACTGACGAATTTACGCGAAGGGCTACAACTGATTATCGAGCAGTTGGGCGATAAACCACAAAAAGACGTTGAGCTCACCCGTTACCTGGTTGGCGTGCTGGCGCTGGAGCGGCGGCTGAATAAAAACCGCAACAATATGGCAGAGCTGGGCAAGCAACTCTCGCAGTTGGAGCGGCAATTGCAGCATTTTAGTGTTACCGATGAGACTATTATTGGCAAACTGGCCGATATTTATACCGACTGCATTAGCAGCCTCGGCGCCCGCATTCAAATTTACGGCCAACCGGAATTACTCAGTCAAAGCAGTGTGCAGCAAAAAGTGCGCGCCCTGCTGCTGGCGGCAATCCGCTCTGCCGTACTCTGGCGTCAGGCTGGCGGCAGCCGGCTAAACTTTATTTTTAAACGACGGAAAATCCTGGCTGCAGCGCAGAAAGCGCTGGCCAGTCTTCCCGCACTATAAGATCAGGAGTTTTCATGGAACTTAATGCCCTTACTGCCATTTCGCCGGTCGACGGCCGCTACGGTAGCAAAGCTGCCGCGCTGCGCCCGATTTTCAGCGAGTTTGGTTTAATCAAGTACCGGGTTTTGGTCGAAGTGCGTTGGTTGCAGCAACTGGCCGCCGAGCCAGCGATCAGCGAAGTGCCGGCGTTATCCGCAGAGGCCAATGCGCTGTTAAATCACATTGTCGATAACTTTAGCCTGGCCGATGCGCAGCGGGTAAAAGACATTGAGCGCACCACTAACCACGACGTGAAAGCGGTTGAATACCTGTTAAAAGAAAAAGTTGCCGGCAACAGCGAACTTGCCGCCATCAGTGAATTTATTCACTTTGCCTGTACCTCCGAAGATATCAATAACCTGTCGCATGCGCTGATGCTGCGCGAAGCGCGCGACAGCGTCTTACTGCCTGAATGTGATGCGTTGCTAACAGCAATTAAAAAGCTGGCGCTGGAGTTAAAAGCGGTGCCGATGATGGCACGTACCCACGGCCAACCGGCGTCCCCTACTACGATGGGTAAAGAGCTGGCGAACGTCTATGTGCGTTTAAAGCGCCAGCGTGAGCAAATTGCTGCAGTTAGCCTGCTGGGAAAAATCAACGGTGCTGTCGGTAACTACAACGCGCACTTATCGGCCTACCCGACACTGGACTGGCATGCCTTTGCCGAGCGTTTTGTCAGCTCGCTGGGCATCAGCTGGAACCCCTACACCACGCAAATTGAGCCGCATGATTATATTGCCGAGCTGTTTGATGCCATCGCCCGTTTTAATACCATCCTGCTGGATTTTGACCGCGATGTCTGGGGCTATATTGCACTGGGTCACTTTAAGCAAAAAACCGTGGCCGGCGAAATCGGCTCTTCAACCATGCCGCACAAGGTTAACCCGATCGACTTTGAAAACTCGGAAGGTAACCTCGGCATCGCCAATGCGCTGTTTAACCACTTATCCGCCAAGTTACCGGTATCACGCTGGCAGCGTGATCTGACCGACTCTACCGTGCTGCGTAATCTCGGTGTCGGCTTTGGCTATACGCTGATTGCCTATCAGGCCACCTTAAAAGGGATCAGCAAGCTGGAAGTGAACGAAGCCAACCTGCTGGCCGAGCTGGACGCCAACTGGGAATTACTGGCCGAGCCGGTGCAGACGGTAATGCGCAAATATGGCATTGAAAAGCCGTACGAGAAGCTAAAAGAACTGACCCGGGGTAAGCGGATCAGCGCTGCCGATCTGGCCGTCTTTATCAATGGTCTGGCACTGCCGGATGCGGTAAAAGCCGAGATGAAGCAGCTGTCTCCTGCCGGCTATATCGGTGATGCTATCCGCCTGGTGGAGTTACTGGATTAATCCAGTAACTTTATTAGCAGGGAACCGGATTGCTTTAAGCCAAGTCTTGAAGGCATGGATGCCTGAATGAAGCCTACAGGGATGTATTTACGGCGTCTTGGCGTAAGCAATCTGGTTCTTGCTCTGTAATCGTAAATTCAGCTGCTTTACTTGGGATCCTAAAATGTATCAGTTAAATCTGGGTGAATTAAGCCTAGCCGATTTTATGCAGCAGTATTGGCAAAAGCAGCCGCTGTTGATTAAACAAGGCTTTAAGAACTTTCAGGATCCGTTGTCAGCGGATGAGCTGGCGGGTCTGGCGTTGGAAGATGACGTCGAATCACGGTTGGTCGAATGTCGCGACGGTAACTGGCAGCTGGAAACCGGCCCCTTTGAAGACTTTAACCGCTATGGCGACAAGGACTGGACTATCCTGGTGCAGGCGGTTGACCACTGGCATCCACCGGCTGCGGAGTTAATCGAGCCGTTTCGCTTTATTCCAAACTGGCGGATCGATGATCTGATGGTCAGCTTTTCCACGCCGGGTGGCGGTGTTGGTCCGCATCTGGATCAATATGATGTGTTTATTATTCAGGGCGAAGGTAAAAGACACTGGCGGGTTGGTATGCCAGATGCGTCACTAAAGCAATTCTGCCCGCACCCACGCCTGCTGCAAGTCACACCCTTTACCGCCTGTATTGATGTGATTATGGAGCCGGGTGACATTCTATATATTCCACCTGGCTGCCCGCACGAGGGGATTTCACTGGAGAACAGTCTGAACTACTCAGTCGGTTTCCGCGCGCCGGCACAAAAAGACTTACTGACCGGTTTAGCCGATTATCTATTGGATAATGATATTACCGGTAAACGCTTTAGCGATCCACAGCGCAGCCTGACCGGCAATATTGGCGCTATTAGTGAGCAGGATCTGGATCAGGTGCAGCAGCTGTTGGTGCAGCTGGTCAGTGACCGCGACAAACTGCCGCTATGGTTTGGCCAGTATATTACCCAAGCCAAACATGAGCTGGATCAGCAAGAGCCAGATCCACATTATCAGGCTGAGGAAATTGCAGAATACCTGGAAGAAGGCTCGGTATTGGCGCGCCTTGGCGGCCTGCGTTGCAGCTACTATCAGGCAAACGAAAGTAGTGATATTCAGCTGTTTATCAACGGCACCACTATAGTGCTGCCAGCCGAAGAGCAGGTTACAGCGCAATTACTCTGTGACAGCAAACGCATCGACCAACAGCAATGTCTGCATTTTACCGCGCGGGAAGAACGCCTGTTATTATTGACGGACTTGATTAACCAGGGCTTGTGGTATTTTGAAGAATAAACCGCAGCGCTGCGCATAAAAAAAGCCGCAATAGCGGCTTTTTTTGTCAACTAAATTTGACAGCCTGGCGCTGACTTATTGCCCCTGCCACAACGGCTCGTTATCAAACAGATCATATAAGCCCTCTGCCCGGTTCACTAACAGATTAGCGAACTCAACCTGGGTCTTATCGGTAAAGCCAGCCTGCGCAATTTGTTCGGCCTTTAACTGCCAGTGCAGCGCAAAAGCGCGGATCGCTTCGCGGGCATTGGGGGCCGCACTAAATGGCATATGATCGGTTGGCAGATCGCCACTGATCACCCAGAATGACTTGGCATCACGGGTATTTAACTTCCACACTGCGACCAAAGGCGGCAAATAACGACTTTCACTCACGGCCACGTTATCCGGGATAATACCCTTGGTTGCCAGATATTCGTTAGCTTTCTGAAATTGTGCCCGGACCCATTCTGCGCGCTGCGCTTCGGTGATTTCAGTGGGTTGTTGAGTTGACTGCTCACTCATAAGATGACTTCCTGTGTTGTAGATGCCGCTACTTTATGTGAGCTATCCGCGACAATCAAGCTTTACTGAGTTTGTCGCGACCAACACTGGACAGACCAGCCACAAGTTAACGTCAGGACTGGTATTCAGTGGTGCAAAATGGTACATTCCGCGCCATTACGACGAAAGTCGCAGTTAACGTAAACGTAAACCATCCAGCTGTAATAGCTATTCTTGCAAGGGAGTCCGTTGTGGCCGTATTTAATCACCCAGAATTTGATCAGCATGAGCAAGTAGTTTTCTGCAGTGATCAGGAAACCGGTTTAAAAGCCATTATCGCTGTGCACAGCACCCGCTTGGGGCCCGCAGTTGGTGGTTGCCGGTTATGGGATTATGCATCTGACGAAGATGCGCTGGTGGATGTACTGCGTTTGTCACGCGGTATGACGTATAAGAACGCCATGGCCGGTTTACCTCTGGGTGGCGGCAAGTCAGTGATTATCGGTAATGCCAAAACCATTAAATCTGAGGCCTTATTTCAAGCCTTTGGCCGCATGGTACACCGCTTAAGCGGTAGCTATTACAGCGCTGAAGATGTGAACATTACTACCCATGACATTATGCAGGTGCATCAGGTTACACCTTATGTCGCTGGCTTAGAGGGTAAAAGCGGTAACCCAGGTCCTTTTACGGCGCTGGGTACCTATCAGGGCATTAAAGCCGCTGCTAAGCATCAGTTTGGCTCTGCCGAGCTGGCAGGCAAAACGGTTGCCGTACAAGGCTTAGGTAGCGTCGGCTTCTATCTGTGTGAACACCTGCATAAAGAAGGCGCTAAGCTTATTGTCACCGACATTAATCAGGATGCGGTGAACCGTGCGGTCGCTCAATTTGGCGCCACTGCCGTCGGTCTGAATGATATCTACGGCGTAGCGGCTGATATCTATGCGCCCTGTGCGCTGGGTGCCACCTTAAATGATGACACTATCCCGCAATTAAAAGCCAAAGTAGTAGCCGGCTGTGCCAACAACCAGTTAAAGCGCCCTGAGCATGGCCAGAAGCTGCGTGAGCTGGGTATTCTGTATGCACCGGACTACGTCATTAACGCCGGTGGCATTATCAACGTTGCCTTTGAAATGCGCCCGCAAGGATACAATGCGGCAGAGTCTACAGCGAAGGTAATGCAAATTTTTGACACCCTGCTGCAGATTTTTGAGCGCGCCGACGCTGAAAATAAACCCACCAGCACCGTCGCTGATCAGATGGCTCAGGAAATTATCGCCCGCGGTAAGGCGTAGGCCGCAGCTTTAGCCATCAGAAAACGCAAAGGGAGGCACTGGCCTCCCTTTGTTTTACAAAACAGCACGCACTAACGCGACAGCTTTAGCAAAATTTCAAAACTTAAAATCAGCAAACACACGCCAATAAACAGCGCCACGCTCAGGTTAATCCAGAAATCGCCGCTTTGCCGCCGTTTTAATACCTTCTTCGGCTGAGCTTTTGCTGCCGGAACCTTGTCGGTCTCAACTACCGGGCTTTTTGCCGGCTTTGTGCTTTGCCCGGCCGCCGCTGCGGCCTTTACTTGTTCCTTAGACATTGACTACTACACCTGTACAACTTTTAGGAAATCAATACCACGACATCAGGCCGAATACTGCGCTGCTAATGCCTGCAACTTCTCACCGGTTACCCGGTTGATCCGCCAATCGTGCAACAATGTTGCCCCCTGCGCCTGATAGAAATCAATTGCTGGTTGATTCCAGTCCAGCACTGACCATTCAAAACGGCCACAGCCTCTGTCTACGGCCAGTTTCGCCAGATAGGTCAGTAATAACTTGCCCAGCCCCTGGCCACGAAACTGCGGTAACACAAACAGATCTTCGAGATAAAGACCTGGCTTGGCTAAAAAAGTCGAGTAATTATGAAAGAACAAGGCAAAGCCAGCCGGCTGACCGTCACACTCAGCAATCACAACTTCTGCTGCCGGGCGCGCTGAAAACAAGGTTGCGGTTAGCTGCTGCTCAGTGGCCACCACTTCATTAGCGAGTTTTTCATATTCAGCCAGGCCCTGAATAAATTTTAAAATCAGCGGCACATCAGCCTGGGTAGCTAAACGGATAGTATGCTGCGCCATATTATTACCTCTTATTATTGGGCGGGTCTATTCTAACGTTTTTCCAGCGGTAACCAATGCCAAAGCCATAAAAAAACCGGAGTTGTTAGCTCCGGTTTTTCGCCAGGTGATATTTGCTGCAGCTCAGTTAAGCCGCATCACGCTTACCCACGCTCATGCCTTCCAGCACGCCGGGTTTAAAGCTATCCACACTGATGGCTTTAAAGCGCAGCTGGTTCATCTTACGTAAGCTGGCCGCCTCCGACTCGCTTAAGATATTGGCGGCTAATGCCTGATTAATGCTATCCAGCAACGGCTGTTTACGTGGTAACTGACCGGCCTTTTGCGCCTGAGCAATTTTCTTCAGCAGCGGCTGGGCGTTGTACATCGCAACAAAGGCATTTTCCATTAACCCTGTGGCATCATCTTCAGCTTTACCGACATAACACAGGTGCGTTAAGCGATCGCGCAATGTGTTTGGCTTGGATAAGGCCTCACAAATTTGTTGTGCCACCTCGTCAGACGGCATTTTGTAACCGATACCAAACGGGAATACCAGAGTACGGATGGTACGCGCCACAATGCGATTCGGGAAGTTGGCAAAGAAACCATCAAAGGCTTTACCAATCTCAAACAGCGAGCGCTGCACACTGTAGTGCACGAACGGCAGATCAGCCTGCTGACGACCATTATCTTCGTAAAACTTCAGCACGGTAGAGGCAATATACAGCTGGCTTAACACATCACCTAAGCGGGCTGACAGCATTTCTTTACGTTTTAAATCGCCGCCTAACATCAGCATTGAAATATCAGCACTTAACGCCAGAGCACGGCTCATACGGCTTAATTGCTTGTAGTAGCCGGCCGTTTCGCCTGATACCGGCGCACTGTTAAAGGCACCGGCTGTTAAACCCTGCCATAAAGCGGAGAAGGTATTGCCAACCGCAAAACCAATATGTGCCATCAACAGCTTATCAAACTGTGCCAGGCCTTCTTCGGCGTTTGGATTGGCTGCGGCTTCCAGCTCTGCCAGTACATAAGGATGGCAACGGGTAGCGCCCTGACCGAAAATCATCAGGTTACGGGTCAAGATATTAGCACCTTCTACCGTAATCGAGATCGGTACACCCATATAGCCATGTGCCAGATAGTTCATCGGGCCACACTGAATGGCTTTACCGGCATGAATATCAAAGGCATCGTTTAATAAGGTGCGCGACATCTCAGTCATATGATATTTGGCAATCGCCGTCACTACCGATGGGCTCAGGTTCAAATCGATAGCACCGGCTGTCATCACCCGCATCGCTTCTAGGGTGTAAGTTAAACCACCAATACGCGCTAAACCTTCCTGCACACCTTCAAACTTGCCAATCGACATGCCGAACTGCTGACGCACATAACCGTAAGCTCCGGTCATGCGTGCTGCCAGGTGGCCGGTTGCTGTCGCCAGTGCTGGTAAAGAGATACCGCGGCCTGCTGATAAACACTCTACCAGCATACGCCAACCACGACCCGCATAGGCCGGACCACCGATAATCCAATCGAGTGGAATAAACACATCTTTACCGTAAGTAGTGCCGTTCATAAAGGCCATATTCATCGGGAAATGACGATCACCAATCTGCACACCTGGGTGGCTGGTTGGGATCAGCGCACAGGTAATACCCAGCTCTTCTTTATCACCTAATAGTTTTTCCGGATCGTACAGCTTAAAGGCCAAACCCAGTACCGTCGCAACCGGTGCCAGCGTGATGTAACGCTTATCCCAGTTCAGGCGAATGCCCAGTACTTCTTTACCTTCTAACTGACCTTTGCAAACCACACCCGTATCCGGAATACCACCGGCATCCGAACCGGCTTCCGGGCCGGTTAACGCAAAGCACGGCACGTCAGTGCCATTCGCCAGCGTCGGCAACCAGCGATCTTTTTGCTCCTGGGTACCATAGTGCATCAGCAGCTCGCCCGGGCCTAAAGAGTTAGGTACCATGATGGTCACTGCCGCGGTTAAGCTGCGGGTCGCGATGCGCGATACGATAGTAGAATTAGCGATAGCCGAAAACTCACGACCGCCATAGGCTTTTGGAATAATCATCGCAAAGAAACCTTCGCGTTTAATGTAATCCCACACCGCTTTTGGCAGATCACGGTCTTCCTGTACGATTTTATAATCGTCCAGCATGGTCAACAGGGTTTCGACCTGATTATCCATAAAGGCTTGTTCTTCGGCTGAGAGTTCAGCTTTCGGAATAGCATGCAACTTATGCCAGTCCGGCTTACCTTTAAACAGTTCACCGTCCCACCATACATCGCCCGCTTCCATGGCTTCACGCTCGGTATCTGACAACGGCGGCAAAATTTTCTTGAAAATGCCAAACACCGGTTTGCTAATCACACTACGACGCACCGAGGTAACGCCAAACAGCACTACCAACAGTGCCACTATTATCAATAAATACACCATATCAGCTTCCTTCCAGCATCAGGCAACGGTTTTGAGGTCTTGGCTATATACCGGCGCAGCAATTGCAGCCCCGAGATACGGGATTAAACGGCGGATCACCCCTTCAATATCCACCGATTCGTTAAAATCAGCCTGGGCAATTTCAGACAGTGCATCACTGGACGCCATCGTAAAGACGATAGAGCCGAGCGAAAAATGCAGCCGCCAGAACACTTCGCTTTGTGGCAGATGCGGGCAGCTTTGCTGCACCAGCAACACAAACTTATCCAGGGTACGACCATAATGTTGATTAATAAACCAGCGCAGATGCCCCTGTACATCGGTATAACCGCGCCCCAGTAACTGTAAGAAGGTTCGGGTACCGCGGCGCTGCAGCTGGTTCAGATCGAGCAAAGGCTTTACAAATACCGATAAGATCTGAGTTAAATCATTCGGCTTTTGACTGGCTAACAAGCGGTCAAACTCGTGATCCAGCCGCGGCATCAGTACCTGCAAATAACGCTGTAGCACGGCCTGGATCAGCTCTTTCTTCGAGCCGAAGTGGTAATTCACCGATGCCAGATTTACCTCTGCCTTAGTAGTAATCTGCCGTAACGAGGTATCGTTAAAGCCGCTTTCGGCAAACAGGCTCTGCGCAGCATCCAGGATGCGTTGTTGGGTATGCATTTTACTGCTCATTCTTCACTACGCCGTTAAACAAACTTTTAAACACCTGTTTGAAATGTACGTTTGAATAACTGGTCTGTCAAGTAGCAAAAGCAATTCTGGTCGGACAAGTTTCACAATTGGCGGTCAAAGCAACAGCCGCCGCCGAAAGCTTGCTCAGTACGCAGCACTGCCGTATTATCGCGACACCGTTTCGCTACAGTAACGCCTTCGAAAGCGCAGTCTTAAAGGTCAGAACAAACCTGAATACTGCCACTCCAGATCCGGGCTTTCGAAGGGACATGGAGAACCCTATGCGCGTCGTCGAAGTCTCTCACCCCCTGGTACAGCATAAAATTGGCCTGTTGCGGGCCGCGGATATCAATACCCGTCAATTCCGGCAACTGGCGGTCGAGCTCGGTAGCTTGCTGACCTATGAAGCCACCAAAGACTTGCCAACCGAAACCGTAACCATCGAGGCCTGGAGCGGTCCGTGCCAGATCAAGCAAATCCAGGGCAAAAAAGTGACAGTGGTGCCAATCCTGCGCGCTGGTCTGGGTATGCTCGATGGCGTACTGGATCTGATCCCCAGCGCCCGTATCAGTGTGGTGGGCATTTATCGTGACGAAAGCACCTTGCAGCCGGTGCCCTACTTTCAAAAGCTGGCACCGGAAATCGATCAGCGGCTGGCGATTATTATTGACCCTATGCTGGCCACTGGCGGCTCGATGATTGCCACCATTGATTTGTTAAAACGACAAGGCTGTACCCATATCAAAGCCCTGGTATTGGTTGCTGCGCCCGAGGGCATTAACGCACTGCGTCAGGCACATCCGGATATTGAGCTCTATACCGCTGCGATTGACCAGGGACTGAACGAGCATGGTTATATCTTGCCAGGTCTGGGAGATGCCGGCGATAAACTCTTTGGCACCAAGTAAAGGCAGATTACAAATAAAGGCTGAGCATGCAGTTAATTCCCTGGTCTTTTCATACCCGTTACGGCTTTACACTACGCGGCTGGCACACGCCGGTTAGCGGTAAGCCGCTGCTGCATTTTCTGCACGGTAACGGTTTTTGTGCCCGCAGCTATCAGCCGCTGTTAGCTGAGCTGGCTACTGACTACGATTTATTCCTTTCTGACGCTCAGGGCCACGGCGACAGTGACCATGGCGGGCCGTTTTTAGGTTGGAATATCGCCGCCGAACTGGCGGCTCAGGCCTTTAATGCCCATCGCGCCCAATATGCTGGAGTGCCGGTCTATGGCGTTGGACACAGCTTTGGTGGCGTGCTGACCGCCTTGATGCATGCTGAGCATCCGGGGCTGTTTCAGGGGCTGGTATTACTCGATCCGGTGCTGTTTCCGCCGTCAATGATTCTGCTGGCCCGCACTCTGGAAGGTGTGCGGCTGTTTAAAAAGAACCCTTTGGCCAAGGCTGCACTGCGCCGGCGCCGGCAATGGCCGGATCGTCTCAGCGCTTTGCAGTACCTGCAAAGCCGCAGTTTATTTCAAAGCTGGCACCCGGAGGCACTGGCAGCCTATGTCGATCACGCGCTTAGCGCCGGTAATGGTGAACTACAATTAAAGTGTTTGCCTGAGCGCGAGGCTGAGATCTTCAGCTCCTACCCAAAGGGATTATGGCCGGCACTGCGTAAAGCGGCAAAACCTATTACTGTAATTTACGGTGAACAGACCTTTCCTTTTGTGGTCAAAGCGCTGGCGAAGTGGCGCCAGCTGAATGCTGCGGTGCAAACGATCCAGGTACCCGGCGGCCATTGTTTTATGCAGGAACAACCGGCGCCAACCGCGCTGCAGGTCAGGGCTGTGCTACAGCAGTTTGCTGCGGTAAAATAGCCAGACAACCCGGTTTGGGGTGCGTTATAATACGCCGAATTTTTTAGCGAAGAGTCATTATGAAAAAACTCGTTATTGCCAGTGCTGTGCTGCTAGCCGGCTGTAGTCAGCTTCCCCATTTTGGTGCTGATCAGCCAACCACGCTGTCGGCACCCACTAAGCCGGCGACACCAGCGATCCCGCTGCCGGCAGAGGTAGAAGATGTGAATGAAGTGGCAAACAGCGCGACCACAGAAGCCCTGGCCACAGACTTTGAACACATCTTTATCGACAGTGATATGACCTTTGAAGGTGTGCTGCCCTGTGCTGACTGCCCGGGGATCAGCTATCATATCAATCTGTACCGTGATGGTCGCTTTGAAGCGCGGCAGGAATATCTGGAACGGGGTCAGGTGGAGTTGGTCAGTGGTGCCTGGTTATTAGAGCGTCGCACTCTGCATCTGGTTAATCAACAGGTTAATCTGCCATCTTTTCACTTTCGGTCCAACCGGCAATTAGTGATGACCGATCTGGCTGGCCGACCTATTACCCGCTCTGATGCCTATCAGTTAAACCGGCTGGAAGCGCTGAAAAAGCTGGATACCCGCCAGCCAATGCTCGGCTTATACCGGCTGCAGAATAATCAGGCCACCTTTACCAAATGTCAGACCGGCGAAAGCTTACCGGTGGCCAATACGCAAAACCATTTGCCAATGATGCGCCTGTATCAGCAGGATAGTCGCTTTAGCAATAAAGCGGTGATTGCCAGTCTGGTTGGCCGTAAGGGGCCGGACCAACACGGCACCGATACGCTCTTTATTGATAAGTTTGAGCAGTTCTGGCCAAATGCGACCTGCCCGAATCAGTTTGCGATGAAGGATTTACAGGGTATTGTCTGGCGGGCAGAAAAAATTGCTGATCGCTATGTGCCACATTCATTGAATGTACGACTGATCTTTGAAAAAGATAAGTTGTATGGTTTTAGTGGTTGCAACAACTTTAATGCCAGCTATCAGCAACGCGCCAATACCTTCGCCGTACAGCAGTTAGCCAGTACCCGTAAATTCTGTGCCGATGCCAGCACTATTGAGCAACAGTTCACCGAAAAGCTGCAACAAGCCGATCGCGCTGAAGTGAATGCCGATAAGCTGCAGTTATTCCGCAATAATCAGGTAATAATGGAGCTGATCCCGGCGGTTAACTGATTTTAGGGAGCTGAGCCGGAGTGGCACTCCGGCTTAGAGCCCGGATTAGGCCTTTGGTATCGCCCCCGAATGTAGTTCGGTCTCAGATACCTATAGACTTGCCAGTTTACGGGCATAAAAAAACCACCTTGCGGTGGTTTTTTTATGCTTCACACTATTAAACTAAAGCTTGTTTGGCTTTAGCTACGATAGCAGTGAAAGCCGCTTTGTCATATACAGCGATATCGGCCAGGATCTTACGGTCAATTTCAATTGAAGCCTTTTTCAGACCTGCAATTAAACGGCTGTAAGATAAACCGTTCATCCGTGACGCTGCGTTGATACGCGCGATCCACAGTTGACGGAACTGACGCTTACGCTGACGACGGTCACGGTAAGCATATTGGCCGGCTTTGATAACGGCCTGGAAAGCAACCCGGTAAACACGGCTACGGGCACCGTAGTAACCTTTAGCCTGCTTTAATACCTTCTTATGGCGCGCGTGCGCCGTGACACCACGTTTAACTCTTGGCATTTCTGTCTCCTAATGACTTATGCGTACGGCATGCAACGGACTAAGCCGGCAACATCGACTTTAGCGACTAAGGTTTTTGGACCTAACTGACGCTTACGCTTAGAAGACTTCTTCGTCAGAATGTGGC
>DAIOUM010000060.1:0-14965 GCA_036759505.1 Alishewanella sp. | reverse complement strand
CCACCGACACGCGGATTTTCAATCCGCTGCTCTACCGACTGAGCTATCTGGGCAATGCCGCGTATTAAACGGATTTTGCGATCTCAAGTCAACAGATATTTTAGAAATGGCTTCCGACAGCTTATTAGTTAGCCAAAGCACGGACAGAACCCTAAAATTAGTACTGCTTTTGGATTAGAAAACTTGTTAAGATAGCTTGATTAAAACCTAAGCTATGTTCTTGGCTGACAACAGATTATCGGAATACGGATGAATAAAAAAACTGTAATTAAGCCTGTTTTCTGGCGGTTAGCCGTGGTAGTGAGCCTGTGTCTGCTAATTCAGGTACTGTTACTAAATTGGATCCAAACACCTACGGCACAACGATATGATGAAGAACTGCAACGTCTGGCAGCCGAAACACAGATCCTAAGCCAGGCTGTGCAACAGGTCCAACTGCAGGGTAATAATCTGGCGGTACGCCAACTGTTGCAGCAGGCAAGAAATAATGATCGTAACAGAGCTATTTATCTTTATCGCTTGCAAGGCTCTCAGGTGGAATTATTACAACACACAGATAACCTACCGAACTTTGTTCCTAACCCACAATTGTCGAATCAAAGCAGCCAGCAACAGCAATTACTACTGGTTAACCGCGTCTTGCCTGAATTACCGGGTTATGTGTTGGTGTATGCCCGGCAAATACCCGAAAGCGACAGTCTGCCCTTGCTCTTTGCCTTTGCTCTGAGTGTACTGGTCGCACTGCTGTTCTCCGCCGCGCTGAGCTATCAAGTTGGTCAGACATTCCGACACCGCTTACAACCATTGCTTACAGGTTGTCGTGAAATGCTGGAGCGCCAGCAATATAGCGGCAGTTTGGATACGACACAGCAAGATGATATCGGAGAACTGGCGCAAAACCTGAACGCCCTGTTTCGGCGGTTAGGTCAAAGCCAACAAGCTCTGCAACAATCGGAGCAAGATATTGAACAGTTAAAACAAGAAGTTGAACAGCGTATTAAAGAACGCACCGAGGCACTGGAAACGGCCAAGCTAGCGGCAGAAAAAGCCAATGACGCCAAGTCGACCTTTCTGGCGACCATGAGTCATGAAATCCGCACCCCGATGAATGGTATTATTGGTACTGTCGATTTATTGCGGAAAACCGAGCTGTCAACCTCACAGTTCCGGATGACCGATACAGTGCGCGAGTCATCTTTTTCGCTATTGCGGATCCTCGACGATATTCTCGATTTCTCGAAAATCGAGGCCGGCAAACTGGAGCTGGAAAAATTACCGCTTTCATTAGCCGATATTATTGAAGCAGTTGGCCGGATCCTGGTCTCAGTGGCTTACCAACGGCAGATTGATTTAAAACTGTATGTTGATCCGCGGATCCCAGACGGTCTGCTCGGCGATCCGGTGCGATTGCGGCAGATTTTATATAATCTGGCCGGCAACGCTATTAAATTTACCGAAACCACCCCGGAGAAAACCGGTGTGGTGGTAATCAGTGCGGAATTGCTGGAACAAAATCTGGAGTTTACTCAGGTCAAACTGAAGGTTTCCGACAACGGCCGCGGCATGACACAGCGTCAGATAAGCTATGTGTTCCACCCTTTTAACCAGGCTGAAGGCTCGGTGACCCGTAAGTTTGGCGGCACAGGGCTGGGGCTCTCGATTTGTCAGCGTCTGACAGCGCTGATGTACGGTGAAATCCAGGTAGAGAGCGAACCCGGCAAGGGCACTGAGTTTAGTGTCCGGCTACCAATGCGCCGTTCGGACGAAATTAGCTATTTATCGAAAGAAAGCCTCTCTGGCCTGGTGATCTGCCTGTTTACACAAGACAGTGATAACCAGCAACATTTATCCGACTATTTGTTGTATAGCGGCGCGGAGCTACAGATCGCCAATAGTGTCGATGCTTTGCTGCAGCGGGCTGAGCAATTTAAACCCTTACCGGCGAAACAACAGGCAGTTTGGCTGCTGGACGCAACCTATGAACAAATTTCTATGCGAGAGTTGAGTACGCTAATCACTCATCCCATGTTGCAAAGCGTGAAGTTTGTGGTGATTACCAATCAGCTGGAACTGTCCGATACCCGTTTCGACAATGTGTTCTATGTACATAGTGCGCCACTCTGCCGCAGTCAATTACTAGACGGCTTGTTGATTATCACCGGGCGCAAAGCGCGTCAGGATCCAGGCCGGCAGCAGTTGCCACTTCAGCAAGGTACTGTTCCTGACATAGAACAAGCCCGTCAATCTGGTAAGTTGGTGTTATTAGCCGAAGATAATTTGATGAATCAACGGGTAATCGTTGAGCAGCTAAATGCGCTCGGCTATGCCGTTGAAGTAGCGGATGATGGCGTTATCGCGCTGGAAAAATGGCGTCGCTATCACTATCCACTACTATTAACCGACCTGCACATGCCGAACTTGAGTGGCTATGATCTGGTTAAAGCGATCCGTAAAGAGGGCTTGCAACGACCAGATAATGCAGGTTTTACCCGAGTCATAGCGCTTACCGCCAACGCCCTGAAAGGTGAGGAACAAAAGTGTTTGAGTATTGGCATGGATGCTTATATCACCAAGCCGCTGGAGCTGCAAACCTTACAAAGTGTAATGCAACGCTGGCTACCACTGCACGAGGCGCGGCATCAGTCGACCGGCAGTAACAACAAAGCTGAAGCAGAGCCAACCAGCCCAGTCTCGTTTGCTGTGCTGAGTAGTTTTCTGGGTGATGAGCCGCTAAAACACCAGGAATATCTGCAATATTTTACGCAGCAAGCGGGGCCGATGTTACAACAAGCAACGATTGAGTTGACGAATACTAAACGCAGCGAACTGCGGAGCCTGGCCCATCAACTGAAAGCCATGGCGAAAAGTGTCGGCGCAACCCTACTGGCCGAGAAAAGTTTGCAATTGGAGAAAGCTGCTGAGGTTTCAGACTGGTCCGCACTAAGGGAGATACTCGACGCAGTGCAACAGGAGTATGGCAAAGTGGTGGCGTTTATCGAGCAACGTTACGGACCTGCTACCTGATAGTTGCAGGTCCTAAGTGGCTGCCAGCCTAGCGGGCCGAGGTATCTAAAGCCGGAAAGGCTTTAATTAACTGATCCAATGCCTGCATCTGTTGCAGATAAGGCTCCAACTTCGCCAATGGCAAGGCACAGGGGCCATCACATTTCGCCTGATTTGGATCCGGATGCGCTTCAATGAAGAGTCCGGCCAGACCTAATGCCATGCCTGAGCGCGCCAGCTGTGCCGCCTGTGCCCGCCGGCCGTCAGCAGAGTCTTCGCGACCACCCGGCTTTTGCAAGGCATGGGTGGCATCAAAGATCACCGGCGCATATTGCTTCATCTCATCCATGCCCAGCATATCCACCACCAGGTTGTTATAACCAAAGCAAGAGCCGCGTTCACAGAGAATGACCTGCTCATTGCCGGCTTCCTGAAATTTTTTCAAAATATGCCGCATTTCATGCGGTGCCAGGAATTGTGGCTTTTTAACGTTAATCACCGCACCGGTTTTGGCCATCGCGACCACTAAGTCGGTCTGCCGTGCCAGAAAAGCTGGCAACTGGATCACATCGACGACCTCGGCCACCGGCGCCGCCTGATAAGGTTCATGCACATCGGTAATCAGCGGCACCTTAAAGGTGCGCTTAATTTCCTCGAAAATCCGCAGCCCTTCTTCCAAACCCGGACCACGATAAGAGTGCACCGACGAGCGGTTTGCCTTATCAAAAGAGGCTTTAAACACATAGGGGATCTGTAATTTTTCGCATACCCGCACATAATGCTCGGCAATGCTCAGTGCCAGCTCACGGGATTCCAACACATTCATGCCGCCAAACAATACAAAGGGCTTATCGTTGGCGACATCAATGCCGGCAACCTGGACCACCTTATTCAACATAATTCAACCTGTTCGCTATTAACATTAAAGAGGTAAAAACAACGGTGTTTTACTTAGCGCAACCCGCACCATCAGCCCTAACCAGCCTAAAGCACCAAGGAAAGATAACCAACGGATCGCCGCAGTACGGCCCTTTAAGGCCGAATAACCTAAAGCGATATAGGCAAGCAGTGCCAGCACTTTTTCTGTCAGCCAGGCATCAACAAAGGGGTACTGCTGAATGGTAAACATCAGCGCGACAGCTGATAACAACAAAAAGGTATCTACCACGTGCGGGGCGATTTTCAGGAATTTTTGCTGTAACACACCAGACTCTCTGACGCGCAGCGCAAAGCGCAGGCAAAGTAAGGCTACGCTTAGCGCGACCAGTAACAGATGCAGGTGTTTAAACGCCATATACATAACAATTATCCTAAATGCTGCGTGCCAGCAGGGCCAGTTTTACCGGCATCCGCTGTCACCTGTTATCGGGAAACCCGCTGTGGATTATACCCCGTCTGCGTCATGCGCATCCGGGTATTTTTGTAAAATTGCTTCCAGCTTGGGCACTATCGACTTGAACACCTCAACCAATTTTGGCTCAAACTGTTTACCGGCTTGCTGTTCAATTTCAGCCAGAACCTGCTGTAAAGTCCAGGCATTTTTGTAACAGCGGCGGTGGCGCAGCGCATCATAAACATCAGCCAGAGCGGCAATACGGGCGTAGATATGGATTTCCTCACCTTTTTTGCCTTCAGGGTAACCACTACCATCCCATTTTTCGTGGTGATCCCGGGCGATCAGAGCGCCAGCCTGCACAATAGAGCGCTTGGAGTCTTTTAGAATGTTGTAACCAATACTGGCGTGGGTTTGCATCACCTGCCACTCTTTGTCAGTCAGATGTGCGGGTTTATTTAAAATATTATCCGGGATCCCGACCTTGCCAACATCATGCAGGGGCGCGGCAAACATCAGCTTTTCGGCATCCAGCTCTGACAAGCCATAGGCTTTTGCCAATTCATAGCAAATAAAGGCGATACGCCGCACATGGTTACCGGTTTCTACTGAACGGACTTCCACCGCTTCGCTTAAGCGATAGACGATTTCGCGCTGGGTATCCTCCACCTCATGTTGTAGCTGCACATTTTCATACGCCACCTGCACATTCTGCGCAAACAGCTCAATCAGTTTTTTCTGAGTTTCATTGACCGGGCCGGGCAGCCCTGACACATAGAGCAGCGAGCCTTGCGTGAATTTACTACAGCAGTAAGCCACCAGATAATTATCGCGATAGACAATATCCTTGGTGGTTAGCGCCGCCTCAAAGGCTTCCAATAAGCTAGGATCCAGTACATCCTTGATTGGCTTACCCTCTTTACTCTCAAACTCGCCCTGACCGGCAAACACTACCAGATCGTGCGGATCGGTGGTTTGGACATTGCCAGCAACCAATGACGAGCTAACGATAAGGGCATCTTCATCACAACCGAGTACTGAGGTGAGCTGTTGTAGCACACCATCAATAAACTGCTCCATCGAGTGCGATGAAAACAAGTCGACCGAGGCTTTAATAATTTTCTCCAGCCCCTGCCGGCTTTGCTCCAGTGAGATGATATCGCGGTACGACCTTAAGCTCGACATCATTACGGTAAACAGTTTTTGTGCGGTCAGCTCGGTTTTGGATTTGTAATCATTAATATCATAATTAACAATCACCTGTCGTTCCGGGGCCTGACCGGGTTGGCCAGTGCGCAGAATAATGCGTACAAAATGGTTATGCAGGGTTTCGCGAATATGGCTGGCGACCAGTAAACCGGCATCGTCGGTTTCCATCACCACGTCCAGTAGTACCACCGCGATATCGGGTTGGGCTGCCAAGACTTTTTTGGCTTCGGCACCGGAATAGGCGCTGATAAACTCCAGCTTTTTCTGCTGAAAGCTAAAATCGTTCAATGCGAGCCGGGTTACCGCATGAACTTCGGGTTCATCATCAACAATCAGCACTTTCCAGCAACCATTACTGACCTGATGCGGCTCTTCAGGCTCAGCAGCAAACAAAAATTCATCAGACATGACACACTCCCGGCAACCTTATCTTACTGTTATAAGCCGGATTTTTTGTCAGGTCAAAATATTTAACATTTTTGTTCAGTTATCACCGGGCTGGTACTGACCGCCACTGATCCGCCAGTTACCGCCATAATCCCGAACTGAAGCGACCTGAGAAAATCCGCCTGCGCGAAGTAACTGCTGTACCTGCTCAGCCTGGTTATAACCATGTTCCAGCCAAAGCCAGCCAGCGGGCTGTAAATGCGCCGGCGCGCTGGCAATAATCAGTGCCAGATCCGCCAGCCCCTGATCCGCCGCCACCAAGGCTGACAAAGGTTCAAAGCGCAGTGCAGCCAAATGCGGATCGGCTGCTTCGATGTACGGCGGATTACTGACAATAAGATCATAGTGCTGGCCGCTAAGCGCGCTAAACCAGCTACTTTGCAAAAAACGACTATTGCGGCTTTGCAGCGCCGCGGCATTACGCTGTGCCAGGGCGACGGCGTCCGGATTAAGATCAACGCCGGTTACCTGCCACTGCGGCCGGTTGACGGCCAGAGCCAAAGCGATAGCGCCGGTACCGGTACCCAGATCTAACACCTGCGCCTGAGCCGGTAAATCCAGAGCCAGCGCCTGATCAACCAGAATTTCGGTATCTGGCCGCGGGATCAAGGTACAGGGTGCTACTGAGAGCTCCAGGCCATAGAAAGGCCAATGCCCGAAGATATAGGCCAAGGGCTCACCCTGTAACCGCCGCTGCAATAACGGTTGCAGCTGTTGCAGCTCAGTGGCAGTGATTTCCCGCTCCGGGTAGGTATACAGATAGCCAGGCTTGCAGCCCAGCAGATGGCACAGCAATAAACGTGCTTCCTGTGCCGGATTATCGCTCAGACTCCCGAGTTGCTGACTCAGTAGCTGCACGCATTGCTGCAAGGTCATCAGCGGTTTTCATCAGCCAGCATCGCCAGCTGATCGGCCTGATGCTCGTGTTTCAGCGGTTCAATCACCTGCTCTAACTCCCCTTCCATCACTTCATTTAAGCGGTAGATGGTCAGGTTGATCCGGTGATCGGTCAAGCGACCTTGCGGAAAGTTATAGGTGCGGATCCGCTCTGAACGATCGCCACTGCCCACTAATGAACGGCGGGTACTTTGCTCTTCCAGCCGACGCTTTTCATCCTCTGCCGCCTGTAAGCGCGACGCCAGTACACTCATCGCGCGGGCACGGTTTTTATGCTGTGAGCGCTCATCCTGACATTCGACGACGATGCCAGAGGGTAAGTGGGTAATGCGGATAGCTGAGTCGGTTCGGTTTACATGCTGACCACCGGCGCCGGAGGCACGGTAGGTATCAATTTTCAGATCGGCCGGATTAATTTCAATGGCTTCACTCTCCGGGATCTCCGGCATAATGGCCACAGTACAGGCCGAGGTATGTACCCGCCCCTGCGATTCAGTGGCAGGTACCCGTTGCACCCGGTGACCACCGGATTCAAATTTCAGGGTACCGTACACCCCTTCACCCTGCACGCTGGCGATCACTTCTTTAAAGCCACCGTGCTCACCTTCGTTGGCACTGACAATTTCCACCCGCCAGCGTTGCCGCTCGGCAAACCGGCTATACATGCGGAACAGGTCACCGGCAAAAATCGCCGCTTCGTCACCACCGGCACCGGCGCGGATTTCCAGAAAGCAGCTGTTGTTATCGTTTGGATCCTTAGGCAGCAGCAGGATTTGCAAATCGGTATCCAGCTGCTCAATGCGGCTTTTCGCCAGTTTATATTCTTCCTGCGCCATTTCGCGCATCTCAGGATCGCTGTCTTTTTGCATTTCTTCGGCCATCAGCAAGTCTTCCTGCGCTTGCTGATAACTACGGAATGCCTTGCTTAACTCTTCCAGCTGGCTAAATTCTTTGGACAATTCGCGAAAACGCTTTTGATCGCTAATTACCGAGGCATCGCTTAACAGCGCCTGCACCTCTTCGTAACGCTCAACCAAGCCTTCCAGCTTGCGGTATACCGATTCTTTCATCTTAGGATTAAAACCTGTTTATAAATCAATAAGGAGTTTGACCAGCTCTGTCGACTCTGGCTGCTCAGACTGTAATAAATGCCGGATAGTCCGGGTAGGGCTGTGCATCAGGCGGTTGCTGAGTTTATTCGCCAGTTCCGCCATCACTTTTTCCGGTTCCTGGCCGGCGGCCAGTTGCTTTTGCGCCCGGCTTAATAACTCGGTTTTCACTTCTTCGCAGCGCTGCCGGTAATCACGTAGCCAATCGGCTTTATCCTGTAATTGCAGCCACTGCATAAATTCGGCGCTGCCACTTTGTACCAGCACCCCGGCCTGCTCCGCCGCCTGCTGGCGGTTATTCAGGTTTTCCGCCACTATGGTTTGCAGATCGTCTACGGTATAGAGATAGGCATCTTCCAGCTCCGTAACCTGCTCTTCGATATCCCGCGGTACCGCCAAATCGACCAGAAACATCGGCTTATGCTTCCGCTGCTTCAGCGCCTGCTCAACCATACCTTTACCAACAATCGGCAAGGTGCTGGCGGTAGAAGAAATCACGATATCGGCTTCATGCAAGCGGGCCGGTACCTGCGACAGGGTTAACACCTGCGCATTAAATTGTCGCGCCAGAGCTTCGGCACGTTCATAGGTGCGGTTAGCCACGCTCAGACTGGTTGCCCCCTGCTCAGTTAAATGCCGGGCCACCAGTTCAATGGTCTCACCGGCACCAATCAGTAGCACCCGTACCTTTTCTAACTTACCGAAAATCTGTTTTGCCAGGCTGACGGCAGCGAAAGCGACTGAGACGGCGTTAGCACCTATATCCGTTTCCGTGCGTACAGCCTTGGCGACGGCAAAGGTTTTTTGAAACAGCCGTTCAAATTGTGGGTTAATGGTACCGGCCTGGCGTGACTGATTATAGGCCTGCTTCACCTGCCCCAGGATCTGCGGCTCACCTAACACCAGTGAATCTAAGCCGGCAGCCACCCGCATTAAATGATTCACCGCATCCTGCTGCTGATACAGATACAGATGCTGCTGCAGCTCTGTCAACTGTAACTGATGAAAGCCAGCCAGCCAGTGCAACACCTGTTCAGCCTGCTCAGCAGCACCGCTAAAATACAGTTCGGTACGGTTACAGGTGGACAAAATCACCGCATCGCTAATCTCCAGCTTGCTGGCAAGCTGGTGCAATGCATCCGGAACCTGCTCGGGCGCAAAGGCGAGTTTCTCGCGCAGCGCCACCGGTGCCGTTTTGTGATTAATGCCTAGTGCAAAAATGGTGTTCACCTGTATCATATCGAGATAGGGGGCGAATTGTACGAAAAAGCCCGAATTAAGAAAAGCAAAAGCAGATAAGCCATCGTAAAGGACCATAGCTTGAGTTCACTCTTCAGAATGTTAGCGCTGTTAGCAATTGCCCTGTTAAGCACTGCCTGTACCAGCACCAAGACCTTACCCGGTACCCAAACGGTACTGCCACAAAGCGAACGACAGCAGCAACTGTCGGCTATGCACAACTTTACAGTACAGGCCTCGGTTGGTATTAAATCTCCGGCCGAAACCGTCAATGGCAATTTGCGCTGGCAGCAACAGGATGCCACTGCTTATCAGGCACGGCTGGCCAATATGCTGGGTATCAGCCTGTTTGAGCTGACGGCCAGTAGCGAGCTGACCGAACTGTTGGTGCGGGGCGAGCGCTATCAGGCAGCTGATGCCAGTAATTTACTGTGGCAACTGGCTGGCTGGTCGATTCCGCTGCACGATATGGCGCTATGGTTACGCGGCTTGCCGGGTGATTCGGCAACTGACCTGAAATACGACGCTGCTGGCCGCCTGGTAAGTTTTACCCTGACCGACAGCACCGGCATTCGCTGGCAACTGACCTACCGCAGTTTTTTTGATGATGCCTTATCTTTACCCCGGCAATTACAGCTGCACAGTGCCGATACCCAGGTCAGGTTGGTGATCCGGAGCTGGCAGCTATGACCCTGACCTTACCCGCTGTGGCCAAACTGAATTTATTTTTGCATATCACTGGCCGCCGCGATGATGGCTATCATAATCTGCAAACGCTGTTTCAAATGCTGGATACCGGCGATGTCCTGCACTTTACCCCGGATCAGAGTGGTGAAATTAGCTTAAGCTGTGATATCGCCGAACTGGCCGGACAGGATAATCTGATTTACCGTGCGGCGATGTTATTAAAACCTTTGGCCAGTGCCAACGCCGGTTGTCAGATCCGGCTGGATAAACACCTGCCAATGGGCGGCGGCCTGGGCGGTGGCTCGTCCGACGCGGCCACCACCTTGCATGCACTTAACCTGTTATGGCAACTGCGATTAACTACCGCAGAACTGGCGGCACTGGGCTTGAAACTGGGCGCAGACGTGCCGGTCTTTGTGCATGGCCAAACGGCCTTTGCCGAAGGGGTTGGTGAGCACTTACAGCCGGTTTCACTGCCGGAAAAGACCTATTTGGTCGTGACACCAGCTTGTCATATCAGCACGGCAGCAATATTCCAACATCCTGATTTAAAAAGAGATACATCTAAGATCAGCCTGGCAGAGCTGCTTAGCAGCCCGTGGCAGAATGACTGCCAGCCGCTGGTCGAACGGCTGTATCCGATTGTTGCAATAACCTTACAGTGGTTGCTAGAATATGCGCCGTGTCGAATGACGGGTACTGGCGCCAGTGTGTTCGCCGAATTTCCGGACGCGGCCAGTGCTCAGCATGCCCTAGCGAACCTGCCGGCAAACTGTCGGGGCTTTATCGCCAGAGGGGTTAATACGTCGCCTTTATTAGCGGCCTTAACTGATACCGTTTACAGCAACTCGAGCCGCCATTCAGTTTAGCCGTTGCCGGAGTCTTTTCTCCGGCAGCAACTATACTCAACAGCGGCTTTTATGATTAAACCGGACTCACAACTGCCCTGAGGATCCTACCGTGCCCGACATGAAGGTTTTCGCTGGTAACGCCATACCAGATCTTGCCAACAAAATCGCCAGCCGTCTTTACATCAAACTGGGAGACGCCGCTGTCGGTCGCTTCAGTGATGGCGAAGTCAGTGTGCAAATCAACGAAAATGTACGCGGTTCAGACGTCTTTATTATCCAGTCTACCTGTGCCCCTACTAACGACAATCTGATGGAACTGATTGTCATTGTTGACGCTTTACGTCGCGCGTCAGCCGGCCGGATCACAGCAGTGATTCCTTACTTTGGTTATGCCCGTCAGGATCGTCGGGTACGTTCAGCCCGGGTACCTATTACCGCCAAAGTAGTCGCCGACTTTTTATCCAGCGTTGGCGTGGACCGGGTATTAACGGTCGACCTGCATGCCGAGCAAATTCAGGGTTTCTTTGATGTGCCGGTAGATAATGTATTCGCAACACCGGTACTGCTGGACGATATGCGCAAAAAAGCCCTTGAAGCACCGGTGGTGGTATCGCCGGATATCGGTGGTGTAGTGCGCGCCCGTGCGGTAGCTAAACTGCTGAATGACGCCGACTTAGCGATTATCGATAAGCGCCGGCCGAAGGCCAACGTCTCTCAGGTAATGCATATTATCGGTGACGTAAAAGACCGTGACTGTATTATTGTCGACGATATGATTGATACCGGCGGTACCCTGTGTAAGGCGGCGGAAGCGCTGAAAGAACAAGGCGCCAAGCGGGTATTTGCCTACGCTACCCACGCGGTTTTCTCTGGCCGGGCGCCGGAAATTATCAGTGAGTCAGTGATTGATGAGCTGATCGTCACCGATACTATTCCACTGTCTGCGGCGATGCGTGCCATTCCTAAAGTACGGCAGTTGACGTTAAGTGACCTGATCGCAGAGTGTATCCGTCGTATCAGTAACGAAGAATCGATTTCGGCGATGTTTGATTAAGCCGCAAGCTAAAGTTGAAGAAGGCAGGTTATCCTGCCTTTTTTATTGGCTGCAGCTTTTATTTGCAGCTCAACAGCGCTGGTGGTAAGATGTCGCGCCTTTTAAACGGGCAACAGGTTATGGCTGGTCGCAAGCCGTAACAAATTCTAATTTTTGGAGTACATCATGTCTGATGCAATTTTCACGTTAAATGCAGAAGTCCGCAACGACTTGGGGAAAGGTGCGAGCCGCCGCCTGCGTCATGCTGACCAAGTGCCAGCGATCATCTACGGTGGTCATAAGCCAGCACTGTCTATCACCTTAGATCACTCTAAGCTGTTAAAAGCACAAAGCTTCGAAGCTTTCTACTCTCACATCCTGACTATCAGCGTTGGCGGTGAAGAAGTTAAAGCTATCGTGAAAGCAATGCAACGTCACCCGTTCAAGCCAAAAATTCTGCACGTTGACTTCCAACGCGTAGAAGCTGGCCATGAGCTGCACACTACTGTTCCGGTACACTTCCTGAACGAAGATGCTGCTGCGAAGAAAGGCGGTGTTGTTGTTCACGGTCTGAACGAAGTTGAAATCACCTGTTTACCACAGGATCTGCCAGAGTTTATCGAAGTTGACCTGGCTGATGTCGCTGTAGGCGTTACCCTGCACCTGTCTGATATCAAAGCACCAAAAGGCGTTAAGTTTGTTCAGTTAACCAAAGGCGAAGGTCATGACCTGCCAGTGGTTTCTGTGAACAAGCCAGCTGGTAAAGCTGAAGACGCTGCCGCTGAGTAATGTCTGATACTGTTCAGCCTGCTGTACAGTTAATCGTGGGCCTGGGTAATCCGGGCCCCGAATATCAATACACCCGGCACAATGCCGGTGTCTGGTTTGTAGAGCAACTTGCCCGCACCTATCACTGTAACCTGAAACCCGAAGCCAAATTTTTTGGTCTGACCGGCAAATTTATGCTGGCCGGGCAGGAATACAAACTCCTGGTGCCGACTACCTATATGAATTTAAGCGGCAAAGCCGTACTGGCTATGGCACAGTTTTATAAACTGGCGCCGGAGCAAATTCTGGTAGTACATGATGAACTGGCGTTACCGCCGGGCAGTGCTAAATTCAAGTTCGCCGGTGGCCATGCCGGTCATAACGGCTTGCGCGATATCACCAGCAAACTGGGCAATAATCCGAATTTCTATCGTTTGCGCTTAGGCATCGGCCATCCGGGCCACAAAGATCAGGTTACTGGCTTTGTACTGGGTAAGGCACCTGCCAGCGAACAAAAACTGATCGACCAGAGCATAGAGGAAGCTGTTGCCTGCTTTGCTATACTGGCACGCGACGGTCTGGTAAAAGCCCAGAGCCGTTTACACAGCTTTCAGGCCAGCTAAGCTGGCCCCACCGCAGATTAAAGGATACATTCATGGGTTTTAAATGTGGCATCGTAGGTTTACCTAACGTCGGCAAATCTACTTTATTCAACGCCTTAACTAAGGCTGGTATCGAAGCAGCTAACTTCCCGTTCTGTACCATTGAACCAAACACCGGTGTAGTACCGGTACCGGATCTGCGGTTGGATAAACTGGCGCAAATCGTTAACCCACAACGCGTGATCCCCACTACCATGGAATTCGTCGATATCGCCGGCCTGGTAAAGGGCGCGTCTAAAGGCGAAGGTTTAGGCAATAAATTCCTGGCCAATATCCGCGAAACCGATGCTATCGGCCATGTGGTACGCTGCTTTGACGATGAAAATATTATCCACGTTGCCGGTAAAATTGACCCGGCTGACGACATCGATACCATTAATATGGAACTGGTACTGTCGGATATGGACAGTGCCGAACGTGCCATTTTACGGGTACAGAAAAAAGCCAAAGGCGGCGATAAAGACGCCAAAGCCGAACTGGCAGTGCTGGAAAAAGTAAAAGCCCACCTGGAAAACGGTTTAACGCTGCGTCAGCTGGAGCTGGATAAAGAAGAAAAGGCGCTGATTGCCTATATGAACTTCTTAACCATTAAGCCAACCATGTATATCGCCAACGTACTGGAAGATGGTTTTGACAATAACCCGCATCTGGACGTAGTGCGCGGCATCGCTGCCAAAGAAGGTGCCATCGTAGTACCGGTTTGTGCCGCTATCGAATCAGAAATCGCCGAGCTGGATGATGAAGAAAAAGCGGAATTTATGGCCGATATGGGGCTGGAAGAGCCAGGCCTGAACCGTGTGATCCGCGGTGGTTACTCACTGTTAAACCTGCACACCTACTTTACGGCCGGCGTGAAAGAAGTACGGGCCTGGACTGTTGCTGTTGGTGCCACAGCACCACAAGCCGCTGGCGTGATCCATACTGACTTTGAAAAAGGCTTTATCCGCGCGGAAGTGGTGTCTTACGATGACTTCGTGCAGTACAACGGTGAAGCCGGTGCCAAAGAAGCCGGGAAATGGCGTCTGGAAGGTAAAGATTACATCGTTAAAGATGGCGATGTGATGCATTTCCGCTTTAACGTCTAAGTGCTTTTTCGTTACCAAAGTACAGATTAAGAGCCGGGTTTACCCGGCTTTTTGCTATCTTTTGCTAAGCTTTTCACGCTATTCCAGCCCTACTGCATAGAAATTCGGCAAACAAGCAGACAGAACCGGAATATGCGAAAAAAACGGTTGACGCTATTTCTTCAGATCAGCATAATACGCGCCACTTGCTTAGGACAAGTTTACGTGGCTACATAGCTCAGCTGGTTAGAGCACAGCACTCATAATGCTGGGGTCGCAGGTTCGATTCCCGCTGTAGCCACCACTTTACTTTTCTCATGCATGCGGAAGTGGCGAAATTGGTAGACGCACTGGATTTAGGTTCCAGCGCCGCGAGGCGTAAGAGTTCGAGTCTCTTCTTCCGCACCATCCTAAACAAGTAGCTGTAGTTTCTGCAGGGGCGTAGCCAAGCGGTAAGGCAGCGGGTTTTGATCCCGCCATGCGTTGGTTCGAATCCAGCCGCCCCTGCCATTATTCAGAGAACCCGGCCATGTGTCGGATTTTCGCTTTTTGGTGTTTAAGCAACTCTCGTTTGGTTTCGATCTATCCTGACGCCTCACCGATATTTGTTAAGCCCTTGGCTGCGGTAGAATTTTCGTAACAGCAGCAGGGATGCTGCGGAGG
>DAIOUM010000059.1:0-14978 GCA_036759505.1 Alishewanella sp. | reverse complement strand
TTCCCCCAACTACAAAACCAGTAGTTATCCACAGCACTCCGGTACCGGTCAGACCTCTGACCGGTATTGTCCGGGTTTGCCGGTCGCCAACTTATCTTCTATTTTAAAAAATATTTAATAGGAGGTTAATTTATGGCCAGGAAACCGCGATTTTTTGTCAGTGGTATGCCGTACCATCTGGTTAACCGTGGGCATAACCGCATGCCCTGTTTTGGTGGTGAAGCAGACAAAGGAACCTTTTTCAGCATGTTGTGCGACAAGCTGGAGGCATTCTCAATAAAGTTACATGCCTTCGTGCTAATGTCCAATCATTATCATCTGCTCGTGACACCGGATGACGGCGCAGAGCTGCCTCATTTTATGCAATGTTTGGGGCGTAAATACGCCGGTTATTTTAATACAAACCGGCAACGTACCGGGACAGTCTGGGATAGTAAGTACTTTGCTAGCAGCATAGAAAGCGACTATTACCTGTTGGCCTGTTATCGTTATATTGAGCTTAACCCGGTGCGGGCAGGCCTGTCGGCTACGCCGGCTGGCTATCATTGGTCGAGTTTCCACACCAATGCCTGTGGGATGAAATCTGCTATTATTCAGCCACATAAAACTTATCTTGCGCTGGGAGACTGTCAGTTCAGCCGCCTTAAAGCCTATCGGGAATTATTCAATACTGAGATGAGTACAGAGGAGTTAAAACAGATACGTCTGGCATTGACTAAAAATTGGGTTAACCGGCAGCAGCCAGAAGTGGTCAGACCGGTACCGGAGTGCTGTGGATAAGTTGCGGAGCGAGCGGCAAAAGTTGCTTATTTTGGCTGATGATTTAAAGTAGCGGGTAACATTCTATTTTCAGGGATCGAGTATGTTACTACCCGTTATTATGGCCGGTGGCAGCGGCAGCCGTTTGTGGCCCCTGTCACGCGAGCTGATGCCAAAGCAATTTCTTAAACTGTGTGGCGACGCCACCATGTTACAAGCAACACTCGCCAGATTGTCTGGTATTGCGGCTGAGCTACCCTTGGTGATTTGTAACGAAGAGCACCGTTTTATTGCCGCCGAGCAGTTAAGACAGTTGTCCCTGCTTAACCACAATATCATTCTTGAACCAGCGGGTCGTAACACCGCACCTGCCATCGCTTTAGCTGCACTTTCCGCCAGACGCAACGGTGATGATCCGTTACTGCTGGTGCTAGCCGCTGATCACGTGATTCAGGATGTGCAGGCATTTCAAACGGCAGTGCAGCGTGCTACGAAACTGGCGGAAGCGGATCAACTGGTCACCTTTGGGATAGTTGCCACAGCGCCAGAAACCGGTTACGGCTATATTCGTCGCGGAGCTGTGTCGGCTGTTTCTGATGCAGCATACAGCGTTGCCGAGTTTGTTGAAAAACCAAACCGGGCTGTCGCTGAGCAATACCTGGCCAGTGGCGAGTACTACTGGAATAGCGGTATGTTCCTGTTTAAAGCCAGTGTTTTTCTTGCTGAGTTAGCGAAATTCCGCCCTGATATTATGACTGCCTGTGAACAGGCAATGACGCAAACCGAACCTGATTTGGACTTTATCCGGGTAAACAAGCAGGCATTCGCTGCTTGTCCGTCAGAATCAATTGATTATGCGGTAATGGAAAAAACCGATCGGGCGGTAGTGGTGCCAATGGATGCCGGTTGGAGTGATGTCGGTTCCTGGTCATCCCTGTGGGAAATTAGTCATAAAGATCAGGCCGGGAATGTGCAACTTGGCGATGTGCTTCAGCATGGTTCCAGCGATAATTATATCTTTGCAGAAACAGGCGTTGTTGCGACCGTTGGTTTGCACAATACCGTTGTGATTCAAACTAAGGATGCGGTGCTGGTTGCGGCTAAAGATCAGGTGCAGGACGTCAAGCATATCGTGCAGCAACTCAAGCAGGCAGGGCGCAGCGAACATTATATTCACCGTGAGGTATACCGGCCGTGGGGTAAGTACGACAGTATCGATAATGGCAATCGCTATCAGGTGAAACGGATCACGGTAAAACCGGGCGAAAAGTTGTCGATCCAAATGCATCATCACCGGGCTGAGCACTGGATAGTGGTGCATGGCACTGCGAAGGTCACTATTGATCAGCAGCAGCAACTGTTAACAGAGAATCAGTCGGTTTATATCCCGATTGGCGCCGTTCACTCACTGGAAAATCCGGGTAAAATCCCATTAGAACTGATCGAAGTACAATCCGGTGCCTACCTTGGCGAAGACGATATTGTGCGTTTTTCTGACCTTTATGGCCGCGTTTGACTGGTCAGACCGGTACCGGAGTGCTGTGGATAAGTTGAGGTGAAAAATGGCCATTAGCCTGCAACAGATAATAAGCGAGAGTGGCATTGCCTTTGGCACCAGTGGTGCCCGGGGCCTGGTTAGCCACTTTACACCTCAGGTGTGTGCAGCCTTTACGCAGAGTTTTCTGCAGGAAATGCAGCGGCACTACCCGTTTTCTGCATTAGCAATAGCCATTGATAACAGACCCAGCAGCCTGGCAATGGCGCAAAGCTGCGCCGGTATGGCGGCCGCTATGGGCTTAAAGGTAAAGTACTACGGTATTTTGCCAACGCCAGCTTTGGCATTACAAGCTATGGCTGATCAGGTACCAGCAATTATGATTACCGGTAGCCATATTCCGTTTGACCGCAATGGCCTGAAGTTCTACCGGCCCGATGGCGAGATCAGCAAAGCAGATGAATTGGCGATTAGTCAGAATACTACTGAGTTACTTGCCTCGGATATTGCAGAGCTTAGCATCATCGCCAGCGAAGCGGCAGAGCGATATCTGCAGCGCTATCTTACTATCTGCCCAGCACAATGTTTGAGCGGCATGCACATTGGTGTTTACGAACATTCCAGTGCCGGTCGCGATCTGTATCATCACTTGTTAAGCGCATTAGGTGCCAGGGTAACCCGGCTGGAGCGAACCGAGCACTTTGTGCCGATTGATACCGAAGCGGTATCTGATGCTGACCAAGCCAAAGCCCGGCAATGGGCAGGGCAGTATCAGCTGGATGCTATTTTCTCCACCGATGGGGATGGTGACAGGCCCCTGATTGCTGATGAAAAGGGACACTGGCTGCGCGGCGATACGGTTGGCTTGCTAACGGCAAAGGCACTTGGCATCGAGGCACTGTCAGTGCCGGTGAATGCCAACAGCGCAATAGATTTGTGTGGTAGCTTTTCCAAGGTGCTGCGCACCCGGATTGGTTCTCCCTACGTTATCGCCGGGATGGAAACGTTGTTACCGGATTTTCAGCGGGTTGCAGGTTTTGAAGCAAATGGAGGTTTCTTACTGGCGAGTGCGCTAGATATCAACAGTAACCCACTTACTGCACTACCAACGCGCGATGCCTTGTTACCCTTTATTGCGATCCTGTTGCTCGCGAATAAGCAGCCAATCTCAGAGCTGGTGGCGGCCTTACCGCAGCGTTTTACCGCCAGCGAGCGGGTGCAGAATTTCAGCGCGGATAACAGCCGTACTTTACTGGCAGCTGCTGCGGCTGAACCCCTGGCGTGTCTGCAACAGCTGGGTATTACAGATAAAACTGTGCAAAACGTTGATCTCACCGACGGTATAAGAATAACGCTGAGTGATACCAGTATCATTCATCTCAGAGCATCAGGTAATGCGCCGGAACTACGAATCTACACTGAGGCCGGCTCTGCATTGCAGGCAAACGAACTCGCCCAAAACTTATCCACACGTCTCCGGTACCGGTCAGACATCTGACCTCAGACCGGTACCGGAGTGCTGTGGATAAGTGCGTTAGCCGAAGATGCCGCGGGTATCAATAACCACCTTAGCGGCTACGTCATTGACATGCAGGGCTTTGAATTGACGGTGATCTACCAATACTACTAACACATTGGCGCGTTCCAGCGCCTTGGGTAGGGTAGTCAGTTTATCATTGTGTTGGCTTAACCGTTTTGGCAGCGCCTTAATATTCGGCTCTACCAGCAGCACTTCACCGACATTGTCGTTGATCAGATGCTCGGCGATATCTAAAGCCGGGCTTTCACGTAGATCGTCGATATCTGCTTTAAAAGCTAAACCCAAACAGGCAATAACCGGCCGTTTGAACTGATCAGCGGCTTCTTTCACCTTGTTGATCACATAATGTGGCTTACTGTCGTTGATCTCCCGCGCTGTGCGGATCATCCGGGCCAGCGCTGGCGCAGAGTCAACAATAAACCAGGGATCTACCGCGATACAGTGGCCACCGACGCCAGGGCCCGGGCTTAAAATATTAACCCGGGGATGGCGGTTAGCCAGTTTGATCAGTTCCCATACGTTGATTTTCAGCTCGTCACAAATCAGCGATAGCTCATTGGCAAAAGCGATATTTACATCACGGAAAGCGTTCTCTGTTAACTTTGCCATCTCAGCTGTACGGGCGTTGGTACGTAAACATTCGCCGCGCACAAATAACTGATACAGCGCAGTAGCCTGATCGGCACAACGCTCGGTAATGCCGCCGATAATACGGTCATTGCTGACCAGTTCCTGCAATACGCGACCAGGTAATACCCGCTCCGGGCAGTGTGCGATAAACACATCGGCATTATCAGACGGATCCAGTGGTACCCTCAGATCCGGGCGCAGTTCAGTCAGCCACTTAGCGATTTGCTCAGTAGTGCCCACCGGTGAAGTCGACTCCAGTACGATTAAGTTGCCTTTCTCGATTACCGGCGCGATATTTTCCAGCGCGGCACGGATGTAACTCAGATCCGGTGCTTTATCCTCTTTAAAGGGTGTGGGCACGGCAATCATAAAGGCCTGCGCCGGCTCCGGAGTTAATGAAGCTCGCAACTTGCCAGTAGTCACGGCCGCCTGTACCAACATGTCCAGATCCGGCTCGATAATATGAATTTTGCCCTGATTAATGGTATTAACCGCATGCTCCGATACGTCAACCCCAACAACCTCAACGCCACGCGAGGCAATAACAGCTGCAGTGGGTAAACCGATATAACCCAGGCCAATAACAGAAACTTTTGAATATGAAGACAGCATTATGCATTCCTTATAACGCTATAGAAGTGATGCCGCCATCATAAAGCCGCGAATATGAATATACAATTTATCGCCCAAAAAATAACTTATCCACAGCACTCCGGTACCGGCCGGAGCTCAGACCTCAGACCGGTACCGGAGTGCTGTGGATAAACGGGGTTGACTTAACGAATCGTAGTAAGGCCCTCATACACTGCGGTTATCGTCCTTGCTAAGCCTTCTTCAAAGCGCACTTGCGGAACCCAGCCAATTTCTGTCTTTATCTTATTGTTATTTAATGCGTATCGTCGATCATGCCCAGGACGGTCAGCTACATGAGTTATTAAGCTTTTCAGCTGGTCAGACCGGTACCGGAGTGCTGTGGGTAAGTTTAGAGTGGGGATTAAGTTGCATATCGCATGAGCAACTGCAAGATTCGTCAGCGGCTGATCTCCGGCAATGTTGTAAGACTCGCCGGGCTTACCACGCTGAAAAACTTGTAATAGTGCTTGCACGTGATCGTCAACATACAACCAATCTCTGATTTGCAGGCCATCTCCATATATCGGTAACGGCTCGAGTTTCAGAGCGCGTTGAACGAGTAACGGGATCAGTTTTTCGGGGTATTGATGGGGTCCGTAATTGTTGGTGCAATGCGTTATAATCGCAGGCAGACCATAGGTTCTTGCCCAGGCTTGCACCAGATGATCACTTGCAGCTTTACTGGCTGAGTAAGGGCTGCTGGGATGATAAGGTGCACCTTCTGCTGCAGCGGGAGCAGAAATTGGCAGATCGCCGTATACCTCATCAGTAGAAACATGAACAAATTTAAAGGCCTTTTTACAGCTAGCCGTTAGCCCGGCAAAGTAATTGCGGCAACTCTCAAGCAAATTGAAAGTACCAACAATATTACTTTGAATAAAAGGGGATGCACTCTGAATAGACCGGTCTACATGACTCTCTGCAGCAAGATGAAATACGCCCACCGGGCGATATGCAGCGAACAATTTGGTAATAGCGTCGAGATCATTAATATCTAGCTGATAAAATCGATAGCGGCTATGCTTGCTCGCCACGGCCAGCGCTTCTGGGGCGGCAGCGTATGTCAATTTGTCGATATTGACGATCTGATAATCCGTGCTGTTTAGCAAATGCCTGATTAAAGCAGAGCCAATAAAGCCCGAACCACCGGTAACAAATAACACTTCCGACATTGAATACCACCAAAATACGTTATAATCGGCAAAAAAGTGAAGCAAACTATGACCATAACAGAAACATCACTCGCCGGTTGTCTGCTGCTTGAACAGCAACACTTTCACGATAATCGTGGTTTTTTTACTGAACTCTATGTTCAGCAACGCTTCCAGCAAGCGGGAATCACTCTGCCATTAGTTCAGGATAACCTATCGCAGTCAAAGCGCGGTGTGATTAGAGGCATGCATTTTCAGCGCAACAAGCCTCAAGGTAAACTGATATCTGTGCTTAAAGGTGAAATTTACGATGTAATGGTGGATATCAGACCCAACTCCAATACGTTTGGCCAGTGGCAAGGTATCTACCTGAGCGCTGATCAACCGCGGCAGCTCTGGCTTCCCCCTGGCTTTGCGCATGGTTTTCAGGCATTAGCTGATGACACCCTGGTATTTTACAAAACCAGTAGCTATTACGACGCGAACGACGAGGGTGCTTTTTACGTATTCGATACGGATCTGGCCATTACCTGGCCTTTGCAAGCTGCAATCCTCTCGGCCAAAGATCAACAAGCGCCAAGCTTCGCTTCAATTTGCCGCACCTTAGCTGAAAACTAATGCGTATTTTAATCACCGGTGCCGCCGGTCAGCTCGGACAGCATATCAACGCAGCACTGCAGGCAAGTGGAATGCAGTTTATCGCGTGCGATCGGCAACAGTTAGATATCAGTAATAGCAAACAGTTAACGCAAAAACTAACAGAGCTTAAACCTAACATCATCATCAATTGTGCAGCTTATACTCAGGTTGATCTTGCTGAAAGTAACCAACAGGCTTGTACTGCGATCAATGAAATCGCCGTAAAGCATTTGGCAGACTATTGTCAGGCACAACAAGCCCTGCTAATTCATTTTTCAACCGACTATGTGTTTGACGGCGAAAAAAACACCCCTTACACGGAGCAGGATAGCCCGAACCCGATAAACTACTACGGTGCCAGTAAAAGAGCAGGGGAGCTTGTAATCCAGCAAAGTCAGTGCCCGCACTACATACTGCGAACCAGCTGGCTTTACAGCAATGTTGGCCGAAACTTCTATACCACTATGCAGCGGTTAAGCCAGCAAACTGCGCCGGTTAAGGTTGTCGCTGACCAAACAGGTACACCAACACATGCCAAAGATCTCGCCGCAATAGTGGTAAGGCTTATTTTGCAGCAGGAATTGCCGTATGGGATTTATCACTATGCCGGTTCACAGGTGATGAGCTGGTACCAGTTTGCGCAGCGTATCTTTCAGGAACAAGGAAGCAACACACCGCTCCTTGCCATCAGTAGCGCCGAATATCCGAGCATTGCACAGCGTCCGCGCTACAGCGCCCTCAACAGCCAGCACTTATCCACAGCACTCCGGTACCGGTCTGACCTCTGACCGGTACCGGAGTGCTGTGGATAAGTTTGTAGTGTTTACAGTATTTGGGGGCTCTGGTAACCTTTGCCGCAGTATAATAGGGATAAGTTATTGTATGTTCGTGCGCAATTTGCTTTGTTTTTCTGTGTTATTGACTGCGTTCAGTGCGCACAGCTCTCCTTGGATCAACCCCGAAGACCGGTTCCTGCATAGTAGTCTGCAACTTTTACAGAAGTCGGGTAAGATTTCATTGCCCTTATCTAGTTATCCGGTAAGTTGGGTTGCCGTAATCCAGCAATTAGGCGCTTTGGACCGGTCGAAACTCACCGACGCCGAATTACTCGCCGTTTCCAGATTGATGACGGCTGTGGACTTTGCCCGTGCTGAAAATATCCAAACGCTGATTCTCTCGGCCAGCACTGAGCCTGTTGGTTCAGGGTTGCAAGGCGCCCGTTTCGATGAAGCTGCACTCCTCGGAGTGATGTCCGAGCACAAGGGTTACAATTGGGCTGTCGGTTTGCGTACTAATTTTCGGGTAGACGCCCGTGATGACAAAGAACAACACTTTGACGGCAGCTACGCTGCCTATACCTTCGATAATTGGATTATCAGCTTTTCACAGCAACAACTCTGGCTCGGCAGCACTCAAAGTCACGGTGAACAACTAAGTTGGCAGGGTCGGGCACCTAAAACCATTCAATTGAGCCGACTCAATCCATCGCTCTCGTTATTCTCTGATGAACTGACACAGATACCGACAGCAACCCGGCTGATTGTGGGTGAAATGCCCGGTTCGGTCAGTTTGCGCGATGCTCGCTTCGCTATAGCCAGTATCAATATGTTACCAAGTAGCAGAATCGAACTTGGAATGACCTATGCGCAACTGCGTGATTTACCCGAAATTGACGCTCCGGTTTCTCAGGCCATCAGCAGCGAGTCCATCCACGAGTTGCAGTTTGATTTCCGATACCTGCTCGGTACTGCAGGGCTCTATGGTCAGATCAATCGCCAGGATAACGCGCAAACCTCTGCCAATCAGTACAGCATTGGTACCGATTTACACCTTTGGCTAAACGGCTGGCAAAGTACATTTTTTGCAGAATATCGCTATTTAGAGCGTGATTTTTTTAATTGGCGTCAGCCTGAAAGTTTTCAACAATCGCCGTTAATTGAACCTTTAGCCATAAAAAATAACAAAGTGCTCGGCGCGTACTTCTATCGGGCCGCGGGTGTGGGGCTGAGTCTGAAAATTAATCATCTGGAATATGATATTAATGGTCTGGACAACTCTCATCTGCTATATCACCTTGGCGGACAATATCCGCTGTGGCGCGGTTTGCTCACTGCTGAACTGCAACACAGTGCCAATAAAGTGGCTGAGATTAGCTCTCGTTGGCAGGGGGCTGTACGATACGAATACAGGTGGTAGCCTTAGTAACGGCTTTCGTTCCAAATAAGGCATTTTTAGTGCTATCATTACCGGCCTTTTTCGGTGCTTAGCCCGATAAGCGGTAATAAGGACTTACTGGTGTTATGGAGTTTTAATGGTGCAAACAATTTTCCGCGTTCTTCTTGTAGCTCTTTTTATCGCACTAAATAGTGCACAATCCCTTTGGGCTCAGGCAGTTACTCCATCACCCGCCATGCTGGAACAGTTTAAACAACTTCCGCGCTCAGAGCAGGAACGCTTAGCTCGTCAGTATGGTTTTGACATTAATATGCTTAATCAGGGCAGTAGTCGCGATAGCAATCTTAGCGAACAAGAGCCCGAACTGCTGCAGCAACCGCGCTTGTTACAAGAACAGCGTAATCGTCGTAATAACCAGCCTGAGCGCGAAAAAGAACAAAAAGCAGATGCGCCACTTGAACGGTTTGGCTTAAGTTTATTTGATGCCAAAATCAGTACCTTTGCGCCTGTTAACACCATGCCTGTTCCTGATAACTACAAATTGGGTGCAGATGATCAGTTATTAATTCAGTATTTCGGTAAGCAAAACAGCCGTGAAACCCTAACGGTTAGCCGTGATGGCGCCATTACGTTGGCCGAGACCGGCTTGCTGCAAGTGGGAGGGCTTACCTTTAACCAAGCAAAGGCGTTAATTGAGTCCCGGGTAAAGGCTAGCAGCATCGGTACCGAAGCTGCAGTCAGCATGGGCAAATTACGTACTATCAATATTTTTGTCACGGGTGAGGCCAAGTATCCCGGCTCTTATGCAGTTTCGGCGTTAAGCACGGTCACCCAGGCGATGTTCGTAGCCGGCGGTGTATCGGAAATCGGTAGCTTACGTGATATCCGAATTAACCGCGCTGGCCAGACAATCGCCCGTTTTGACTTATATGACTTATTACTTCGCGGCGATAGCCGCAACGACGTTACCTTACAACATGGTGACGTTGTATTTATCGCACCGGTAACGGCTATTGCGACGGTGGAAGGGGAAGTACACCGGCCAGCACTGTACGAGCTAAAGCAGGGCGAAACCCTGGCTGATCTGCTGGCCATGGCAGGTGGTGCCAAGGCTCTAGCTTATCCACGCGCTGCCGTGCTGGAGCGTGTTAACCAACAAAATCTGCGTGAAATCGTCAACGTGGATTTGACACAAACATCGACTAAACAACTGGCTGCCCGGGCCGGCGACATCTTACGTTTAGCCGCTACTGCCCCTGTTGCCCAAAATCAGATTGTACTTGCCGGTGCATTTACCCGTCCGGGTTTTTATGCCTGGCAGCCGGATATGCGGGTTACTGATTTAATCCGTTCCTTATGGTCAGACTTACTCCCAACAGCCGATCCTGAGTATTTGTTGGTTCTGCGCCAGGGCAATAACAACCGTGAATACACCGTATTACAGTTAGATATCGCGCAAGCGCTGCAAAATCCGCGCTCAACAGACAATATTACCTTGCAGCCGCGCGATACCCTGTTGGTATTCCATCATGGCGATAGTAATTATCAGCGTGGCAAACTAAACGACTACCTGCGTAAACAGCTAGAGAAAAAACTGGATATCGGCGAAGAGTCACGCTGGTTATTGGGTGACGTTGCCAGCCGGGCTTTTCAGGAGCTGAGTCAGCGTAATACCGAAAACCGGTTGCTACTAAATCAGGATCGTAACGCCGCGCTCGATCTGTTCCGCGAAAAGCAGCAACAATTGGAGAAGCAGGAACAGCTGCTGGTAGAAGAGTTTGAGCAGTTGCTTGCTAAGCTGTTAACCGATCGCCAGGCTGTCGCCCTGAGCCCGCATTTTGGCCGTACCGAATTACTGCACCCGGTATTAACTTTGTTACGCCAACAGGCCAGAACCAACGAAACACTGCAGATAGTCAGTATTTCTGGTGAGGTGAAAGTAACAGGTGAATACCCACTGGCGCAAAATGCCCGCTTAGTCGATTTGATTAAAGCTGCAGGCGGTTTAAAGGATTCGGCCTTTGTTAATCGTGCCGAACTAAGCCGTGTTGTTGCCATGTCACAAAATGAAAACGGCATCGAAGTTGCGCACAAAGCGCTCAATCTGGCCGATGCGCTTGAAAACGGTATCGACAATATTCCGCTGCAGCCACGCGACCGGTTAAACGTATTTGGCATTCCAAACTGGCAGGCCGACCGCACTATCGTATTAAAAGGCGAAGTTCGCTTTCCTGGTGAATACACTATCCGGCATGGCGAGCGTTTATCCAGTGTTATTGAACGGGCCGGCGGCCTGACCAGCGAAGCCTTTGCGTTTGGCTCAGTATTTATCCGTAAAAATTTGCAGGAAAAAGAACAGGCTCAATATAAAAAGTTGATCGAGCAACTGCGGGCAGATATTGCTACCCGCTTTCTGTCTGTTGAATCTGGCGGCGCGACTGCTCAGGATGCTTTATTGATGGTACAAGAGTTGGAAAAGGTAGTGCCTGTTGGTCGCCTTGTTATTAATTTAAAGGAAATCGCTAACGCTAATCAGGAATTTGACCTGGTGGTTGAAAATGGCGACGAGCTCTTTGTGCCGAGACAAAACCGCACTGTCAGTGTAGTGGGTGAAGTACAACACGCCAGTAGCCATCGCTATGACGCTAACCTTAATGTCAGTGATTATCTAAGCCTTGCCGGTGGCTTCCGTAAGCGCGCCGACACCGATCGCATCTACGTTATTCGTGCTGATGGCTCAGTATATATTCCAAGACAAAGCCGCTGGTTTAGCGCCAATCGCGAACAACTGCTGCCGGGTGATACTATTGTTGCGCCAGTTGATACTGAGTACACCAAAACGCTTACGACTTGGACCTTGTTAACACAGATCTTCTATCAATCTGCTGTTGCATTAGCTGCCATTAATAGCTTCTAAGGAAAAGAGAATGAGTGTTACTGAGCAGAATTATGCAACCAGCACCAATGATGAAATTGGTCTGGCGGAATTGTTTGATATTATCTGGCGTGGCAAATGGCTTGTGCTAGCGTTTTCCGTTATCTTCGCTGCCGGCTCGGTGTACTATGCCTTGCAACTCCCCAATATCTATCGGGCAGAAACTATACTGTCGCCTCTTGGGAAAGACGGAGGCATTCAATTGCCGGGGCAGCTATCCGGTTTAGCATCGTTAGCCGGTGTTAATCTTGGTGGCTTGTCTCGGGGAGACAATACTAATCTTGCCCTCGAAATCATGGTGTCACGCGATTTTTTATCGCGCTTTATTGAAAAACATCAAGTATTAGTGCCGTTGCTAGCGGCAGAGAGCTGGGAGCCGGATACACAGGACATTAAGATTGATCCTAAGTTGTATGATGTTGATAGTAAGCGATGGATTAGAAAACCTAGGGCAAATCAGCAAATCGTGCCCACCTATTGGGAAGCTGTTAAGTCCTTCAAGAAAGTTTTCAACGTCAACCGCGACAAAGTTTCAGGTATGGTTAAAGTAACCTTCGACCACGTCTCTCCCGTTTTTGCAGCAGACTTGCTAAATAAACTTGTTCATGACATCAACGAAGAAATGCGTCAACGAGAGCTCAGTGAAGCTCAACGTAGCATCAGTTATCTCACAGAGCAGGTCAATAATACATCGCTAGCGGACTTACGTACGACTCTGTTTGAACTAATCGAAGAGCAAACAAAGACTTTAATGCTTGCTAATGTGCGGGAGGAATACATGTTCCGGACAGTTGATCCGGCTGTTGCCCCAGAGGAAAAACATAGCCCTAAACGCGCGTTGATCGTGGTACTGGCAACTTTTGCTGGTGGGTTTTTAGCGTTACTCATTTTATTTATCCGGGAATTTTCTTTCAAAGATAAAAAGGTTTCTTAAGCATATGGAAGCATCGCGTTTAGTAAGTAACAGTAAGATTGCAATCATTGGTTTAGGCTATGTCGGCCTACCACTTGCTGTAGAGTTTGGTAAAAAGTTTCAGACTATTGGTTTTGACATCAACCTGTCGCGTATCAACGAGTTACGGGCAGGTACTGACCATACACTAGAAGTTGCCGGCGAAGAGTTATCTCAAGCGACTCAATTAAGTTTTACCGCCAATTTAGATGAATTACGGGTTGCTAACGTTTATATTGTGACGGTACCAACGCCCATTGATCAACATAGACAACCCGATCTAACTCCTCTGATAAAAGCCTCAGAAACACTTGGTAAGGTGGTAAAGCAGGGGGATGTGGTTATTTATGAATCTACCGTATATCCCGGTGCCACTGAAGAAGATTGTATTCCGGTTATTGAACGGGTGTCTGGGTTAGTTTTTAACCGCGATTTCTTTGCTGGTTATAGTCCGGAGCGGATTAATCCCGGCGATAAAGAACATCGGGTCACTACCATTAAAAAAGTTACCTCTGGTTCAACTGCTCAAGTCGCTGAATTTGTTGATGCCCTTTACGGCAGTATTATTACTGCAGGTACATATAAAGCGAGTTCCATTAAAGTGGCAGAGGCTGCCAAAGTTATTGAGAATACACAGCGCGACTTAAATATTGCGCTAATTAATGAGCTGGCAGTTATTTTTAATAAATTGGGTATCGATACCGAAGAGGTACTGCTTGCCGCCGGCACGAAATGGAACTTTTTACCGTTTAGACCAGGCTTAGTTGGTGGACACTGTATCGGGGTAGATCCTTACTATCTGACGCATAAAGCCCAGTCGATTGGCTATCATCCGGAAGTTATTCTGGCCGGTCGCCGTATTAACGATGGTATGGGGCGTTATGTGGTAAGTGAGCTGGTTAAAGCTATGCTGAAAAAGCGCATTCATGTTGATGGCGCCAAAGTACTAATTATGGGGCTTACGTTTAAAGAGAACTGCCCTGATATCCGCAATACCAAGGTAATCGATATTATTCACGAGCTACAGGAATTTGGCGTAGTTGCAGATGTGTACGATCCTTGGGTCGACAGTAAAGAGGCAGAGCACGAATATGGAATTACCCCGGTAATGAGCCCACAAGCGGCCAGTTATGATGCGGTAGTTTTAGCGGTTGCGCATAAGCAGTTTAAAGAGCTGGGCGCAGCAGGCGTGCGGGCTTTTGGTAAAGCAGAGCATGTGCTTTATGACTTAAAATATGTACTACCTGCCAACCAGGCAGATTTGCGGTTATAAAAGCGGAGCAGCCAAAATGAACTATCAGGAAGTACTGGTGCAATTGAATGCCACTCCCAAGCATTGGCTTATTACAGGTGTCGCTGGCTTTATTGGCTCTAATTTACTGGAGACCTTGCTCAGACTTAACCAAAAGGTCACGGGCTTGGATAATTTTGCTACCGGGCACCAGCATAATCTGGACGAAGTTAAAGCATTAGTTAGCCCGGAACAATGGCAAAACTTTACTTTTATCCAAGGCGATATCCGGAACCTGGCTGACTGTGAGCAAGCGGTACGAGGAGTCGACTACGTGCTGCATCAGGCAGCGCTGGGCTCGGTACCCCGCTCAATAGCTGATCCGCTCACTACCAATGCTGCGAATATCACAGGTTTTTTGAATATGTTGGTGGCGGCAAGAGATGCTAAAGTAAGCAGTTTTACGTATGCCGCCAGTAGCTCAACCTATGGCGATCATCCGGCGTTACCCAAGGTTGAACAGAATATCGGTAACCCCTTGTCACCTTATGCGGTAACCAAATATGTTAACGAACTGTATGCGCAAGTGTTCGCCCGCACTTACGGCTTTAAATGTATTGGTTTACGCTACTTTAATGTCTTTGGTAAACGTCAGGATCCTAACGGCGCTTATGCTGCGGTAATCCCGAAATGGACAGCCGCGATGATCATTGGCGAACAGGTTTTTGTGAACGGCGACGGCGAAACCAGCCGCGATTTTTGCTATATCGAAAATACCGTACAAGCGAATATTTTAGCAGCGGTAGCGGACGATAACGCCAAAGACCAGGTGTATAAC
>DAIOUM010000058.1:0-16016 GCA_036759505.1 Alishewanella sp. | reverse complement strand
TAAATACCACTGCTGCCGCCAGTCAAAATCCAGATTGAGCATCAGCTCAACCGCCAGTGCAGCAAGAGCAATCCCCAGCCCCAGCCCGGCAAAATGAACCCCAAGCTCGGCCCTTAGCTTGTGCTGCAGTAACCAGTGCAGGATTAACCCGGACGCAATCAGCATCGAGCCGGCACTGCTAAGCCCGGCCAGATAGCGCCAGAATGCCCAGAGCCAGATATTTTCGGTCAGCGCCATACCAAGGGTGCTGATAATCGCTAACAGCAAACCAAAGCGATACAGGCGGTCTTTTAGTGCCAGCGAGTTCAGGCTAGCCGCCAGTAAGGCACCGCTCATATAACCAAGGTAATTTACCGCGGCCAGATAACCGCCACTGGCGTCATCCAGCATACTTTGTTGCTGCATCAGTGGCAGTAAGGGGGTATAGGCGAAACGTGCCACTCCGAGACAGAGTAACTGACTGAAAAAGCCGGCCAGCAGAACTTTCAGGCGTAATGGCAGCAAGAGGAAGTCGCTAAGATCCTGGTAAACAGGATCTTAGCTTAGGCGATCCAAGATCCGCTGGCTATGCGCCGATAGTCTTAGTGCGGTATCGAATTAACGGGCATAGGTCGCGGTAAGGGTCGCTTTAGCCAATGCCATCGCATTTAGCATAAAGCCGACAACCGCCGCACTGGCGCCATCCGGGGCGGGTAAGGTTTCTTCCGGTAAGGCCCAGACCGTAAACTGATAGCGGTGCATACCATGACCTTCCGGTGGGCAGGCGCCACCAAAGTCTTTACTACCATAATCGTTGGTAAAACTGCGGCTACCCGGCGGTAAGCTGCCTTTACCGGCACCACGCGGCAAACCGGTAGCGGCCGCCGGAATATCGCTAACCAGCCAATGCCAAAAACCCGAACAGGTCGGCGCATCCGGATCAAACACCGTTACCGCAAAACTCTTGGTACCTTCAGGTGCATTCTGCCAGTTCAATGCCGGCGAAATATTGGCGCCGCTACAACCAAAACCATCAAATTCCTGATCTTTTGCCATAAAATGGCCTTCTTGCAGATCCGGACTACTCAGACTAAAACGGGTGTTACTCATCATTCTCTCCCAGGTTTAGAGGCTGGCCTTACCTTACGCCGCGACAAGACGCAGATCAAGTGATCGGGCCAACGCCGGTAGTAAGTGGCCGCTTACTTTCAACTATAACGCTGTAGCCATTGATAGAATTGCGCCTTAGGTAAAGCACCAGCTTGCTGTGCCAGCACCTTCCCCTGGTGGAGCAGCATAATGGTCGGGATCGAACGAATAGCAAAGCGCGCTGCCAGACTTTGCTGTTGTTCGGTATCGACCTTGCCGAAACGAAAGCGCGGCTCCAACTCTGCGGCGGCAGCGGCAAATACCGGCGCAAAACTGCGGCAAGGGCCACACCAACTGGCCCAGAAATCCAGCACCAACGGCAGCTCAGACTTTTCAGCATGGGCGGCAAAATTCGCTGCCGTCAGTTCCAGCGGCTGGCCACTGAACAAGGCATGTTTGCATTTACCACAACGGCCGTCCTGCAGCGGGCGATCGGCAGGTAAGCGGTTGAGCGCATGGCAATGGGGGCAGGCAATAATCATCGGCAGTCTCCGCAACAGGTGATAGTGCAGATATAGGGTGATCGGACACAAATTTAAAGACGCGATAATCTACAACAGACAGAAAAAAGCCCCGGCAGGCGGGGCTTGAACAGTTAAGTTATCGCAAAATGATTATTCACGCGGTTTGCGTGGAGCCCGTGGCGCTGCACCCGGACGCGGGCCAGGGCCAGAACGGCGTTCACCAACCGGTGCAGCACCGGTATCGACGGTAATATTCAGTTTTTGCTTACGCACATACACCTTTTTCAGATGCTGGAAAATCTCATTCGGGATATTCGCCGGCAGCTCAACAGTACTGAAATGGTCAAACAATTTGATATTACCGATAAACTGGCTATCAATATTGGCTTCGTTGGCGATAGCACCCACGATATCACCGGCGCGTACGCCGTGCTCTTTACCCACTTCAATGCGGTAAGTGTTGTAATCACCCTGCAGCTCGCGACGCTGACGCGGACCGCGCTCTGGCCGATCACCGGCCGGACGATCGCCAAAGCTACGCTCTGGACGATCACGGCGCTCACTGCCACGATCATTGCGTTCAGCACGGGCATGCGGCTGACGTAATTCCGGGAACTGTTTAGCCACATTTAACGGCTGATCTTTCTGTGCCAGATATAACAGTGCAGCCGCCATATCAGCATCAGTGGTTTCCAGCTTGTCGCGCCAGTCGTTAATTAAATCAACAAAGAAACTCAGATTCTGGGTTTCAATGGTTTGCGCCAGTTGGGCACGGAAGCTTTCAATCCGTTTTTGCTCAATCACCTGACCAGTTGGCAGGTTCATTTGCTCGATCGGCTGCTTGGTCGCATATTCAATAGTACGCAGTAAACGACGCTCGCGTGGCGATACAAACAAAATCGCCTTACCTTCACGGCCAGCACGACCGGTACGGCCGATACGGTGTACATAGGCTTCGCTGTCATAAGGAATATCGTAGTTCACTACCAGGCTGATCCGTTCCACATCCAGACCACGGGCAGCAACGTCAGTGGCGACGATAATATCCAGCTGGCTGGCTTTCATGCGGCGGATGGTTTGCTCACGGTGAGCCTGATTCATATCACCATTTAAACAGGCTACGGCATAACCGCGGGCACCCAGTTTCTCAGCAATTTCTTCGGTAGCGCTTTTGGTACGCACAAAGACAATACTGGCATCATATTCTTCGCCTTCCAGCACCCGGGTTAAGGCATCCAGCTTCTGGTTGGCATCCAGCATCACAAAGCGTTGTTCAATCCGCTCCACTGTGCTGGTTTTCGAGGCGATCTTAATTTCTTCGGCATTGGTTAAATGCTTCTGGGCAATGGCGCGGATCGGGGCTGGCATTGTCGCAGAGAACATCGCCACCTGACGACCGGCAGGCGTCGCATCCATAATGGTTTGCACATCATCGATAAAGCCCATCCGTAACATCTCATCGGCTTCATCCAGCACGATAGCACGTAGCTTATCCAGCTTCAGGGTGCCGCGATCCAGGTGATCCAGGATCCGGCCAGGTGTACCTACGATCACCTGAGAACCGCGCTTCAGCGATTTCAACTGATTGGTATAGCTCTGGCCACCATATAATGGCAATACATGGAAAGCAGGCATATAGCGGGCATAAGCCTGAAAGGCTTCGGCGACCTGGATCGCCAGCTCGCGGGTTGGCGCCAGTACCAGAATTTGTGGATCATTCTGCGCCGGATCTAACCGGGCTAATAATGGCAGGGCAAAGGCAGCGGTTTTACCGGTACCGGTTTGCGCCTGGCCAAGGACATCCTCGCCAGCTAATAATTTGGGGATGGCAGCCGCCTGAATTGGCGATGCGGTTTCATATCCAAGTTCGGTGACAGCACGTACCAGGGGCTCCGGCAGCATTAGCTGGGAAAATGACATAGAGTCAGACATACTTTGTTTTAACCTCAATAACACGCAGGCGCAGTGGTCGTGCAATTGTCGTTTCTACTATGCCTGCAATGCAGTAAAAACGCGAAATCGAATAAACAGCGCTAGCGTTATTCAATTTTATTCCAGTAGTATAGCCAATCATTTTACTGGCAAGAGGCACAAATGATCGAAATCCTCGTCGGCAGCCAAATGGGCGCAGCGGAATATGTGGCAGAACAAGTTGCTGAAACACTGGTACAAGCGGGCTATGACGTTACAACGCATCTGAAACCCGAACTCAATCAGCTAAACCAGCATGCTATCTGGTTAGTGATTACATCCACCTATGGCGCAGGAGATCTGCCTGATAATATTCAACCCTTTGCGGATCAATTAGCACAAGATCAGGGCGATCTTACCACACTTTCTTATGCTGTGATCACTTTAGGTGATTCCAGTTACGATACTTTTTGTCTGGCAGGGGCGAAAATCGCCGCGCTACTGCAACTAAAGGGCGCACGTTGTCTGTTACCGGGACTGGATATTGATGCTCAGGATCCAGAGCTACCAGAAGATCAAGCCTTGGTCTGGCTTCCACAATTTATCAACAGCTTATCCGGATCCACAGGCGCAGAAAACGCCTGACGATCTCAACTTAGGATCCGGCAAAACCCTATCAGCCCTGGCTTTGCCGATCTTATGATCCTGTTATCCTCAAATTACCCACAAAGAATACCAATTCGCTAGCCACCTGTTGATAACCGTGCTGTTTACTGGCTAACAAGCTGTATTTATCCAAAATATAACTTTATTTAAAAGCGACTATGTGGATAAGTAAGGATCTTATCCAAGGGTTAGATCCGCTCAGATCCAAGCTTGATCACAGGATCTGATCCTTAATAAGCTACTGATCCTTTTTATAAAAAATGCCTTATCCACCGCAAAGCCCTTAGCTAATAAGAGTAATAACAGAAAAGATCTAAAAAGATCCTATATATATTAATCAGGATCCGGATCCGGTTTTAGCCATTTCACTCCGATGCGGATCAGGCTACAATATGTGCCCTATTTTTTATTGGTAACAGATCGAGGCAAGCATGCTCTATCAGGAATCTTTCGATGTGATCGTCGTTGGCGGTGGCCATGCAGGCACTGAAGCCGCGCTGGCTGCAGCTCGCACCGGTTTGTCTACCTTATTGCTGACACACAATATTGAAACCCTGGGTCAAATGTCCTGTAATCCGGCCATTGGCGGTATTGGTAAAGGCCATCTGGTAAAAGAAATTGATGCCTTAGGTGGCGCTATGGCCATTGCAGCAGATAAAGGCGGGATCCAGTTTCGTACCCTGAACAGCTCAAAAGGCCCGGCAGTCAGAGCCACCCGTGCCCAGGCTGATCGCCAGTTATACCGGGCTGCAATTCGCCAAATGCTGGAAAACCAGCCTAATCTGAAGATCTTCCAGCAAGCCTGTGATGATCTGATCGTAGAGCAGGATCAGGTCAAAGGTGTGGTTACCCAAATGGGGTTACGCTTTGAAGCCAAGGCTGTAGTACTGACAGTCGGCACCTTTTTAGGTGGTCAGATCCATATTGGTTTAGAGCAATTTGCCGGTGGCCGTGCCGGTGATCCGCCATCGATAGCCCTGGCCAGACGTTTACGTGAGCTACCATTTCGGGTAGATCGCCTGAAAACCGGTACCCCACCCAGAATTGATGCCCGTTCTGTGGATTTTTCTGTGATGCAGGCACAACCTGGTGATACCCCTACTCCGGTATTCTCATTTTTAGGCAAGCAAAGCGATCATCCGATACAGATCCCTTGTTTTATTACTTACACCAACGAGCAGACGCATCAGGTGATCCGCGATAATCTGGATCGCTCACCGATGTATACCGGTGTCATTGAAGGCATAGGGCCACGTTATTGCCCATCGATTGAAGATAAGGTCATGCGTTTTGCTGATAAAGATAAACATCAGATCTTTATCGAGCCAGAGGGCCTGACGACCCACGAATTGTATCCAAACGGTATCTCCACCAGTTTGCCTTTTGATGTACAGCTGTCGATCGTGCGTTCAATCAAGGGTATGGAAAATGCCTACATTACCCGGCCAGGCTATGCCATTGAGTATGATTTCTTTGATCCACGCGATCTGAAAGCAACACTAGAAACCAAATTTATTAAAGGTTTATTCTTTGCCGGCCAGATCAATGGCACAACCGGCTATGAAGAAGCTGGCGCCCAGGGCCTGCTAGCCGGTGTTAATGCCGCCCTCTATGCCAAAGAACAGGAGGGTTGGTCACCCAGCCGCGATCAGGCGTATCTCGGCGTACTAGTTGACGATCTGACCACCTTAGGGACCAAAGAACCGTACCGGATGTTTACCAGCCGTGCTGAGTACCGGCTGATGTTACGTGAAGATAATGCCGATGCCCGCTTAACTGCCAAGGGCCGCGAACTGGGCTTGGTTGATGATATCCGCTGGGCAGCTTTTAACCAGAAAATGGAACAGATCGAACTGGAGCGGCAGCGCTTACGGCAAAGTTGGATCCATCCGCAGCATCCAGCCTTAGCAGAGGTGAATACGTTACTGAAAACACCTCTGACCCGTGAAGCCAGCCTGGAAGAATTGATCCGTCGCCCGGAAGTCACTTATCAGCAGCTACTGGCCATTGATAGCTTAGGCCCGGTACTGGCGGATCCGGTAGCGGCAGAGCAGGTTGAGATCCAGATCAAGTACGAAGGCTATATCAACCGGCAACAGGATGAGATCGCCAAACAACAGCGTAATGAAGAAACCCGGCTACCGGCTAAGTTTGATTACAGCCAGGTAAAAGGGTTATCAAACGAAGTGGTCACCAAATTAAATCAAACCCAGCCGGAAACGGTAGGGCAAGCATCACGGATCTCCGGTATTACCCCGGCGGCGATTTCGTTATTACTGGTTTATCTGAAAAAGCAGGGTTTACTGCGTAAAACCGCTTAAGCGGAATTAAGGATCTATGGCTGAGTTGTTATCTAGGTTGCGCACCCTGGTCGCGCAAAGTGATTTAACCTTATCAGAAACACAGTTAGCGCAATGTATTCAGTATGTTACGCTGTTAGATAAGTGGAATAGCGCCTATAACCTGACATCAGTCCGGGATCCGGAAGAGATGCTGATCAAACATGTGCTGGATAGTCTGGTGGTAGCCCCCTATCTGATTGGCCAGCATTTTATCGATGTCGGTACCGGGCCGGGGTTACCCGGCGTGTTATTGGCGATCTACTATCCGGAAAAGCAGTTTACCTTGCTGGATAGTCTGGGTAAGCGGATCCGATTTTTAAATCAGGTGAAAATGCAGTTGCAGCTGCAGAATATCCACCCGCTGCAAAGCCGGGTTGAAGATCATCAACCGCTGCAGGGTTATGACGGTGTGATCAGCCGGGCATTTGCCTCTTTGAATGATATGCTGAATTGGTGCCGGCATTTACCAGCACCAGACGGCCGCTTTTTCGCCATGAAAGGGGCAGCGGTGCAAGAAGAAATTGCAGCTTTGCCGGATTTTGTTAAAGTAGACGCCATCCATCCGTTGCAGGTACCGCAACTGGATGCGCAGCGGCATCTGGTGGTGCTGAGCAAAGCCTAGCAAGCAAAGTCTGAACAGCAAGAGGGAAGCCGTGGGCAAAGTCATCGCAATCGCAAACCAAAAAGGTGGAGTGGGTAAAACAACCACTGCGGTGAATCTGGCTGCCTCAATGGCGGCCACCAAGCGCCGGGTGTTGCTGATCGATCTGGATCCGCAGGGTAACGCCACCATGGGCAGTGGGGTTGATAAGTACGAACTGGCTGCCACCGCTTATGAGTTACTGATTGACGAGAAACCGCTGGCGGAAGTTGTGGTGAAAGACACCAGCGGCGGCTATCATCTGGTTGGCGCTAACTCCGATGTCACTGCGGCTGAAGTCCGGCTAATGGATGTGTTTGCCCGCGAATTACGTTTGCGTAACGCCCTGAAAGCTTACAAAAACAGTTACGACTATATTTTTATCGACTGTCCGCCCTCGCTGAATATGTTAACCGTGAATGCAATGTCAGCCGCTGACAGTGTGTTAGTGCCGATGCAATGCGAATACTTTGCACTGGAAGGCTTAACGGCGCTGGTCGATACCATCAACAAACTGGCCTCAGTGGTTAATCCGGAACTGAAAATTGAAGGCATCCTGCGCACCATGTACGATCCGCGCAACCGGCTGGCCAACGATGTTTCCGAGCAGTTAAAACAGCATTTTGGTGACAAAGTCTACCGCGCGGTGATCCCGCGTAATGTGCGGCTGGCCGAGGCGCCCAGTTTTGGCGCGCCGGTGATGTATTACGATAAAAGCTCTACCGGTGCCAAAGCATATCTGGCGCTGGCCGGTGAAATTCTGCGTCGTTCCGAAAAGAAAAAGCCTGTTGCCGGTGCGGTCGCTCAGTAACAGCATATAAGGATTATTTAATCGCATGTCTTTGAAAAAACGTGGTTTAGGTCGTGGACTTGATGCGCTGCTGACTGCCAGTAAACCTGCCGCTGCCGCCCCTGCCCGCGAACATTCGGAGCTCCAAAAGATCCCGGTTGAGTTTTTACAGCCTGGTAAATATCAGCCACGCAAAGATATGTCGCAGGATGCGCTGGAAGATCTGGCCAATTCAATTAAAGCCCAGGGTGTGATCCAACCGATAGTGGTGCGGCCCTTGGCTGAAAACCGCTATGAAATTATTGCCGGTGAACGCCGCTGGCGGGCATCGCAGCTGGCGCAACTGGCCGAGGTGCCTTGTTTGATCAAGGATGTGCCGGATGAAGCCGCAGTCGCCATAGCGCTGATTGAAAATATCCAGCGTGAAGATCTGAACGCCATGGAAGAAGCCGTGGCGCTGCAGCGCTTACTGACCGAATTTGAATTAACCCACCAACAAGTCGCTGATGCGGTCGGTAAATCCCGCGCCGCAGTGAGTAATCTGTTACGGCTAAATCAGTTAAACGACGATGTGAAACTACTGCTGGAGCATGGCGATATCGAGATGGGGCATGCCCGTGCGCTGTTAGCACTGGACGGTGATGCCCAGTCTGACGCTGCCAGATTGGTGGAAGCAAAGCAGCTGACAGTGCGCGATACCGAAAATCTGGTGCGCCGCATTCTGGAGCCGGCACCGGCGAAAACGCCGCGTGAAAAGGATCCGGATGTTGCCGCACTGGAGCTGAAACTGAGTGAACATTTTGCGGCACCGGTACAAATTGATTACAACAAGAAAGGTAAAGGCAGTTTACTGATCAGCTATAACAGTCTGGATGAACTGGACGGCATTTTGCAGAAACTGAAAGCCCAGCAAAACGACTAGTGGCGTTCTGTTTACAAATCAGCGACAGGACTATAGTTGTAGCCGCTTTTTGTTGCAAAACAAGGCCAGTTCAGTATACTTGCCGCAGTTTTTTGCCTCGGATCCCAGGCAGCAAATGAAACCGGAGATGTAATGCAACCGAATCCGCGACAGGTTCGAATTTCAGCCTATAAATTAGTCGCTTTTCAGGTTGTGGTGGCGGTAATAACGGCCCTGGTGTTTGCTGTGATCTCAGGCGAGCTGGCAGCCAAGTCAGCCCTGAAAGGCGGCCTGATTGCCGCAGTACCGAATTTCGTCTTTGCCTTAATCGCCTTCTGGACCTTGGGTCAGGGCACGGCAGAGCAAGCGAAGGCCGCCATGATGCGCGGTCATGCGCTGAAAATTATTTTGACCATAGTGCTTTTTGTCGTCGTAATGCAACAGGATATCGCCGCTGGCCCGCTGATGGTCGGCTTTGTTCTGACGTTATTGGCACAATGGACAACAGCAATTTTCTTTAAACATTGATAATTGGGATGAAACATGGCTGCAGGTGAAACTAGCATTTCAAGTCATATTCAGCACCACCTAACAAATGCCAAAATGTGTACTGTCGATGGCAGTGTCGCATTTAACAAAGCATGTAGTGAGGCTGGGTTCTGGGTATTACACATCGACTCCTTAGCATGGTCTATTGGCTTAGGTGTGTTATTTCTTTGGTTGTTCCGCACTGCTGCGGTAAAAGCCACTAAAAATGAGCTGGCGGTGCCGGGTAAGTTCCAGTGTTTCGTAGAAATGCTGGTCGAATTCGTTGAAAGCAACGTCAAAAGCACCTTCCATGGCCGTAGCAAGCTGATTGCACCACTGGCTCTGACCATCTTCGTTTGGGTATTCCTGATGAACCTGATGGACCTGGTTCCGGTAGATGTGCTGCCTGCCCTTGCCGGTTGGATTGGCGCAACCTTCTTTGGTATGGACTCGCATGATGTTTACATGAAGATCGTACCGACCACTGATATCAATACCACTGCCGCACTGGCGCTGGGTGTCTTTGTATTGATGATCGGGTATTCGATTAAAATCAAAGGCGTTATCGGCTTTATTAAAGAGCTGACGCTGCACCCGTTTCACACCAAAAATGTGTTTGTACAAGCCCTGCTTGTGCCGTTCAACCTGTTATTGGAAGTGCTGGCGCTGATTACTAAGCCGTTTTCGCTGGCACTGCGTTTGTACGGAAACCTCTATGCCGGTGAGATGATCTTTATCCTGATCGGTATTATTGGCTTGTTACAGTTGCCTCTGCACTTTATCTGGGCGGTATTCCATATTCTGGTTATCGTGCTGCAGGCCTTCGTGTTTATGATGCTGACCATTGTTTACCTGAGCATGGCCAGTGCAGACAATCATTAATTTTTACCTTTATCTTTAACTTAACTTTAACTATCGGAGTAAAAAAATGGAAAATATCTTAACTATGCCAGAAGCAGTGGTAGAAGCGGTAAAACTGATCGCCGTAGCCCTGTTAATCGGTTTTGGTGCTATCGGTACTGCACTGGGCTTCGCCAACATGGGCGGTAAGTTCCTGGAATCATGTGCCCGTCAACCAGAGCTGGCACCTTCTCTGCAAGTTAAAATGTTCATCCTGGCAGGTCTGATCGATGCTATCTCGATGATCGCTGTTGGTATCGCAATGTACATCCTGTTCGTTGGTTAATTATCTGACGTTTTCTTAAACCAAGAACTAATTAACTAAGGAGGAGCGGACGTGAATCTGACTCTGACTATTATCGGACAGATGATTGCTTTTGCAGTTTTCGTCTTGTTCTGTATGAAGTTTGTCTGGCCACCTTTGATGAATGCCATCGAAGCGCGCCAGAAGAAAATTGCCGACGGTCTGGCTGCCACTGACAGAGCTGAAAAAGATCTGGCGCTGGCGCAAGACAAAGCTAAAGATCAGCTGAAAGATGCTAAAGCGCAAGCTGCCGCCATCATTGAGCAAGCGAAAAAGCGTGAAGCTAAGATGATCGACGAAGCAGTTGCTAAGGCAAATGCTGAGCGTGATCACATCCTGGCTCAGGCAAAGGCTGAAGTTGAAGCTGAGCGCAACCGTTTACGTGAAGATTTACGCAAACAAGTTGCTGCATTAGCGGTAGCCGGTGCAGAAAAGATCCTGCAACGCTCTATTGATGAAACTGCTCACGCAGACATTCTGGAAAAACTGGTACAAGAACTGTAAAGAGGATGAGCTATGTCTGATTTGACGAATATTGCTCGTCCGTATGCAAAGGCGGCCTTTGATTTTGCGGTTGAGCAAAATGCCTTGGACGCCTGGCTGCAAATGCTGGGTTTTGCTGCGGAAGTAGCAAAGCATGAGCAGGTTGCAGCCTTGCTTCGTACTACGGGCATTGCTGAACAGCAAGCCCACCTGTTTATCCAGGTATGTGGTGAGCAACTCAATGAGCAGGGCCAGAACTTGATTAAAGTGATGGCTGAAAATCACCGCTTGTTGGCGTTGCCGGAAGTATTAGCCGCTTTTGTTGAACACAAAGCCGCGTATGAAAAAGAAGTTACTGTTGATGTAACTTCTGCTACAGCGCTGAACGCCGCTCAACAGGACAAGCTGATTGCTGCATTGTCGCAACGTTTGCAACGCAAGGTTAAATTGAACTGTAGCGTCAACCCGGAAGTCGTCGGCGGTATGCTGATTAAAGCCGGTGACATGGTAATAGATGGCTCGGTCCGCGGTAAATTGGATCGCCTGGCAACTGCGCTGCAGTCTTAATGGGGAACAGAGAATGCAACTGAATTCCACAGAAATATCTGAACTGATCAAAAGTCGTATTGCTCAGTTCAACGTGGTCAGTGAAGCTCGCAACGAAGGTACTATCGTTCAGGTAACTGACGGTATCATTCGCATCAATGGCCTGGCAGACTGTATGCAAGGCGAGATGATTGAGCTTCCTGGCAGCCGTTATGCTATCGCACTGAACTTAGAACGTAACTCAGTGGGCGCGGTAGTAATGGGTCCGTATGCGGATCTGACGGAAGGCACTAAAGTGAAAAGCACTGGCCGGATCCTGGAAGTTCCAGTAGGTCCTGGTCTGTTAGGCCGCGTAGTAAATACGCTGGGTGCCCCTATTGATGGTAAAGGCCCAATCGATGCTGCTGGCTATGAGCCGGTAGAAAAGATTGCACCGGGCGTAATCGACCGTCAATCGGTAGACCAGCCAATGCAAACCGGTTACAAATCGGTTGATGCGATGATTCCAATCGGCCGTGGTCAACGTGAATTGTTGATCGGTGACCGTCAGACCGGTAAAACGGCACTGGCGATCGATGCCATCATCAACCAGAAAGGTACCGGCGTTAAGTGTGTTTATGTCGCTGTAGGTCAAAAGGCTTCTACCATCGCTAACGTAGTACGTAAGCTGGAAGAGCACGGCGCCCTGGCCCACACTATCGTTGTGGTTGCCTCAGCGTCTGAAGCTGCTGCCCTGCAGTTCCTGGCACCCTACTCTGGCTGTACCATGGGTGAATACTTCCGTGACAACGGTCAAGACGCTCTGATCGTATACGATGACCTGTCGAAGCAAGCTGTAGCTTACCGTCAGATCTCGTTACTGTTACGTCGTCCACCAGGCCGTGAAGCTTACCCAGGTGACGTATTCTATCTTCACTCTCGTCTGCTGGAGCGCGCATCACGCGTTAATGCTGACTACGTAGAGCGCTACACCAAAGGTGCGGTAACAGGTAAAACCGGTTCATTAACCGCGCTGCCAATTATCGAAACCCAAGCCGGTGACGTTTCTGCGTTCGTACCTACTAACGTAATTTCGATTACTGACGGTCAGATCTTCTTAGAAACTGACTTGTTCAACGCCGGTATCCGTCCAGCGGTTAACGCCGGTATTTCGGTATCACGGGTAGGTGGTGCAGCCCAAACTAAGATCATCAAAAAGCTGGGTGGCGGTATCCGTCTGGCCCTGGCCCAGTACTCAGAACTGGCTGCGTTCGCGCAGTTCGCCTCTGACCTGGATGATGCAACCCGTGCCCAGTTAGAGCACGGTCAGAAGGTTACTGAGCTGATGAAACAGCTGCAGTACAGCCCGATGTCAGTTGCTGAGATGGGCGTGTCTATTTTCGCTATCGAAAAAGGTTTTATGAAAGACGTCGACGTGGCTAAAGTCCTGGACTTTGAAGCTGGTTTGATTGCCTTTATGAAAGCCGAACACGCTGAGCTGATGGCTGAGATCGACAAAACCGGTAACTACAACGACCAAATCGAGTCTACGTTTAAAGCCGCTATTGAGAAATTCAAGGCAACGCAGACCTGGTAAGCAATGTGGGTGGCCTGTGCCACCCCATTCGTTGAATAAATCGGAGATACAGTCATGGCCGGTGGTAAAGAGATAAAAAGTAAGATCGGGAGTATTAACAATACTCGCAAGATCACCAGTGCTATGGAAAAAGTTGCGGTCAGTAAAATGCGCAAAGCGCAGGACCGCGTGGCTGCAACTCGCCCATACGCTGAAGGTATGCGCAAAGTGATCGGTAACGTGGCACAAGGCTCGCTGGAATACCGCCATCCGTATTTAGCGGAGCGCGAAGTTAAGCGGGTTGGTTACATCGTTATTTCAACCGACCGTGGTCTTTGCGGTGGCCTGAACACCAACGAGTTTAAGAAAGTTGCTATTGAGCTGAAAAGCTGGAAAGAAAAAGGCGTGGATACCGAGTTTGCCATCATTGGTAACAAGGCTGCGGCGTTCTTTAAGCGGTTTGGTGGTAAGGTAGTAGCTGCCCAGGCCGGTTCAGGTGATGTACCACGGCTGGCGGACGTGATTGGTTCGGTACAGGTCATGCTGAAAGCATTTGACGAAGGCCGGATTGACCGCTTATTCCTGGTGTACAACAAGTTTGTTAACACCATGAAGCAAGAGCCAGTGATCGATCAACTGTTACCTCTGCCAAAAACAGACCTCGCGAAGCGTGAGCACAGCTGGGATTATATTTACGAGCCGGATCCAAAACCTATCCTGGATATGTTGCTGTCTCGTTATATTGAATCGCAAGTGTACCAAGGCGTTGTAGAAAATTCTGCCAGTGAACAGGCAGCACGGATGGTGGCGATGAAGGCCGCAACCGATAACGCCGGAAACCTGATGGACGACCTGAAGTTGGTATACAACAAGGCACGTCAGGCTGCGATTACCCAAGAGCTCAGTGAAATCGTCGCGGGCGCGGCTGCTGTAGGCTAAGGTAAAGAGTTTTGCAAAATTGAGGAAACATCATGAGTCAAGGTAAGGTCGTCCAAATCATTGGCGCCGTTGTGGATATCGATTTTCCACAAGACGCGGTACCTGGTATCTATGACGCGTTAAACGTTACCGACGGTGACCTGCAAGGTCTGGTGCTGGAAGTTCAGCAGCAGCTGGGTGGCGGTACGGTGCGTGCAATCGCGCTGGGTTCTACTGACGGTTTACGTCGTGGTACTTCAGTTACCAATACTGGTAAAGCAATTCAGGTTCCGGTGGGTAAAGCCACACTGGGCCGTATTATGAACGTTCTGGGTGAGCCAATCGACGAAGCTGGCCCAATCGGTGAAGAAGAGCGTTGGTCAATCCACCGCGCTGCACCAAGCTACGAAGATCAGGCAGCTTCAAACGCCCTGCTGGAAACGGGTATCAAGGTTATCGACCTGGTATGTCCGTTCGCCAAGGGTGGTAAAGTAGGTCTGTTCGGTGGTGCCGGTGTAGGTAAAACCGTAAACATGATGGAGCTGATCCGGAACATCGCGATCGAGCACAGCGGCTACTCAGTATTCGCCGGTGTAGGTGAGCGTACCCGTGAAGGTAACGACTTCTATCACGAGATGAAAGACTCTAACGTACTGGATAAAGTATCGTTAGTGTATGGTCAGATGAACGAGCCACCAGGAAACCGTCTGCGTGTTGCCTTAACCGGCTTAACCATGGCAGAAAAGTTCCGCGATGAAGGCCGTGACGTTCTGTTCTTCGTTGACAACATCTACCGTTATACTCTGGCCGGTACTGAAGTATCTGCACTGTTAGGCCGTATGCCTTCAGCAGTAGGTTATCAGCCAACGCTAGCGGAAGAGATGGGTGTACTGCAAGAGCGTATCACCTCAACTAAGACCGGTTCTATCACGTCAATCCAGGCCGTTTACGTACCTGCGGATGACTTAACTGACCCGTCACCGGCAACGACGTTCTCGCACTTAGATGCGACCGTTGTATTAAGCCGTAACATCGCGTCACTGGGTATTTATCCGGCGATCGACCCACTGGACTCTACCTCTCGTCAGTTAGACCCACTGGTTATCGGTAAAGAGCACTATGAAGTGGCGCGTGGCGTACAAACAGTACTGCAGCGTTACAAAGAGCTGAAAGATATTATCGCCATTCTGGGTATGGATGAACTGTCTGATGAAGACCGTACTACTGTATACCGGGCGCGTAAAATTCAGCGCTTCCTGTCACAGCCATTCTTCGTTGCTGAAGTATTCACTGGCTCACCAGGTAAGTACGTGCCGCTGAAAGAAACTATCCGTGGCTTTAAAGGCATCCTGGCCGGTGAATATGACCATATGCCAGAGCAGGCTTTCTACATGGTTGGTTCAATCGACGAAGCGATCGAAAAAGCGAAGAAACTGTAAGTTCAGGCTTTAGGAGAGCGAGATGGCGATGACAGTGCAACTGGATGTAGTAAGTGCCGAAGAAAAAATCTTCTCCGGCCTTGTCGAATCCGTGCAGGTCACAGGCAGTGAGGGCGAGTTGGGTGTGTTACCCTTTCACGCCCCTTTACTGACCACCCTGAAACCTGGCATGGTCCGTATCGTGAAGCAGTTTGGCGAAGAGCATCTGATTTATGTTGCTGGTGGTGTATTAGAAGTACAACCCGACAACATTACAGTGCTGGCCGATGTAGCGGTACGTGGCGAAGACTTAGATGAGCAGGCTGCTTTAGACGCACAAAAACGTGCTGAAGAAGCCATGCAGCATGCCAGCGCTGACTTTAATTACGCCGAAGCTGCGGCACAACTGGCGGAAGCCATTGCCCAGCTGCGCGTTATTCAGAAAATGCGGAAGAAATAAGTCTTGCGAGTTTAAAAAACCACCTGCGGGTGGTTTTTTTATATCAAAAAATTCTTTGTAAC
>DAIOUM010000057.1:0-16420 GCA_036759505.1 Alishewanella sp. | reverse complement strand
GCATTATCGAACTCATTACCGCCACGGATCTCGAGCAATACTTTAAGGGCTTCATCAACTTTTTCTTCGTTGTAAAGCTCGAAAGCACGAGTCACACCACGACCAACCCGTTCACCAGGTAGTTGCGTTTTGCGACTCTTACGCTCCTCGATTCGGGCACGGTCGGCGTCGGTTAGAGTAACCTGAGCAAAGCTAGGTACCGCAAAACTGACGCTGGCTGCGACCAATAACGCAGAAGAAATTAAAGACAGTTTTTTCATCTGTTAGCCTCCCTGAGCCATGTCAAGGGTAAAGTCCAGCTGAACTTGCTGGCCAGGCTGACGCACCGGCTTACCATCTACCACTTTCGGGCTGTACTTCCAGCGGCGTAATGCACGGATAGCTTCACGGTCGAACACGCGGCGTGGTTCAGCTTCGATGACTTCAACTTCATCTACACTGCCATCTTCCATAATGGTAAACCGCAAACGAACCCAGCCTTGTAAACCATCGCGGGCAGCCTGAACCGGATAACGTGGTTCAATCCGTACGATTGGGGTCGCATCACCGTCACGTAATAACGAGCCCGGATCGCCCAAACCGGTGTTAGCACCTAAGTCCAGACCTGGCAGATTGAACGATACTGCACCGGCAGTATTGGTCATCTCAGGCTCCGGCTGTGGCTGCTGTGGTGGCTGAGCCGGTGGCGGCGGCGGTGGCGGTGGCGGTGGATTCCGCGTCTGTGTATCTGAGTCCGGCGGCGTGGTATTAATCTCAATGACAATACGCTCCTGCTCAGGAGGCCGGCGGTCGCCGCTGCCCTCAATGAGCAGCGCCATAATCAGAAACAACAGGAACGTTACCACGGCACCGATAATTAACGATGTTAGGAAACGTACCATAGTTAGTTATTCTCCCCGGCAACAGTAATGACCAGCGATGGGTCAGCAGCTTTAATCTGATCCATTACTTCCATAACTACACCGTGTTTCGCTTCTTTGTCAGCCTGGATAATGATGGTATCCGTTGGCGACTCCGCTCTTAAACGCTCAATGTTGGCAGAAACCCGCTCAACATCAACTGGCCGTTTGTCCATCCAAACTTCACCATTAGCACGGATCGCAATAAAGATCGTAGCACTTGGTTTTTTCACAGCTTGGGTGGCTTCTGGTTTGTTGACATCAATACCGGCTTCCTTCACGAAAGAGGTCGTCACGATAAAGAAGATCAACATAATGAAAACGATGTCCATCATCGGCGTAATGTCGATTGCGGCCTCTTCGTCTTCGCGTATACGTTTACGTGCCATAAAAATTCTCTCTTAATGATGCGGTAAGCTGTCAACGAGATCTGCTTTTTCCCGTTTGACTTTCACTTCCAGCCGCGAACTGAAAAATACACCCGACAATGCAGCAACCATACCGGCCATTGTTGGAATAGTTGCCATGGAAATACCCGCCGCCATAGTGCGAGGGTTACCGGTACCTTGGGTGGCCATAATATCGAACACCGCAATCATACCTGTTACCGTTCCAAGCAGACCCACTAATGGGCACATTGCAACCAGTGTCTTTATCAGTAACATTCTTTGATCGAGTTTATCCGTCGCTTCAGAAATCCAGCAGTCACGGATCTTATGCGCATACCAGGAAGTGGTATCTTCCCGGGCATCCCACTTCGCTACAATTTCCCGTTTCATTTTCGGGAAAATCGAAGTGACATACCAGTAGCGCTCAATCATCAATACCCACATAATGAAGAGCACCGCGGCGACAACGTACAAGACGTTGCCACCCGTATGGATAAAATCCTGTACCGATTCCCACAGCCCTATTAGCTGGAGCATCATTAGGCTTTCTCCTTCTCCGCGTGAGCCGCTACGATACCAGCGCTTTGCTCATCCAGAACTTGCAGAATTGATTTAGCACGAGATTGTACAATGCTGTGTACGAACAACAGTGGCAGTGCAGCAATCAGACCCAGAGCGGTAGTTACCAGCGCCAGAGAGATTGAACCGGCCATCAGTTTCGGGTCACCAGTACCGTACAGCGTAATTTGCTGGAACGTCAGGATCATACCGATAACGGTACCTAACAGACCCATCAGCGGCGCTACCGCAGCAAACAGTTTGATTAAGCCGATACCACGGTCAACTTTTGGCGTTTCGCGCAGGATAGCTTCGTCCAGTTTCAGTTCCAGGTTTTCTACGTCAGCATCTTTGTTGTCGTGGTAAACTTTCAGGATCCGGCCCAGCGGGTTGTTAGTAGACGGGTTGTTCAGGTTTTTCAGCTGAGCACGCATCTTGGCACCAACAGCAGACAGTACCAGTACCCGCTCTAACGCGATCAGTAAGCCGATGAACAGTAATACCGTGATCAGGTAACCTACAGTGCCACCCTGGTGGTAGTATTCCATCAGTGTTGCACGTTGCTGGTTCAGACGTAACAGTGAGTTACCCTTAGTCGGGTCAACGTACAGGCTGGTTAATTCACCGGCGCGGGCGTTGTGGAACGCTGCTACTGAGCTGTGGATTTTTGACTGTGGAGCACGGCCCAGTGGTTGGATCTGGTCAGTGTCTACGTTACGAATTAAATAATCAGTGCCAGTGGTCAGGTGGAAAGCACCAAAACGGGTTACGCGCTGGGTAGAAGTACCACCAGCCAGTTCAACCACTTCAGCATCAAACTTAGCAATCTTACCTGATTCAGTCATTTCAGTTAACATCGCTACCCACAGCTCTTCCATTTGCTCAATGGTTGGCAGTTCAGTCGCAGCAGCGATATCACGCAGTACTACGTCACGACCTGGATACTGAGCGCTAACGATAGAGCTTGAAATAGTACCAACGGTTTTGTTCGCTGTTTGACGAACCACACCGAATACCTCACCCATAGTACCCAGGGCGCTTTGCAGCTCCTGTTGCTTCTGAGCAATGGCGATATCGTTTTGGGCATATTGTTGCTGTAAACGCTTACCACGAGCTTCTTCTTCAGCCAGTTGGCGCTTAGCAGTGTTTAACAGGGCTTGCTTGTCTGCACGATCAGCCAGGAAAGCACGCTCGCGCTCTTGGTTGATCCGGCCTTCCACAGTGCGCTGTTGTTGGATTTGCTGTAATAACTGATCCAGCTTCTGAGTGTTTGCAGTCGCGTTAAAGGCTACTGATGCAGAAAGCGTAACTGCCGCAGCGACGACTAAACTTTTAATTGCCAATTTCATCTATTCTTACTCCGCTGCGAAAAGTGGTACACGATCCATTTCAAGCGTGGCTTCACGACGTGCCATCTTGATAAAGTTACCGATTGACGGTAAGTATGAATCCGCTAACTTATCCCAGCTACCAGTGCTCTTGTTATACACCCAGCCTGAGCTGCCATCTAATGCCAGCGCCATTAACGCTAAACGGCCCAGATGCACGAAATCAACAGTAATGTCGCTACCGCCAGTGCTTAGTGTGCCCTGGAAGGCAGCCAGCTCTGTGCCGTAACCCATTTCGATTTCATAGGCTTCTAAAATTTGACGGAATTGCTCAGAGCGCTGTACGTCTGAACGGGCCATCAGGTCGCGTAAACGTTGTACACGCTCTAAACGACGCTCGGTACGCAGTGGGATGTCGGCTTTAATAAATTGCTCTAAAGAGTCAATCATGCGGAACATCAGTGGCACTGTGCCTTGGTTGGTCTTTTCTAAGCCGTCAATTTGACGCTGGATGCGATCAATTTGACGCTGCTGGTCAGCAACCAGAGTAGCCAGGAAGTCGTTATAGACTTTCAGGTTGTCGGTTTGGTCAACGACAACACGATATTCACCCAGCAGTTCCTGAGTCTGCTCGTAAATAGTATTGATTTTTTCCTGAGACTGTACTGCTGCACGCTGGATTTGTGCATTTGCCTGATGCAGATCTTTTAAATCTGTCGCTGCAGCTGAACCAGCCAGGGCAAAACTGCCCGCCAGTGCAGAAGCAACAAGGCTCATATGGATTTTTTTATTAAACATAGTTCCCAACCAATTATTGCTGATTAACGTAACCTGATGTTGTAAGGGGTAGCCGTATAGCACGGCAGCAGCCCTCGTTTTAGAGGGTAAACCGCCCGCATCATTACAGGTAAAACGCCGGATGTCAACAGACAGCCAGCGCTGACAAGGCTTTCGCCACCTGTCCTGCACGGAAGGTTTAGCACCAATTTTAAGCCGCGTTAAACAGAGCGCTTACCTTGTTTAACGCGCATTAAAAATTCTGGTTATTTAATGTTCGGCGTTAATTTACCTGCCACATATAAATCAACCATTTTATCCAATGACAACGGCTTGATTTTACTGCCTTGCCCGGCACAGCCAAAGGCCTGATAACGAGCGACGCAGATATCCGCCATTGCTTTTACGGATTCCTGTAAATATTTACGCGGATCAAATTCGGCCGGGTGCTTCGCCAGATAGCGACGAATCGCACCTGTCGATGCCAGACGCAGGTCAGTATCAATATTGACCTTACGCACCCCGTACTTGATCCCTTGCTGGATTTGCTCGACCGGCACACCATAGGTTTCCGGGATGGCGCCGCCATATTCGTTGATAATTTCCAGCCAGTCTTGCGGCACTGAAGAGGAGCCGTGCATCACCAGATGAGTATCTGGGATCCGTTCGTGGATGGCTTTAATCCGGTCAATCGCCAGAATATCATCTGTTGGTGGCCGGCTAAACTTATAGGCACCGTGTGAGGTACCACAGGCAATAGCCAACGCATCAACCTGAGTTTCACGCACAAACTGCGCCGCTTCTTCCGGATCGGTCAGCATCTGATCATGGCTGAGCTTACAATCCGCACCAATACCATCTTCTTCACCGGCTTCACCGGTTTCCAGTGAACCTAAACAACCTAACTCACCTTCTACTGAGACACCACAAGCATGCGCTATTTCGACGACCCGACGGGTTACTTCAACGTTATACGCATAGTCCATCGGCGTTTTACCATCTTCGCCCAAAGAGCCATCCATCATCACTGACGAGAAGCCCAATTGAATTGAACGCTGACACACGGCTAATGAGGTACCGTGATCCTGGTGCATCACCACCGGAATATGCGGAAACTCTTCCACTGCCGCCAGGATTAAATGGCGCAGGAAAGGCGCACCGGCATATTTCCGGGCACCGGCTGATGCCTGCACTATTACCGGACTATCCGTTTTATCGGCAGCCAGCATAATGGCACGCATCTGTTCAAGGTTATTTACGTTAAACGCCGGCACGCCGTAGCCGAATTCGGCGGCGTGATCGAGCATTTGCCGTAAGGATATCAGAGCCATGAGGTCCTCTCTTTTATACTAAGGTACAGTTTTAGGTAAAAAGTTTTCTTTTTTGTTATTTATTAATTCTGAGCGCGTTCTTCTAAAATTGCCACTGCTGGTAGGGTTTTTCCTTCCAGAAATTCCAGAAATGCACCACCACCGGTCGAAATGTAGGAAATTTGGGCAGCAACATCGTATTTATCAATCGCCGCCAGGGTGTCACCGCCACCGGCAATTGAAAACGCCTCGCTTTGTGCGATAGCTTCAGCCAGCGCCTTGGTACCGGCACCAAACTGGTCAAATTCAAACACACCGACCGGACCATTCCAGACAATGGTACCGGCGTTTTTCAAAATAGCCGTTAACTCAGCGATGGTAGCTGGGCCAACATCAAAAATCATATCATCAGCGGCTACGGCAGCCACATTCTTCAGCTCGGCTGGCGTATCGGCGCTAAAGGCTTTACCTGTTACCACATCGGTAGGTACCGGGATATTGCCACCCCGGGCTTTCGCCTGCGCCATTAGGCGCTGTGCTTCCGGGATCAGATCATTTTCACACAGTGATTTACCGACATTGTGGCCCTGAGCGGCAATAAAGGTATTGGCAATACCGCCCCCCACAATCAGCTGATCAACAATACCAGACAGTGACTCCAGTACAGTCAGCTTGGTAGAAACCTTCGAACCACCGACGATAGCGACCAGTGGTCGTTTTGGATTTTTTAATGCCGCGGCTAACGCATCCAGCTCTGCGGTCAGTAACGGACCGGCGCAGGCGACCTTAGCATATTTGGCGACACCATGAGTCGACGCCTGAGCGCGGTGTGCTGTACCAAAGGCATCCATCACAAACACATCGCAAAGCGCGGCCAGTTTTTGCGCCAGCTCATCGTTGTTTTTGCCTTCGCCTTTATTAAAGCGTACGTTTTCAAACACCACCACTTCGCCCTGCGCAACCTCAACACCCTTTAGGTAGTCTGCCACCAGCCGCACCGGTGCCGTTAACGCTTTAGCCAGATAGTCTGCTACCGGCTGCATTGAAGATTCGGCGTCAAACACCCCCTCTTCCGGGCGGCCCAGATGCGACATCACCATCACTTTCGCGCCCTTAGCCAGCGCCAGTTCAATAGTGGGAATTGCGGCTTTTAAGCGCGCATCTGAGGTTACCACGCCGTCCTTAACCGGTACGTTTAAATCATCGCGGATCAGTACACGTTTGCCGTGCAGATCTAAGTCGCTCATACGGATCACAGACATCTTTCTCTCCCTGGGATTAAACTCGAATTAAAGTTGCAATTAAAAATTTTGGCTCATCACTCTGGCGGTATCCAACATCCGGTTAGCAAAGCCCCATTCGTTATCGCACCACACCAGGCATTTCACTAATCTTTTGTGGCTAACGCGGGTTTGGCTGCCATCGACAATGCAGGAGTGCGGATCATGGTTAAAGTCGACCGACACCAGCGGCGCCTCAGTGTAATCTAAAATGCCGCTCAGTGCGGTCTGACCGGCTGCACGCAATACCCGGTTAATCTCGGTGATGGTCACGTCCTGATGCAGGGTAACGCTAAGGTCCATCGCCGTAACATTAATAGTGGGCACCCGCACCGCTATGGCTTCAAAACGCCCGGCCAGATGCGGCATAATCCGCTCGATCCCCAGTGCCAGCTTGGTATCCACCGGAATAATGGAATGGCTGGCAGCACGGGTGCGGCGTAAATCCGGGTGATAGGCATCAATCACCTGCTGGTCATTCATCGAGGCATGAATGGTCGTAATAGTACCGCTTTCAACACCAAAGTGCTGATCCAGCACCTGGATCACCGGTACAATACAGTTAGTGGTACAGGAACCGGCCGAAACCACTTGCATCTGCGCGTCTAACAAATGCTGATTGATGCCGTAAATTACTGTGGCATCGATATCGGCGTCCGCCGGGTGCGAAAATAACACTTTTTTGGCACCGGCCTGCAAATGCCAGTTGGCGTGCTCCCGGCTGTGAAAAACACCGGTACACTCCAGCACAATATCCACCCCAAGCTCGCGCCAGGGTAACTCCAGCGGATCAGGTTCATTAAAGAGTGCAATCTTGTCGCCGGCGACACTCAAGCCACCCGGGATCGCCGCAACCGGATAGCGAAAACGGCCATGGGCACTGTCGTAACGTAGCAGATGCGCCACACCTTCGGCTTGCGCCAGCTCATTAATCGCCACCACCTGCAACTGCTGTTGCCAGCCGTTTTCATAAATGGCGCGCAAAATGTTGCGACCGATACGGCCAAAGCCGTTTATTGCCAGTTTAATTGTCATAAGCTCAGCATGAAAAAACGGGCCCGGTAAGGGCCCGTTACAAAACCAGAATTACGCCAGCAAGTTTCTGGCAGTCGCCAGCACGTTAGCGGCAGTAATACCAAAGTGTTCAAATAGCTGCTCAGCCGGTGCCGACTCACCAAACGTCTGCATACCGATCACGGCGCCATTTAAGCCAACGTATTTATACCAGGTATCCATAATACCGGCTTCCACCGCAATCCGCTTACTGACACTGGCTGGCAGCACGGCTTCACGGTAACTGGCATCCTGTTGCTCAAACACATCCGTCGATGGCATAGACACAACTCGCACGGCCTTACCTTCGGCTTGCAACGTTTTAGCAGCCTGCATCGCCAGCTCTACTTCGGAGCCGGTAGCAATGATAATTAGCTCAGGCGTCGCGGCAGAGTCCAGCAGCACATAGCCGCCGCGCTTAATCGCGGCCAGTTGTGCTGCGGTACGCGGCTGCTGTACCAGGTTCTGGCGGGTAAAAATCAGCGAACTTGGGCCATCTTGGCGCTCAATCGCTTGCTGCCAGGCCACCGCTGATTCTACCTGATCGCAAGGGCGCCAGTTCATCAGATTCGGGGTAACACGTAAGCTGGCCAGCTGCTCGACCGGTTGATGCGTTGGACCATCTTCACCCAAACCAATTGAATCGTGGGTATAAACAAAGATCACTCTTTGCTTCATCAAGGCTGCCATACGCACTGCATTACGGGCATATTCCATAAACATCAGGAAGGTCGCGCCGTAAGGGACAAAGCCACCATGCAGCGCGATACCATTCATCATGGCAGACATACCAAATTCGCGCACTCCGTAGTAAACATAGTTACCGGCGGCATCGTCTCTGGTCAGCGGCTTAGAGCCAGACCAAATGGTCAGGTTGGAGCCGGCTAAGTCGGCCGAGCCACCCATAAACTCCGGTAATAGCGGGCCAAAGGCATTCAACGCATTTTGTGAGGCCTTACGGGTGGCGATGGTTGCCGGGTTGGCTTGTAATTGTTCAATATACGCCTGGCTTTGTGCCGCCCAATCGGCAGGTAAAGTACCGGCATGACGACGCTTAAACTCGGTGGCCAATTCCGGATAAGCTTTTTCGTATGCAGCAAAGCGCTGTTGCCAGCTTTGTTCTGCTGCCGCGCCAGTCGCCTTGGCATCCCAGTCAGCATAGATATCCGCCGGGATTTCAAAGGGGGCATAAGGCCATTGTAAAAATTCGCGGGCAGCGGCAATTTCCGCATCTCCCAATGGCGCACCATGACAGTCATGGCTACCACCTTTATTCGGTGCGCCATAACCGATCACGGTTTTGGTACAAATCAGTGTCGGTTTGTCGGTTACGGCGCGCGCCTGTTCAATCGCCGCTTTAATCGCCTCCGGATTATGGCCATCAACATTGGCCACCACATGCCAGCCGTAGGCTTCAAAGCGCGCCGGGGTATTATCGGTAAACCAGCCTTCAACATGGCCATCAATCGAAATACCGTTATCATCCCAGAACGCAATCAGCTTTCCTAAACCAAGAGTACCGGCCAAGGAACAGGCTTCGTGCGAAATCCCTTCCATTAAACAGCCGTCACCCAGGAACACATAGGTATAGTGGTCAACAATGTCAAAACCGGGGCGGTTAAACTGCGCTGCCAGCGCTTTCTCGGCCAGCGCCATCCCCACGGCATTGGTAATACCCTGCCCCAGCGGTCCGGTGGTGGTTTCTACGCCCGGCGCATAACCAAACTCCGGATGCCCCGGGGTTTTAGAATGCAGCTGGCGGAACTGTTTTAGATCATCCAGTGACAATTGATAGCCGCTCAGATGTAGCAGCGAATAGATCAGCATCGAGCCGTGGCCATTTGACAGTACAAAGCGGTCCCGGTCGGCCCAGCCTGGGTTTTGCGGGTTATGTTTCAGATAGTCACGCCATAACACTTCGGCAATATCGGCCATCCCCATCGGGGCGCCGGGGTGGCCTGATTTAGCTTTTTGCACCGCGTCCATACTTAAGGCACGGATGGCATTGGCGAGTTGTTTACGAGATGGCATGCAGACTCCTGACAAATTGCGCTGATTATTCAGACTTGAGGTTTGCAGTGTAAACCGGCACCACACTCAACTGAGCTGAGACAGTGGGGGTTTAGATGGCCGTATTTTCACCCAGCTGCTGCCAGATGGCAAATGATTATCTGCGACCTTTTTTGCAGCGCGGTGATCCGGCAGCTAGGGTTTACGTAATTTCCGGCATGAAAGACGTCTGGGCGTAAATTTTTCTGGTAATCGCCGGGGGCTTTCACTAAAATAAGCGGCTATTTTTTTGGCGCCTGCCGGCTATACATTTTGAGTTAAATTGTGAGTTGGCAATAGTGGCGCTTGCTTAATCACAGCGCTGTGACAGGGTCACGGCGCTTTATGTATTAACTAACGTGGTGGAAACTAACAGATGGCACAACATATTTTCACGTCTGAGTCTGTATCTGAAGGGCATCCGGATAAAATCGCTGATCAGATTTCCGATGCGGTACTGGATGCGATCCTGGAACAAGACAGCAAGGCGCGTGTTGCCTGTGAGACCTTCGTTAAAACAGGTATGGTGTTAGTCGGTGGCGAAATCACGACTTCTGCCTGGGTTGATATCGAAGAGCTGGTACGCAAAACCGTACGTGAAATTGGCTATACCCACTCCGATATGGGTTTTGACGCCGATTCCTGCGCCGTATTAAACGCTATCGGTAAACAATCGCCGGATATCAATCAGGGTGTCGATAAAGCTGACCCGCGCGAGCAAGGTGCAGGTGACCAGGGTTTAATGTTCGGCTACGCCAGTAACGAAACCGACGTGCTGATGCCGGCTCCTATTACCTATTCACACCGCCTGGTACAGCGTCAGGCCCAGGTGCGTAAAGACGGTACCCTGCCGTGGTTACGCCCGGATGCCAAGTCGCAGTTAAGCTTTATTTACGAAGATGGTAAGCCGGTCGGTATCGATGCCGTAGTATTATCTACCCAGCACTGTGACACCATCAGCACCGCTGATCTGCGTGAAGCGGTAATGGAAGAAATCATTAAGCCAGTATTACCGGCGGAGTGGTTAAGCAGCAAAACCAAGTTCTTTATCAACCCAACCGGTCGCTTCGTGATCGGCGGCCCAATGGGTGACTGTGGTTTAACCGGCCGCAAGATTATCGTAGATAGCTACGGTGGTATGGCACGGCATGGTGGTGGTGCTTTCTCTGGTAAAGATCCATCCAAGGTTGACCGCTCAGCGGCTTATGCTGCCCGCTATGTCGCGAAAAACCTGGTTGCGGCTGGCCTTGCAGAGCGTCTGGAGCTGCAGGTATCTTATGCTATCGGTGTTGCTGAACCTACTTCAATCAGCCTGGAAACCTTTGGTACCAGTAAACTGAGTGAAGACGAGCTGATCAAACTGGTACGTGAACATTTCGATCTGCGTCCTTATGGCCTGATCCAAATGTTGGATCTGGAGCGGCCAATTTATCAGCCGACGGCGGCTTATGGTCACTTCGGCCGTAACGAGTTCCCGTGGGAGCAAACCGATAAAGCTGAGCTGTTACGTCAGTACGCCAAATAACCGATAGCGGGTTAAATGCCGTAAAAAGGAGAGGTGACTCTCCTTTTTTGTTTTAATTTGCTGCCACAACCGATTTGCCGCTTACCCGAAGCGCGCTTTTGTGTATTATTAGGGCGTTTTCGCCTCCAGGGTCTGATTGCGCTTAGCAATCACACAATAAAAAAGAAAGAGAAAGGAACTGCTATGTCAGAACAAACCGCCGCCGTGAATAACGGCTGGATGAACCGTGCGCTCAATACCATTGAGGTGATCGGGAATAAATTACCCGATCCGGCCGTGCTCTTTGCACTGTTAATGGTGATCGTCTGGGGCCTGTCCTGGTTATTTTCCGGAATGACCTTTACCGAAATCGACCCTCGCAGCGGACAGCAGGTGCAAATTGTTAACTTGCTATCCGGGGCTGCTCTTACTCAGTTTGCCTCCAATATCGTGACAACCTTTGTTAACTTCCCGCCATTAGGTGTGGTATTGGTCGCGATGTTAGGTTTAGGTGTCGCGGAATATACCGGCTTTATTAATGCCGGTTTACGCTCTATTCTGGCCGTAACACCCAAGATGTTACTAACCCCGGTGCTGATTGCCGTGGGTGTACTAAGCCATGTGGCGGTAGACGCCGGCTATGTGCTGGTTATTCCGCTGGGTGCGGTAATTTTCTATGCTGCGGGCCGTCATCCACTGGCAGGTATCGCAGCAGCCTTTGCCGGTGTCTCCGGTGGTTTCTCTGCCACTTTCTTTGTGCCCTCCAGCCTGGACCCGTTACTGGCCGGTATGACTCAGGTTTCAGCTCAGTTGCTGGATCCAACTGTTACCATCAATCCGCTAAATAACTATATCTTTACCACCGCATCTACCTTCCTGATCGTATTAGTCGGCTGGTTTTTAACGGATAAAGTGATTGAACCGCGCCTGCAAGCCACTAAGGTTGATGGCGATACGTCACAGATGGTCAAAATGGATGCACTAAGTACACAAGAGCGGAAAGGCTTACGCGCTGCCGTTATTTCGATGTTTGTCGTGGCCGCCCTGCTGGCACTGAGTATTGTTGTACCTGCCGCAACGCCTTGGGCAGCACCCGCTGAGCAAGTTGCCGAGGGGATGAACCCGCTGCTGGTTGCCGCCTCGCCACTGATGAAGTCGATTGTAACGCTGATTTTTGTATTCTTCCTGGTACCGGGTATCGTCTATGGTTATGTTGCCGGTACAGTGCAAACCCACCGCGATGTGATTAAAGGCATGAGCAATGCTATGAGTGGTATGGGCTACTATATCGTGATGGCGTTCTTCTGTGCGCTGTTCCTGTATGCCTTTAACCAGTCGAATCTGGGGGTATTACTGGCGTTAAAAGGCGCCAATGCGTTAAAAGCCATGGGACTACCACTGGCAATGACGCTGGTAGGTATCGTGTTTTTATCCGGTTTAGTTAACCTGGTTGTCGGCTCTGCTTCTGCCAAATGGGCTCTGATTGGCGCTATCATGGTACCGATGCTGATGGAACTGGGCATTTCACCGGATCTGACCCAGGCAGCTTACCGCGTTGGTGACTCTTCGACCAACATTATCACCCCACTGCTGCCGTACTTCCCACTGATCGTCGTGTTCTGTCAAAAGTATGTGAAGAACAGCGGTATTGGTACTCTGGTAGCGTTAATGCTGCCCTACTCTATTGCGATGCTGGTACTCTGGACTGCCTTCCTGCTTGGCTTCTGGGCACTGGATATTCCGCTGGGCTTAGGTGCCTCATACGAGTATATTCCTAACCGCTAAGCAACAAGCGTTTTGACTAAGGCCCTGCGGGGCCTTTTTTTATGGATTAGCAGCGGGTTGGCGCAAAACACTGTTAATATTAGCCTCAGGCTTTTTTCAGTTAAACAGAACGACAAGATGCGAACAATACGAATCTATCAGCCATCAGACTTAGCAGTAGGGGCTAGGCTTGCCCTAAGTGACGACGCGGCCAACCACGTCGGCCGGGTGCTGCGAATGCAAGCGGGACAGCCGTTACAATTGTTTAATGGCGATGGCAAAAACTATGCCGCTACCATCAGCGAAGTCGGCAAGAAGCAGCTGTGGGTCACTATCGACAGCTGCAGCGACAATCCGGTCGAATCACCGCTGCGTATCCACTTAGGTCAGGGCATTTCCCGCGGTGACCGGATGGATTTCGCCATTCAAAAAGCAGTAGAGCTTGGCGTGACCGAAATCACCCCACTTTTTACCGAGCGCTGCGGCGTAAAACTGGATGCCGAGCGTTTGGCGAAACGTACCGAGCAGTGGCAAAAGATTGCGATCAGCGCCTGCGAGCAAAGCGGACGTAGTGTGGTGCCAACAGTGCATACCGCGGTTAGTCTGCAGCAATGGCTGGCCACCCCAACAAAAGCTTTACGGCTGACCTTGGATCCGCGCGCTGCCGCCACCATTAAGACCCTAACTCCGGCCAGCGATATTCAGTTGGTAATAGGTCCGGAAGGTGGCTTTACCGATACTGAAGTCAGCCAAACGGCGGCCGCCGGCTTTACCGGTATTACGCTGGGTCCGAGAATTTTGCGCACTGAAACGGCAGCGCTGACCGCGATCAGCGCCCTGCAACTGCAATTTGGCGATCTCGCCTGAGGATAAGCATGACAGCAATTAAACTTGGCATCGTGATGGACCCGATTGCGGACATCAATATCAAAAAAGACTCCAGCTTTGCCATGCTGCTGGAAGCGCAGCGCCGCGGCTATGAAATCCACTATATGGACATGGCGGATCTGTATTTACTGCAAGGCCAGGCCCGCGCCCATACGCGTTTACTAAGCGTCGAACCCAACCCGGAGCGCTGGTATCACTTTGGTAGCGAACAGGATCTGGCGCTGAGCGAGCTCAACGTGATTCTGATGCGCAAAGATCCGCCCTTTGATACCGAATATATCTATGCCACCTATATGCTGGAGCGTGCCGAAGATGCCGGCACGCTGATTGTCAATAAACCGCAAAGCCTGCGCGATGCCAACGAAAAGCTCTATACCAGCTGGTTTAGTCAGTTTACGCCAAAAACCCTGGTCAGCCGCGATCCTAAGCGCTTAAAAGCCTTCTATCAGCAAGAGCAGGACGTGATCTTAAAACCACTGGATGGTATGGGTGGCGCCTCGATCTTCCGCTTAAAACCTGAAGATCCGAATGTCAGTGTAATTTTAGAAACGCTCACCGCCCATGGCAGTCAGTATGCGATGGCGCAGCGCTATATTCCGGAAATTGTCGATGGCGATAAACGAATCTTAGTGGTTGACGGCGAACCTGTGCCATACTGCTTAGCACGGATCCCCGCTTCGGGTGAAACCCGCGGTAATTTAGCCGCCGGCGGCCGTGGCGAAGCCCGTCCGCTGTCAGACAGCGACTGGGCCATTGCCAAAGCCATAGGCCCAACCTTAAAGGCTAAAGGTTTAATCTTCGTCGGTCTGGACGTGATCGGTGACAAACTGACCGAAATTAATGTCACCAGCCCGACCTGTATCCGGGAAATCGAAGCCGCCTTCCCGATCAGTATTACCGGTATGTTATTTGATGCTGTTGAGCGTCGCCTGGCAGCAGGTTCGTAGTGAGTTGGTCGCACCACAGGTTGATCAAGGAGAACAGTATGCAAGGTTTCCAGAATCATTTTTTAATCGCGATGCCATCACTGGACGATCCGATGTTCAAACGCAGTGTCACTTACCTGTGTGAACATAACGAAGAAGGCGCCATGGGCATAGTGATCAATCATCCGATGAATGTGTCACTGGCTGAGCTGTTAGAGCAGCTGGAAATCAGCTATGACGCCAAGAGTCCGGCGGCACAGGCTAAGGTGGTTGCGGGCGGGCCGGTACAGCATGACCGTGGTTTTGTGTTGCATACCGCCAAGCCTGGTTATCACAGCAGTTTACAGCTGGAAAATGGTTTAATGGTTACCACCTCGAAAGATATTTTGCAGGATCTGACTACCGAGCAGGCACCGGAGAAATTCTTACTGGCGCTGGGCTATGCTGGCTGGACTGCCGGCCAGTTGGAGCAGGAAATCGCCGATAACAGCTGGTTGGTGATCCCGGCCGACAACCGGATTATTTTTGATCTCAGCCATGCCGAGAAATGGCAAAAAGCCACCGCCAGTATCGGTATTCAACCATGGCAACTTACCGGTGAGGCAGGACACGCCTGATGACCGCCCGCACTATTTTATGTTTTGATTATGGCACTAAAAGTATCGGCGTGGCCGTAGGCTCAGAGCTTACTGGCAGCGCCACCTTGCTCGCGGCGTTAAAGGCCAAAGACGGCATCCCGGATTGGCAGCACATTGAACGTTTAATTCAGGAATGGCAACCACAGCTGTTGTTAGTCGGCTTGCCACTGAATATGGACGGCAGCGAGCAGGAGTTTACCGCCCGTACCCGCAAATTTGCCAACCGCTTACATGGCCGCTTTGGTTTACCTATCGCTTATCATGATGAGCGTTTATCCACCGCCGATGCGCGTAGCCGCTTATTTGCCGAGGGCGGTTACCGCAATTTAAGCAAAGATAAGGTGGATAGCCTGTCGGCGCAGATTATTTTTGAAGGCTGGTATGAACAACAAAGTTAAACCGGCGTTAGCGCCGGGCTATTATCAGCATTATAAAGGCGCTTATTATCAGCTGCTGGACCTGGCTCGTCATAGTGAAACCGAGGAGTGGCTGGCGATCTACCGGGCACTGTATGCTGACTTTGGCCTTTGGGCCCGCCCTGCCACCATGTTTGCCGAAAACGTTGAAATTGCCGGTGAGCTGATCCCACGTTTTCAGTATATCGGCACTGAGCCGCCGGCAGGTTTAACCCTGCCAGTTGCCGATTAGGCTGCCAGCATTAACCTTGCTGCTGCCGGTACCACTCGCCTAAAATCAGGCTGGCCGCAACACTGACATTCAGTGACTCTACTTTGCCTGAGCCTGGAATTTGCAGCGCAATATCGGCACTCTTGGCCACATTTTTCGATACGCCAAACATCTCCTCACCAAACACAATCACCACTTTGGCTGGCAAGGCCGTGTTATAAAGTGAACTACCGCCGTGGCTGGAGGTGGTGATCAGCGTATAGCCCGCGTCTTTACAAAGCTTAAGCGCCAGCGGCAAATCATCACATGCCAGGCCATCGACAAACTCACCACCGCCTTCAGCGGTACGTAAAGCGGCACCGGATTGTAATAACTGCGGCTCGCGCATAATAATGCCGTTTACGCCAAAGTGGGCGCAGCTACGGGTAAT
>DAIOUM010000056.1:2300-16759 GCA_036759505.1 Alishewanella sp. | reverse complement strand
TGGTTGCCAGATAAGCTTGCCAGTTGCGTTGCGCGACTTGGATGGCGTCGTTAAGTGAACCCAGAGCAGTACTACGGTCTAACATACCTGACTTATATTTGTGAAAGGTATCAACCGATGTCACCGCGTAGGCATCGGAAACTTTTTTTAGCTGGTTAAGAGCCACCACCCGGTCAAAATACAGGCTATCGATCCCCTGATTAAGCTTGCGCATTTCGTTAAACGAAAAGACAACAGTGATAATCAGAGTAATCACCGGAACCGCAGACAACAGAAACAACCGGGTTCGGACGCTAAGATGATTGAGCATAGAGCACCTGTATGATTGTTAATAAAATATTATGTTTTTATTCAGATGGATAGCACGCTGTCGGTCTGTAGAAAGTGTAGTTCATCGCCAGCGGAAAGGTAGGTTAACAGATAGATTGCATATCCAACTGCTGCAAAAAACAACAGTTATCCACAGCACTCCGGTACCGGTCTGACCAGTCTGCAGTGCTTAATCCCGCTTAATGCAGACAAAAAGCGCATTACCAGCGTGCTGATCCCAGGCTTGGATCCGCTGATAATCATGTGCAAGGATCTGAATATCGAAGTAGGGGGCGAGAAGCTCGGCAAGCTCGGTAAAGCTTACTGCAACCATTGGATGTTCGTCCTGCCAGTATTCCTGCTCCAGCTTTGTGGTCTTGCTGATCTTAAGTTTCAGCGCTTGTTGCTCACCCGCACCACTGTAGTACCAGGCAGAGGCAAAATCAAAACGGGCGTTTTGATAATAAGTGCTATGACTTACCGCACTGAGATTACAGATCTTAGTTTTGTCTACGGCGTTAAAGCAGAAGATGCCTCCCGGTGTTAATGCCTGATAAACCCGGGCAATGCAGTCGGCCAGCAGTTCCAGAGTGCCGGTATAGTGAATGGAATACAAAAAGCAGGTTATTAAATCAACAGGTTGCACAAGTTCAAACCGGCACATATCCCCTAACAGGAACTTCGCCTCGGGGCAGCGCGCTCTGGCCAGCGTCAGCATCGGTTGATTTAAGTCTAATCCTTGACACTGAAAGCCCGCATCAATGAAATGCCGGATATGCGGCCCGGTACCACAGGCCAGATCCAGATGCTGCAAGCCGGCATTGCCAAACAGTTGTTGTAGGCGGATGATGCCCTGGCTTTGCTGCAAATAGTTAATATCGCAGCACATCAGGTCATAATAGCCCGACAGATCGGTGTAAAGTGCGTTAGTAGCCTGCATATTGAGTGTCGGGCAGCAAAAGGTGGCGCATTTTATAGCAGTTTTACGCAACTGCGAAATAAAACTCTGCATGGTTCGACCAAACTGGTCGTACCGGTACCGGAGTGCTGTGGAAAAAGTGGTCAGACCGGTACCGGAGTGCTGTGGATAAGTGAGGTGGGGATGGTGTTGTTGGCCTTGTTGCCGGATTTTTTATTGCTACTGGGTGGCACGGCATTGCGTAAGGTGTTACCGCCAGCCGGTTGGCAGGCGTTGGATACCCTGAATTTCTATTTGTTGTTCCCGGCGCTGATTTTCATCAGTGCCCTTGGTGCCCCTCCTGCTGGCCGCGATTTAATGATTCTGGCTCCCGGGATCTGGGGCATTATGTTGTTTGCCTGTCTGCTCGGCTGGCTGGTGCGCGCCTGGGGGCCGGTCCGGTTCCTGGATTTTGCTGCATTGTGGCAAACCGCCTGGCGCTTTAATACGGCGCTGGCGATGGTGATGGTCCAGGCGCTGCCAGCTGAGTATCGGGCACTGATGTCTATTGCGATAGGTCTGGCGGTACCGGTTGCAAATATCCTGGCGGTGTCTGCGTTATCGCGCGGGCAGGGCATGGGGCTGGTAAAAACTTTGAAGCTGGTGGCCAGCAATCCTTTTTTATTGGCTAGTCTGGCCGGTTTGCTGTGCTCAGTATTGGCGGTTTCCCTGCCTGAACCGCTGCTGCTGGCATTGCAGAAACTGGCGCAGGCTGCGCTACCATTGGCGCTGTTGTCTATTGGTGCCGCTATGCAATGGCAAGCATTATGGCGGCTTGACCGTTTTCAGCTGGCTTTAAATACGATTAAGCTATTGTTGATGCCAGCGCTGATGCTGCTGATCTGTTACCTGACAGCAGTGCCAGCCGGCCCGGCACTGGTACTGGTATTATTTGCGGCCTTACCAACAGCCTCAGCGGCGCATGTGCTGGCCTCGGTGTATGGTGCTGAGCGCCAACCGGTGGCGACCCTCATCGCCCAGTCCACTATGCTCGGCTGCATTAGTCTGCCGCTGTGGTTATTACTGTTGTTTAAAATTTATCCGCACTAAACTGGTAATAGAAAGCGCTTTACTTTAAGGTAGAAAAATAACAATAAATAAGGAGATACGGATGTCATTAGTTACCACGTTAGCGAAATTCCTTGGCAAATGTCTGGGCGGCTTGGTGGCAGTTGTTGTGACCTGCTACCTGCTGTTATGGGTGGTTAACTGGCAGGATGAGGCAGCGTCAGAACGCGCGCTGGATCTGAAACGGCAGTTGACGCTAAAGCCGGTTAGCAACAATGGCTATCAGCTTTATACTGCACAGCTGGCGCAGTTGGGCTCCGCCGCTATCCCCGAGTTACAGCAATTATTTAGTGATTGCTATCAAGCCGGATGTCAGTCGCTAATTCAGGCTGAAACGGAAACGTTGCAGCAACTGTTGGCGCAACAGCAACAGTTGTTAGCGGCCTATCAACAGTGGCTTGCCACCGAGCACTGGCAGGAGTCGCCGCTGGTTAATACTGACTTACCAGCCTACCAACCGCTATTAAATGGCCAGCGGTTGCAGTTGCTACAGGCGTATCTGGCAGCACGCCAGGGAGATAGCGAGCTGGCACAGCAGTTACTGGCGGCCGATCTGCAATTCTGGCGCAAGCTGTTACCACAAAATCGTTATCTGTTATCCAAGATGATCAGTGTCGCGGCCATTGAGCAGCATTTTCTATTTGCCAGCGCGATCAACCAATCTCTGACTGATGGCGATCGTCCGCGACCTGCGATCTGGCAACAACCCTTTAGTCCGGCTGAACTGAGTCTGGAGCTGGCCCTGGCCGGCGAGTGGCAGCTGTCTGAGCAGCTAATTGCGAAAGGGTTGAGTGAAAGCAGCGAATTAAAGCTGTTGCAACGCTTGGGCGTGACGCTAGTTAAACCGCTTTATCAAGCGCAGGCCAGCAGTAATGAGCGGGCACTGCTGCTAAGCTGTGAAGCCGGCGGGCAACAAGCTGTTGCTCCCTGGTATCACTGGGCGTATAACCCGGTAGGTAAGATATTGAACCGCGCCTCCACGGTACCCTGTGCGCAATATCTGTCAAGACTCGAACGTCTGGAACAAAGCCGCCAGCAGTTAGTCTCGGCCGGCCAGGTGCCAGTGTCCGCTGCATCGCTCGCAGCGGACTGATGTAACTGATACCGCAAAAAATCAGCCCTTCCTCATCTTTTGCTCATGTTTTTAGCGCGCCTTAGCCTGATGATAGGCGCGCTAATTAATCAAGGAGCATCTGATGCAAACGTTAAAGAAACCCTCTTTATTCTGGTTTAATCCCTGGCGTCTGGCACTATGGAGTAGCGTGCTGGGATTATTGTTACTGCCGCTGCTAGCCATGCAGTTTAGCAGCGAAGTGAACTGGACCGGCTCCGACTTCGTGGTTGCCGGCGTACTGCTTGCTGGCACCGCCTTGCTAATTGAGCTGGGCTGTCGGGCGGGCAACAACCTGTCCGGGCGCGCCGGTTGGGCTTTAGTCGCACTTACCTCCTTACTGCTGATCTGGATTAATCTGGCTGTCGGCATTATTGGCAGTGAAGATAACCCGGCGAACTTATTGTATCTGGTGGTGTTGGCCGTGACAGCGCTGGGCGCACTGTGGGTCAGGTTTCGAGCACGGGGTATGAGCAAGGTGTTATACCTTAGTGCTGCGCTACAGCTGGGTGTTGAGCTGGTGATTCAAGTGGCGGATTTAGGGGCGGCACCGGTAATCAATACTGCTTTTGCTTTACTCTGGTTACTGGCGGCGGGATTATTACGAAATTCTGACCCGGAGCGGTTGGATCCTGAGGCATAATAACGTTAGTCGAAAGTATGGAGTGAGTCAGCCCGATGGCGGCAGAGTGTTATTCTTTTGCAGGTTTTCAGCTGAACCCGGCACAGCGGCAGCTTTATTATCACGGGCAGCTGCAGGAGCTAAACAGTCGCTATCTGGATGCGTTGCTGCTGTTGCTGCACCATGCCGGTGAACTGGTTAGCAAGCAGCAGTTTTTTGAGCAAGTCTGGCCGGGGCTGGTGGTAAGTGATGAGGCCCTGACGCAGTGTATCCGGACCTTACGCCGGGTACTGGGCGACAATGCCGCTGCGCCGCGCTTTATTGAAACGGTTCCCAAACATGGTTACCGCTTTATTGCGGCGGTCAGCCGGGAGGATGGCAAAGCGCCGGCCGGCGCTGGCGCAAGCTTAACTCCTACGGCACGGCCGACTGCTAACGACTCTCAGAGTGAGCGGCAGCGACAACACCTCTGGTTCAGTATCGGTTATGGCGTGGTCGGGGCGGCTGTGGCCGGCTTAACCGGTGGCATGCTGTATGGTTTGCTGGCGGCGCTGCAAGCCCTGAACAGCGGCAGTCAGGCCATGTCATTTTTGCTGGTGCTGTTAAGTGTTACGACCTTGCTTGCGTTAGTCGCAGGCGCTGCGATTGCCGCCGCTATCAGTGCCGCACAGCTATGGCGGTCGCAGCAACCGCTCTGGACCTTGTTGGCCGGGGCGCTGGCAGGTTTGTTGGTTGGTGCCTTTGTCAGTGTGCTACTCAAAGATATGCTGATCCTGTTTTTTGGCCGCAGCCCGGCACAGTTGACCGGAGCTACCGAGGGTTTGCTGATTGGCCTTGCAGTGGCAACAACTTTGCTGTTGCTGCGACGGCAACCACGCTTTTACCGTTTAGGTTTTGCACTACTGCCCGGTATGCTGGCCGGACTGTTGATTAGCCTAAGCGGCGGCGTCTTACTGGCTGGCAGTCTGGCGCAACTGGCGGCGGAATTTCCTCAGGCAACGCTGGGTAAAATCTTGCTGCCAGAGGGTTTTGCCCGCATTGGCCTTGGCAACGGCTGGCTCCATCTTAGCGCCATGCTCGAAGCCGGACTCTTTAGTGCGGGTCTGGCGCTGGGGCTGCAACGGGCGCAACAGCGCCTTTCGCCAGTTGAATAAAGGTAGCAATGGGCGTGTTTTGCCGCTCTTGCTGGCGACAGCCGACATAGATATGTTTTTGGATACCGCGCTCGCCCAATCTGAGCAAACGCAGTGGCAGGCTGCTGGCGTACTGACGGGCCAGCCAGTCGGGCAGGGCGGTGACACCGCGATCGGCTGCCACCATTTGCAGAATAATATCAGTATCTTCCAGAGTTTTATGCTGTCTGGGCAGACATTGTGCCGGCAGTAAAAACTGCTGAAAAATATCCAGCCGGCTTAGCTCTACCGGATAGGTTAACAGCCGCTCCTTGCTAAGCTGCGCTGCGCTCACCTGCTGTTGCTGGCTAAGCGGATGCTGCTTGCTGACCACCAGCACTAACTCATAAGGGAATACGGCTTCAAACTCTATAGCCGCTTTGCGGATCGGATCCGGGGTGATTAACAGATCGATCTCCTGATTAAACAACGCTGCCATGCCACCGAATTGAAACTGTTGCCTCACATCGATATCCATCCCCGGCGCTGCCGCCAGAAAGGGTTTTACAACTTGCAGCAACCACTGATAGCAGGGATGGCACTCCATGCCGATATGCAGGGTACCGGCCTCATTGTTGGCAAACTGCTGCAGCTTTTGCTCCAGCCGTTCAAACTGTGGCAGTAAACGTTCGGCCTGGCTTAGCAGATAGCTGCCGGCCTGAGTCAGCCGCACCGAACGACCATCCTTATCCCACAGCGCGGTATCCGCCTGCTGTTCCAGTTTTTTAATGCTGTGGCTCAGTGCCGATTGCGTCAGATGCAGTGCCGTGGCGGCGGCTGTCACCGAGCCCTGGCGGGCTAACTCGCGCAGAATCGCCAGATGGATCCGTTCTATCATGATATTTATGATCTAATTTCATTGGTTGATGAAAATATACCATTTTTGTTCATTAAATAAAGTTGTTAATGTTTAGCCATCCAGATGGATATAAAAGGAAGGGCACAATGGCAATATTACACAACCTGGGTTTTCCGCGGATTGGCCGCAAACGGGAATTAAAAAAGGCGCTGGAAGCGTACTGGCAGGGCCAGAGCAGCGAGAGTGAACTGGAGCAGACCGCAGCACAGCTAAGAGCGCAAAACTGGCAACTGCAACAAGGTCTGGACTGGCTGCCGGTTGGCGATTTTTCGCTGTATGATCAGGTGCTGGATTTAAGTTTTACGCTTGGTAATATCCCGGCCCGGCTGCAGCACTTAGCCGGCAGTGAGCTGGACAATTATTTCCGGCTGGCGCGCGGCCGCTCGGCACAGGACAGTGCGTGCAGCTGTATTCATGCCGGCGAAATGACCAAGTGGTTTGATACCAACTATCACTATATCGTGCCGGAGGTGACCGCCCAGACCGAGTTTTCGTTACAAAGCAGCCGGCTGTTACAGCAATTTCGCGAAGCGAAGGCGCAGGGCATTCAGGCCAAACCGGTGTTGATTGGCCCCTTAACCTATCTGTGGCTATGTAAGGCCAAAGATCAGTCTGAGCCCCTGACGCTGCTGCCACGGCTACTGCCGGTATATCAGCAGCTATTGCAGGTACTGCAGCAAGCCGGGGCAGAATGGATCCAGCTGGATGAGCCGATACTGGCAACAGAGCTTAGCGAGTCCTGGCAACTGGCTTTTGTTAGCGCCTATAGTCTGCTGGCAGAGGTGCCGGTTAAGCTGCTACTGGCCAGCTATTTTGGCCGGCTGGGAGCCAATTTACCCTTATTACAGGCGTTACCTGTTGCCGGCATCCATCTGGATGCAGTGCGGGGCCGCGCTGAGGTGCAGCAGGTGTTACAGGGGTTGGCGCCGCAACAGGTGTTATCACTGGGCGTGATCGATGGCCGTAATATCTGGAAAACCGATCTGACAGCCGTACTCGACTGGCTGGAGCCGATTGCGGCTTTGCTGGGTGATCGGTTGTGGCTGGCGCCTTCCTGTTCTTTGTTGCATGTACCGGTGGATCTGGACAGCGAGCAGAAACTGCTGCCAGAGCTGAAAAACTGGTTAGCCTTTGCCAAACAGAAGTTGCAGGAGTTGCAGATCCTGGGGCTGGCGCTTAACCAGGGGCGGTTGCTGGTGGCAGAAGCGTTAATCGACAATGCGGCGGCGATCACCAGTCGCCGTCAGTCTGCGCTGGTGCATAATCCGGCAGTGCAGCAGGCGCTACAGCAGATCCGGCCAGAGCAGGCACAGCGGAAAAGTCCTTATCTGGTAAGGGCGCAACAGCAAGCCGCACGTTTTGCTCTGCCGCTATACCCTACGACGACTATTGGTTCTTTCCCGCAAACGACGGCCATTCGTCAGGCGCGGCTGGCGCTGAAAAAAGGCACTATCTCGGCGGCGCAATATCGTGATCAGATGCAAACGGAAATTGCTCATGCGGTGGCGCAGCAGGAACAACTTGGGCTGGATGTGCTGGTGCATGGCGAGGCGGAACGCAACGATATGGTGGAGTACTTTGGTGAGCAGTTATCGGGCTTTGCCTTTAGCCAGCATGGCTGGGTGCAATCCTACGGTTCGCGCTGTGTCAAACCCCCTATTATTTATGGCGATATCAGCCGGCCCCAGGCGATGACAGTGGCCTGGACCCAATATGCCCAGTCGTTGACCACTAAACCGATGAAAGGGATGTTAACCGGGCCTGTTACCATGTTGAACTGGTCTTTTGTGCGCGATGATCAGCCGCGGCAGCAAACCTGTCTGCAGTTGGCGCTGGCGATCCGGCAGGAAGTTCAGGATCTGGAAGCCGCTGGTGTCGGGATCATCCAGATTGATGAAGCCGCACTGCGAGAGGGGTTGCCACTGCGGCAAAGCGAGTGGCAACAGTATCTGGACTGGGCGGTGTTTGCCTTTAAACTCTGTGCCAACGGTGTGGCCGACAGTACGCAAATCCATACCCATATGTGTTACTCCGAGTTTAACGACATTATCGCTGAGATCGCGGCACTGGATGCCGATGTGATTACAATAGAAACGTCACGTTCTGATATGGAGTTACTGCGCGCCTTTGAGCACTTTGCCTATCCGAATCAAATCGGACCCGGTGTTTATGATATTCACTCGCCCAATACCCCCACCACAGCGCAGATGGTTAAGCTGATGCAAAAGGCGGCGCAGCAGATCCCGGCGCAGCGGCTGTGGGTCAATCCGGATTGTGGTTTGAAAACCCGGCAGTGGAGTGAGGTATTACCGGCCCTGAAAAATATGGTTTCGGCCGCACAGCAGTTACGTCAGGCCTCCTAGCAAAAAACAGCGGGGTTATCCCCGCTGCGTATTTTGTAATTGCGAATACTGTTTGCTCAGTATCTGCTGATACTGTTTAAAGCGCTCTTGCATCCGTTGCTCAAGGGGCGCACTTTGCAACAGGGATAGCGCGTTGCGGGCTACCGGCAGGGTATCAGCACTGACGCCGGTACATTTGGTCATTGCTTGTAACAGACTTAGCGCCAGCGCAGGGTTGGTGGGCATCTCCTTGCTGGCACGGCTGAATATCAACACTGCCTTGCCATACTCCTGCTGTTGGTACGCATCAGTAGCTTGCTGAATCAGTTGTTTAAGCTGCTGATAGAGAGCTTCGTAACGGCGTTGTTCGGTATCAAGCAATAAACGTTGGCTGTCAGTTAAAAAATTGGCTTTATTTAACTGTTTTCTAAGTTGCGTAACGTAAAAATAGCAGCCAAAAATATCGCCCGTTTCAAAATAGGCTTTGGCCGCATCCAAACAGGTTTCGGGATGATACTCCTGCTCCGTAAGTTTTTGATACTTAGCTAATAATTGTTTTGCCTCTGCAAGTTTACCTTTAGCGCAAAGCAACCTGACCTGCAAAATCTGTAGATCAAAGGCGATCAGTTCCGGACTAAAGCGTTTTACCAGACTATCCAGTAATTTCCCGACATGTCCCAATGCATTGGCCCGGTCAATCGGTGCTTGCTGATTGGCGTTATCAATAATACAGCGGGCATGATTCAGGTAATTTTGCGCTGAATCATGCATTGAGTGGCGGGCCAGACCGACGATTTTGTGAAAGATGCGGGCCGCGGCGGCGAAGTCATGGCAAAGCAGTGCGAGATTAGCCATGGTTTTCTGGCGGGGAATATTTTTCGGTGAGAGCTGGGTGACATACTGCAGAATTTCAAAGGCGCGCTTCAGATTACCGCGCCGAAAGTACAAATGCGCCAGGTAGTCACGCGATTCGACTGCCGTTTCGTCGTGTTCGGTTAGCTCGGTCAGTAGTTGCTCTGCTTCATCAAAACGCTGTTGTTGCAGAATGCTAATGGCTAACCCTAATTTGCTCCAGACGGGCTTGCGCTGGTTAACCAGCTGCTGGTAATAAGTTTCAGCCTGCTGATAATTACCAGCCTGCAACAAGAGCTCGCCTTTTAACCGCTCTGCTTGTAACTGAACTTCGTTTTGCTGGCGGATAATGACATCGGCCTGGCGGCAGGCTTCGGCAAGGTCGCCGCCCTGCGATGCCTGAAATATTTTGCGTAGCGCCATTTTTTCCTTCATTACCTTGACCATACGCTCTTTTAGTACAGGAAAGGTAAAAGGCTTGAGAATGTAGTCGTCCGGTTGCAGTTCGATAACCCCATGCACGATTTGGCGTTGGCTTTCATCGCTGATAATTACGAAGCAGCACATGCTGTGCAACAATTGGCGGCTTTTTAAGGTTTCAAATAGTTGGTAACCGTCCTGACAATCACCCAAATTAAAATCGCACAGGATAAAATCCAGCGCATGTTGCTCGCAAATGCTAATGGCCTCAACGGCATCTTTCGCCTGATAAATTAATTTAAAGCCAATTTGCTGTAACATGCCTTTGATACTGGCCCGAACCGGTGCACAATCATCTACTAACAGCACTCGTCTGAGTGCAAGAAAATCCGGATCCATAACACTGTGTCCACTACTACTTTCGTTCTACTATGGCACAACTGATCGCAAATACTAAGCCTGAAAACAGGTACGTGCTGTGGTTTTTTGTGGCTTACAGGTAAGAATATTATTCAATATAGGGAAAACATAACTATGCTGACCATTATCCGCGATCCCCTTACCAGCCAGGCGATTCAGGATCTGCTTAATGAGCATCTGGCCGATATGTATGCGACCTCGCCACCGGAAAGCGTGCATGCTCTGGATCTGGAACGGTTAAAAGCGCCGGATATTGTGTTCTGGAGTGCCTGGCAGGACGGGCAGTTGCTGGGGTGTATCGCGCTGAAGCGCCATGCTGCCGCTATGGCAGAAATTAAGTCGATGCGTACTGCTCGTATTGCCCGCGGTAAAGGGGTGGCGAAGGCGCTACTGGCGCACTTAGAGCAGTTTGCCAAAGCCGAAGGCGTAACAGCCTTGTACCTGGAAACCGGCGCCGAACCTTATTTTGCGCCAGCGCGGCAGCTGTATCAGCAGCATGGCTATCTGCAGTGCGGGCCCTTTGCCGATTATCAACCGGACCCGCTTAGCGTTTTTATGCAAAAAGCCCTTTAATCCTGTTTTGGTACTGGTGCTGCCAGCTTTTTCAGCTGCGTCTCAGGCTGCTCGCTTAACGGTTGCTGCTGTGCTTCGATAGCCTGCTGCAGCTGTTGCTTGGGGGCGTCGATTAACTGCTTTTGCTGCGCATCAATAGCCTGCTGCAACTGTTGCTTGGGCGCATCAATTAGCTGCTGTTTTTGCGCATCAATAGCCTGCTGCAGCTGTTGCTTGGGGGCGTCGATTAACTGCTGTTTTTGCGCATCTATCGCCTGCTCAAGTTGTTGTTTAGGCGCATCAATTAGCTGCTGTTTTTGTGCATCAATAGCTTGCTGTAGCTGCTGTTGCGGCTGTTCAAGTAATTGTTGTTTTTGCTGTTCCAGTTGCTGTTGCAGTAACTGTTCTGGATTGCTGGCCATTTTGGCGTAATCTACCAGCTCATCCGGCCACACTGGCAGCACGGCCTTCGCCTTTTTCTCTACCGCTTCGGCGAAAATCTCTGTAACACCGCCTTTACTGATTAATACCGCCATCTGGTTGGTTTCGGCATTCCAGACAAAGCCCGCTTTCTCAGCCAGCTGCGGTAGCGGCGTATAGTTGGACGCAACATAAAACAGCGGCCCTTGCTGTTTGATCTCATCTGCCGTGTTCAGCAAAGATACTGCCGTTTGGTAATGCTCGCCCAGTAAGGGTTCCAGCCGCTTTTTAATCAGCGGTTGCTCAAATAAATTCACTTCCTTGGGATCGAGGCCAACCATTGGCTTCATAATGGCCCACATCAGCTGGCCCTGTGGTGACAATAACAAGGCTGGCGCGACGCAGGCGCTTAATAATAACGCCGCTATTAACAACAAGCTTAGGCGCACGGCAGCGCACTTGTTTACGACATAAGTGAACATAGTTTTTGGGTACCTGAATGGTGTTAGGATTGGGGTTGAATTGAGCCGGAACCGGATCGGGCGCACTCTAGCACGGCGCTGAACTTTTCGCCAGCGCTAACCGAAAGCCTGATGTTGCAGGTAGTTAATAAAACCCTTGGCCGTCGCGCTTTGTGGGGTGTCACGACGCCAGACTACATACCATTGCCGGACGATTGGAAAGCCGGCGACATCCAGAATCGTTAGTCCGTTTGTAGTGCTTGACCAGGCCGGTTGATTGACCGCCAGATCGGACAGCACTGCAATGCCGAGTCCAGCCGCTACCGCATGCTTAATGGCCTCGTTACTGCCCAGACTCATCACAATATTCGGCTGAAACTGTTGCTCGGCAAAAAATTGCTCCGTGACTTTACGGGTACCACTGCCGGCTTCCCGCATTAACCAGCGCTCGGCACCAAGCTCGCTCAGGCTTAACTTTTTACCACTTTGCGGATGGTTCGCCGGGGCTATGACAATCAAGTTGTTGGTTTGAAAAGCCTGGCTGCCCAAATCCAGCTCTGCTGGTGGTAGCATCATTACCGTCAGATCGTCCAGCCCTTGACTCAGCCGCTGTACAATACGATCGCGGTTTTCGACGCTCAATTCAATTTCGATCCCCGGATGGGCTTTAGTAAAAGGCCCCAACAGATCCGGGACAAAGTATTCGGCGGTGGTGACTGCTGCAATCTTCAGTTTACCGCGCACCAGACCGCGGATCGCAGCCAGCTCGGATTCCAGCCGCTGCCAGCAGCCAGCCAGCTCGCGTACCGTTTGATACAGCAATTCGCCGGCCTGTGTTAAGCGGATCTGACGGCCACTTTGCTCAAATAGGGACTCGCCCAGGGTTTCTGCCAGCTCTTTCAGTTGCACTGACACCGTAGGCTGGCTGACAAAGAGCTCACGCGCAGCCTGGGTTACCGATAACAAGCGGGCACTGGCTTCAAAGGCGCGCAGTTGTTGCGGGGTAATACGTTGAAAACGGGCGAGGGTACTGGCTGGCATCGGTAAGTTTGCTCCGTTTTGGTAACCTATAGATTATAAGCTATGAATGAGATTAAAACTAAATATTTTTATTAATGACTAAACTGCTCTACAGTGCCGGCATAGCAACCACAGTCGGAGTCGTTAAAATGCAAGCCAAGCAACAGCTAAACTCAGAAGCAACAGAGCAGAGCGAAAAGGTAGCGGTAACCGTCGCGCTGGGCGATGGCATAGGGCCTGAAATCACCCGGGCCACGCTGGATATTCTGGTCGCTGCCGGCGCCAGAATTACCCCTGAATATATTGATATTGGTGAGAAGCTTTATCTATCTGGTCACAGTTCAGGAATCGCGCCAGATGCCTGGGAATCGTTGCGCCGCACCAAAGTCTTTCTAAAAGGGCCTGTGACAACGCCAGCCGGCGATGGCTATAAAAGCCTGAATGTGACTATTCGTAAAACCCTGGGCTTGTACGCTAATGTTAGGCCCTGTGTCAGTTACGCCCCCTTTGTCGCGACCCTGCATCCTAAATTAGATATCGTAATAGTGCGGGAGAATGAAGAAGATCTGTACGCGGGTATCGAGCATCGTCAATCTGATGAAGTTTTTCAGTGCCTGAAGCTGATTAGCCGCCCGGGCTGTGAAAAGATTGTGCGCTACGCCTTTGACTATGCCCGCAGCCATGGCCGGAAAAAGGTCACCTGCATGGTCAAAGATAATATTATGAAGATGACAGATGGCCTGTTTTATAAGGTGTTTCAGGAGATAGCTGCAGAGTATCCTGATATTGCGACCGAACGCTATATTATTGATATCGGCGCAGCACGGTTGGCGACCCAGCCGCAACGTTTTGATGTGATCGTTACGCCCAATTTATATGGCGATATTTTAAGTGATATCGCAGCCGAGATGACCGGCAGTGTCGGCCTGGCTCCCAGCGCCAATATCGGTGAACAAATTGCCATGTTTGAAGCTATTCATGGTAGTGCGCCGGATATCGCCGGGCAGGGCGTGGCAAACCCCAGTGGCTTATTACTGGCAGCGGTAATGATGCTGGTGCATATCGGTCAGGCCGAGGTGGCAGCGCGCGTGCATAATGCCTGGCTGGCAACCCTGGAAGAGGGGATCCATACCGCCGATCTGCATGGTGAGCAAAGCCAGCAAGTGGTCAGTACAGCAGGCTTTGCAGAGGCCGTCATTGCAAGGCTGGGGCGCTTACCGCAGCGCTTTACGCCGGTGCAGTATCAGAGTCAACCGCGTCAGTCGGCAGTAAAGAGCCTGTATAAGCGGGCGACACCAGCGCATAAGGTACTATTGGGTGTCGATATCTTTTTGCATGAACGTAACTTTACACCGGAGCAGCTGGCCAGTCGCTTGCTGGCGCTGAGTAAAGGTATCTTGCATCTACAGATGATCACTAACCGTGGCGTTAAGGTATGGCCGGAAGGTTTCCCGGAAACCTTCTGTACCGACCACTGGCGCTGCCGTTTTATGCCAGCCCAATCGACACAACTTACGCAACTGCCACAGGAGGTTAAACAGCAGGATATTGTGCAACTGCTGCAAACATTAACCCAGGCCGGGCTGGATGTGATGAAAACCGAGAACCTGTATAGTTTTAACGGTGAGCGCGGTTTCGCACTGGGGCAGGGGCAGTAGCCTCGGTAAGATTGTTAATCCGGGGCAAGATGTTAAAGCCTGCGTTGCTGCAGGCTTTAATCAGTAATGCTTTGCCACACCCTCACTAGACCCTAAATTGTCCTGCCGACTGCCCCAAACTCTGTGCCATACCAAGTAATTGGCGGGTGCTGCTGGCGACCTGGGAAATGGCGGTACTGTTTTCCTCGGCGGCGGCGCTAAGTCTGGAGATGCTA
>DAIOUM010000056.1:0-2200 GCA_036759505.1 Alishewanella sp. | reverse complement strand
CGGGCCTGCAGTTGGATACTGCCATCCGCCTGGGTAATGGCTGCTGAATTTTGGGTTGCAGTATTTTCCAGCTCCCGGCTGATACCCAGCAGCTGCGAAATCAAACCTTTAAGCGTATGTTGCATTTTTGCCAGCCAACCCATCACATGGCCGGGTTGTTCGGGTACCATTAACTCAGTGGTAAAGTCACCGGACGCGATGACACTGGTAAGCTGGCACATTTGCTCCGGCTCACCGCCAAGCGGTCTGATCACTAAACGACACACCAGCTCGGCGGCCAGAATCGCCAGCAGTAAAGCGGCCAGGCTAATACCAATGCCGGTAAATAGCATGCGGCGGGCTGGTGCTGCGATTTCGGCAACGTCAATTTCCGCCAACAGCGCCCAGCGTACACCGAACACATTCAACGGGGCAAAGGCCGATAACACGGCATTGTTGTTGTAATCGATAACTTGTATAACGCCATTCTGCCCGGCTAGCGCCTCTCGCACTGCCTTAGTATCCACGCCGTTTGCGGCGACGGTACCACGAAATGAGGCCTGAATATTGCGTTGTTGCGGATCGAGATAGGAATCTGAGCGCATTCTGAAATCGCTGCCAACCAGATAGGTTTCGCCACTGTCACCCATACCGGCGCGGATTTGCATCACACTATTGATCTTATCAATAGACAGCTGAGCGGCAACATAAACCCGCTCCTGATTAAGCGTAATGGCTTTGCCGAGAAAGGCAGCGGCTTCATTATTCGAGGGGGCATAGGGCGAGAAATCTTCCATCAGCACCTGATTATCCCGAGCCCGCAGTTGCTGAAACAACCGGCCAAGACCAGAATCGCGGTAGGGCCCATGTTGCAGATTGGTGTGCAGATCGGACTCTCGCGCCACAGTGTAAATAATGTCACCAGCACTGTTTATGACAAATAGATCATAAAATCCAAGCTGCTGATTAATAGCGCTAAAAAATGGCGTTAGACTCTCAGTTTGCTCCAACTGCGGTAACTCGGCCACTGCACTGGCCGCAACTTCTAATCCGGCACGAAAATCATGCAGCATGGCAGCGATATTTTGCTCTTTAATTTCCCGCACTGCGACTAAACGCGATTCGGCTTCGCGAAACAGTTCAGTGCGACCCAGCAGGGTAATCACGGTAGTGGCAACGAGTAGGGGTAACAGGACGATACTAAGGCTAATGATCTTTATTTTCTTACTAAAACCCATTTTCAACTCCCTGATGATACGTTTTAGATACCAGAAGAATAAAGCATTGTTTCTTTAAAATAACAATGATGCATAAAAAATTTAATTTTTAAAGCAGGATGGCGCGCAGCCAGATGTCGCGGGAAAACGATATCGTTAAATGATATTTAACTCTGGTTGTTGGCAAGCGTGATAATGATCTGTGCCCTAAACGTATGCCCTGAAAAGGCGCAGTTAAACCCCAGATGATGTAGCTCCGTAATGCGTTTTACGATTGACAGACCCAAACCTGAGCCTGTCAGATCCTGATGCCCGGGAGCGCGGTAAAAGCGTTGTCCCAGGACATCATTATCCACTGCGACTAAGCATTGATTCTGTATTGTCAGTACAATCTTATTATTTAAACCCGGCTCAATGCGCAGTACTACCTCTGTATCTGCTGGCGCATACTTGGCGGCATTTTCAAACAAGTTACGCAGTGCTACCTGCAATAGTGTCGTGTCTACCTGCACTTGATAACCCGCAGCCCGGCAAGCAGCAAGATCGTCTAGTTGCCAGATAACTTTTTGCAGCAGCGCTGGAGCGACCTGGTGCAGGCTGGTTTCCAATAAATCTGCGAGTGGTTGCGGCCGCAACGCCAGTTTCGGGTGTTCTAACCGCGCCAGCGCCAACAGTTGATTGGTCAGATGGCTCATCCGTTCACTGCCTTGTTTAATTGCGGTTACCGCCGCATCCTGTTCCGCATTAAGTGCTGTTTGTGCCAGATTTTGGGCATGCAAACTGATAATACTCAGTGGCGTGCGTAGCTCATGCGAGGCATCAGCAATAAAGCGTTTTTCGTGTTGCATATGTTGCTCAATCGCCGCCAGCAGCTGGTTAATAGCAGCGACAACCTGAGTCAGTTCAGCCGGCATCGGGCTAACGATAGGTTGCAGCTGCTCCGGTTTGGTATGGCTGAGTTGCTGTTGCAGTTGTTTTAGCGGCTTTAAACCGCGGCGTACCAG
>DAIOUM010000055.1:0-16935 GCA_036759505.1 Alishewanella sp. | reverse complement strand
GTGGTGGTCCAGATCACCACCGAAATCGGGCCCTGACCGGCATGACCGGCCGGATGATCAAACTTATCAGCAACGCTGTCATCCAGCACTTTAAAGCGCACATCAATCGCGGGTGACACCTTGTCCTGATATTCCACTTCAGCTTCGGCCAAAGCCGAACCACAGTCGGTACACCAGTGCACTGGCTTAAAGCCCTGTTGTAAGTGGCCATTACCGATAATTTTACCCAGACTGCGGATAATATTGGCTTCGGTCGCATAATCCATGGTGCGGTAGGGGTTATGCCAGTCACCCAACACGCCCAAACGGATAAAATCCTTACGCTGGGCATCAATTTGCGTTAACGCATACTCGCGGCATTTGTCACGAAACTCCGCCGGTGTCAGCTTGGTACCCGGCTTGCCGTATTTTTTCTCTACCACCAGCTCAATCGGCAAGCCATGGCAATCCCAGCCCGGGACATAGGGCGCATCAAAATCAGACAAGGTTTTGGCTTTAACAATAATATCTTTCAGAATTTTGTTAACGGCATGACCGATATGGATATTGCCATTGGCATAGGGCGGGCCATCGTGCAGGATAAAGGTTTTCTTGCCTTTTTTCGCATTGCGGATCTGACCATAGAGATCATCTTGCGTCCACTTGGCCAGCATTTGCGGTTCCCGCTGCGCCAGATTACCGCGCATGGCAAAGGCCGTTTCCGGTAAATTAAGGGTATGCTTGTAATCGCTCATCCGTTTCGGTTCCGTTAGGTTGTCGGGGCCTGCGCGGACGCGGCCTCACTAAAATACTGTTGTGCTGCCGCAACATCGGCGGCAATTTGTTGTTGCAACGCATCCAGACTGGCAAAACGTTGTTCGGCTCGAAGTTTATGCCGTAGCTCTACCCGGATCTGGCTGCCATATAAATCCTGATTAAAATCAAATAAATGGGCTTCTAGCTGCTCACGACTGCCCTGCACTGTCGGTCGGTTGCCAATATTGGCGACACCGTTAAAAACACCATAACAAGTATGAGCCGTAACAGCATACACACCTGACACCGGCAGCTTACGCCGGTAAAGCCAGACATTGGCCGTCGGGAAACCCAGATCCCGCCCCAGCTTACGACCATGGCGCACCCGGCCGCTTAGCGTAAAAGGCCGCCCCAGCATGGCGGCGGCTCTGTCCAGTTGGTCGTGCTGTAGCGCTTCACGAATTAAGGTGCTGCTGACCCGCTGCTCGCCCAGTTTTAAACTGGAAGTACTGTTTAAACCAAAGCCATATTGCGCCGCGGCCTGGGCCAGTAACGCATAATTACCACTGCGATTTTTGCCAAAGTGAAAATCATCGCCTACGATCAGATGCCGCACGCCCAGCTTATCCAGCAACAGAGTTTTGATAAACTGCTGCGGATCCTGAGCGGCAAAGCTGCGGTTAAAATTCACACACAGCATGCGGTCAATCCCGACCGCGGCCAGCGCCTGATATTTCTCGCGAAAGCGGCTTAAGCGCGCTGGTGCGGCATTACCAGCAAACAGCTCCAGCGGCTGCGGCTCAAATACCATCACGCAGGATGGCAGCTTAAGTGACTGCGCTAACTGCTGCACCTTTGCCAGCACCGCCTGATGCCCCAGATGCACACCATCAAAATTGCCAACAGTCAGTACACAGCCTTGATGCTGCGGCAGAATATTATGGATACCGCGAATTAACTCCATGCCTGCAATAATGCCTCTGGTGCCTGTAAACGCCGGATTATAACCGGATTAGTGACGGCTTTCAGCAACAGATTTCGCTTTAAAATCAGCCAAACGTACCCCTAAAAGCAACAGCAAGGCGAAGTACAGCAGCACCGCGCCGACACAAAGGCTGCTTAACAACAGAATTTGTGCTGTCAGTGGCCGGGCAATCCAGTCATTCAGGGCCGGACTCAGCCACCACAAGGTTGCCGCCATTAACAGCGCAGCAAGCGTAAATTTGGCTAAGAACCAACAGTTCTGCCGGCTTAGCTGATAAATTCCGGCCAGCTTTAAACCCCGATACAGTAAAAACGCATTTAAACTGGCCGACATCGCAGTCGCCAGCGCCAGGCCAACATAACTTAAAAACGGTGCCAACATCAGGTTAAACACCATGTTAGCGACCATAGCAATAATGCCGATTTTTACCGGGGTTTTAATATCCTGCCGCGCATAATAGCCGGGCGCCAATACCTTAATCAGCATATAGCTGAGCAAACCACAGCTATAGGCCACCAGACTGTAAGACACCATCAGCACATCCTGCTGGGTAAATTCGCCGCGCATAAAGAGCACACTGATAATGGGCTGGCCCAGTACCATCAGCGCCAGCATCGCCGGTAAGCCAAACATCACCACAAAACGGATCGCCCAATCCAGCGTATGCGAAAAACGCTCCGCATTGGCAGTAGCATGATGGCGTGACAAGTTCGGTAGAATAACAGTGGCAATCGCAATACCGAATAAACCCAATGGAAATTCAATTAAGCGATCTGAGTAATACAGCCAGCTCACCGCACCGGTTAATAAAAACGAGGCGATCACAGTATCCAACAGCAGGTTGATCTGACTGACAGATACCCCGAATAGCGCCGGCAACATCAAGGTGCGGATTTTCGTCACGCCCGGATCGCGCCAACCCCATTTTGGCATCACCAGCAAACCGGCTTTGGCCAGAAACGGCAGTTGAAACAACAGCTGCACCACGCCACCGATAAAAACACCCCAGGCAAGCGCTAACGCAGGCTCATCCAGCGTCGGTGCCAGGTAGAGCGCACTGCCGATAATGGCAATATTTAAAAATACCGGCGTAAAGGCCGCCACCGCAAAGCGGTTATAGGTATTTAAAATGGCGCCCGACAAGGCAACCAGCGTGATAAACCACAGGTACGGAAAAGTGATTTTCAGCATTAACGAGGCCAGCTCAAACTTCTGTGCATCCGGGCCATCGTTAAGCCATTCGATAAACCAGCCCATACCAAACAGCAGAGCTAATAGCGGTGAGGCAATGACACCAAATAAGGTTACCAGCGTGACAATCACGCCGAGTGTACCGGTGACTTTCGCCACCAGTTCGCGCACCGCATCATCGCCATGCTGCGCTTTCACCTCACTTAATACCGGCACAAAAGCCTGCGAAAAGGCCCCTTCGGCAAATAAGCGGCGTAAGAAATTTGGAATGCGGTTGGCAAAAAAGAATACGTCGGCCGCCGCACCGGCGCCGACAAAATTGGCAACGACCACATCGCGGACCAGCCCCAACACCCGTGAAATCAGGGTCATAAAGCTCACAATCAGCCCTGACTTTAATAATTTTCCTGACACCTGCAACTCCTGTGTATAATGCGTCGCTATTTTCACCTGTTCGGGGCGCTAATTACCAGCGGTAATCCCAATTAAATTGCTGGCCTTTTCGTGGAAAGCATTTGACAATGGCACAGTAAATAGGCATATTATGCGGCCTTTAAAGAGTCCGGTTTAGTTTTTAGGAGTGTTACCTTGGCTAACATTAAGTCTGCTAAGAAGCGCGCAATTCAATCAGAAAAACGTCGTCAGCAAAACGCCAGTCAACGTTCTATGATGCGTACTTTCATCAAGAAAACCTACGCAGCGGTGTTAACTGCTGACGCAGTTGCTTCTCAGGAAGCATTCAACAAAATGGTTCCGGTAATTGACCGCATGGCGGCCAAGGGTCTGATCCATAAGAACAAAGCAGCTCGTCATAAAGCTCGCTTAAATGCACATGTTAAAGCGTTAAAAGCCGCTTAACTGTCAGAGTTCGACAAAAAAGCCAGCTTCTGCTGGCTTTTTTGTTTTGGTTACCCGGCGCCACTGTATATATCACAGCTATCGCAGCCAAAAAAAAGGCTGCCGCAGCAACCTTTATTCTGAACAATACAATTTATGTAACAATGCAATCAGCGCTTCAGCTTCGGCACTGTTCAGCCGATAAAACACCGTTTGTGCTTCCTTACGGGTTTTTACCAGCTTATGCCGGCGTAATAATGCCAGGTGCTGCGATAACGCCGACTGACTAAGATCCAATTTCTCGTTAATCTCACCAACTGACATTTCACCTTGCAACAAGTGGCACATAATCAGCAATCGCCGTTCATTCGACACAGCCTTCAGCAATTTCACCGCTTGTGCTGAGTTCTTCAGCATATCTTCTAAATTCATTTATTGTTACCGTATCTGACTGAACCTGAAAAAGAACCCAGGGCTAACCTTTGCAGCCCTGACACGCCTGACCAGCTTCAGACCAACAATCAGAGCAAAGGTTGCACCAGATGACTAATTCGTTCTGCCGAAAACGGCTTCACGACAAAAGCTCTGGCTCCACCTGCTACTGCCGCCTTAAGGTTATCGACACTGGAATGTGCCGATACCATAAAAATATGCGAGTGCTGATCAATACGCCGGAATCGTTGTAAGAGTACTTTACCGTTGATGTCTGGCAGCTGAATATCCAAAAAAACCAGCTGCGGTTGCTGTTGCACAAATAAGGCTTCGGCACTGGCGCCATCTGCAGCCTCATGCACTACCGTGACGCCGAGTGATTGCAGGATCTGTTTCAGATAGTGCCGGCTGGTCAGCGTATCGTCTACCACCAGCGCCGTCAGGCCCGATGGTGCGGCTCCCTGTGTCTGCCCTTGCATCCTGAAGGTGCTCCTTACTCAGTTAGTCTGGCTTTTTACTACGTTAGCCGCTAAATCTGGGTTTAATCCATTAAAGATGATAAATTCGAAAAACGTTAATCAACCAAGGTCACGTATGATATGAAACTCTGGTTCAGCACAATAATAGCAGCTTTTAGTCTGAATGTGCAGGCAACACCCCTACCACTGGATAAAGATTTAGCCTATAAGCTGGTGGAATCCCTAACCGTCGAGGTCGGGCCCCGTCTGGCTGGCAGTGAAGCCGATATCCGCTCTGTGATCTGGGCCGAGCAACATTTTAAACAGTTAGGTTTTGATAAAGTCTGGCGTGAGCCTTTTGAGATGTTGTATTGGGAGCGTGGTGACGCCAGCCTACGCGTTGGCGCTCCCTTTAACCAGGCCTTGGTACTCACTGCTTTGGGTGGCTCTGTTGGTACACCCTTTGACGGTATCACGGCGCAGGTGGTAATGTTTAATACACTGGATGAGCTGATTGCCGCCGAGCCGTCACAGGTTAAAGATCGTATCGTCTTTATCAATCATGCGCTGGAAAAAGACATCCGTGGAGGTTTCTACGGCCAGGTAGTCGGTGGTCGGGCCCGTGGGGCTGTTGAAGCTGCCAAGCTTGGTGCCAAAGCCTTGCTGATCCGCTCGGTCGGCAGCAGCAGCAACCGTTTCGCTCACACCGGTCAGATGCGCTATGAAGAGGGCGTAGCGCGGATCCCGGCGGCGGCGATCTCAGTACCTGACGCCTTACAACTTAGTAAAATGCTCAGCCGTAATCCGGAAGTCAGTCTCAGTCTGCAAATGAACAACAAGCTGCCAGGCACCGTCACCAGTCATAATGTGATTGCAGAAATTACCGGCAGTAAAAGACCGGATGAAATTGTGTTAATTAGTGCGCACCTGGATTCCTGGGACGAAGGCACCGGGGCTTTGGATGATGGCGCCGGAGTGGGCATCGTGATGGCGACGGCCGCCCTGCTAAAACAGGAACAGCCGGAGCGCACCATCCGGGTGGTGCTGTTTGGCAACGAAGAAGGTGGCCTGATTGGCGCACGTGCTTATGCCGCCCGTCATCACCAACAACTGCATAAGCATGTCTTTGCCTCTGAATCAGACTTTGGCGCCGGCCGGATTTGGCGTTTTGATACCGGTATGGGCGAGCAGGCGCTGCAATTTGCCAGACAAATCCAGCAACAACTGGCACCGCTGGGTATTGCCATGGGCCCGAACACCGCCTCGGGTGGTCCGGATGTGTCAATTTTAAAAGCTCAGGGCGTGCCAGTCGCCAGCCTGATGCAGGATGGCACCGATTACTTCGATTATCACCATACGCCAAACGATACCCTGGATAAAATTGATCCGACGGCACTGCGGCAAAACCTGGAAGCCTGGCTGATTATGACCCGCGCCATCGCCAATAGCAGCGTTGATTTACGCCAGTAACCTCCCCCCGGCCCTGCTGTCGCCTTTATGACAGCAGGGTTACATCTATTAAAAAATCTAATCTGAAATCTATAATATTCCTCAGTTGAGTAAAAACTCGACACTGCTCATAATGCGCGCAATTAACCTGCCGTATCGTGGAGCCTGCACATGGAAAACTTAATTTATGACATTATCAGCTGGGTTGGCCTGACGATCTGTATCGGCGCCTTTTTTATCAAAGATGTGTTCTGGCTGAGATTAGCTACATTAATAGGTTGCAGCCTGTTATTTGTCTATTACAGCCATATTGCCATTCCGCAAGGGGTGATCTCCAATCTGCTGGTATTGCTGATTAACGCCTACTATTTACTGCGCTTTGCTGCAGCACGCAAAAAGGCCGCCAACAGCGACACCGTACCCGCCGCCTTAAAACCGCAAGCCGAATAAGCCGCTTTTTTCCAAAGCGGCTTGCCGTTATACTTTCCGATCTTTCAGGTCTGGACCAGCGCTAGCTTTTTAACGTAGTGCATCCAGACCATGCTAATCGACGGAGACCGCTATGCAGGAAGATGAATTCGAGCTGTTTCTTTCTGAAATGGCCGATGTAAAGCCACTGACTCAGGATGCTGTGCTGCAAGCCAGCACTGAGTTTAGCCCCACTTTGGCGCAGCAAGCCAGACGCAAAGCGGCGGAACAGGAAATGGAGTACGATCCGCATTACCTAAGCATGGAATATGTCGAGCTGGTAAAGCCGGATGATGTCTTTGCCTATTGTAAAGACGGCGTGCAACAAGGGGTATACCGCAATCTGCGCCTGGGCAAGTATCAACTGGATGCCACCCTGAACCTGCTGGGCAAAACACTGATCGAAGCCCGCGGTGCGCTACAGCAATTTATTACCGACTGCCATCAACGCGGTGTGCGCACCTTGTTGATCCAGCATGGTATGGGCCGCAACAGCAAGCCGCATCCAGCCATTTTACGCAGCTATGTTTTTAAATGGTTACCGGCTTTTAGCGTCGTTCTGGCGGCGCATACCGCGCAGCGTCAACATGGCGGCTACAGTGCCACCTATGTCCTGCTGCAGAAAAATGCCGAACAAAAACGCGAAAACCGGGAGCGGCACAGCAAGAAATAGTACAAAACGGCTACCGCACCGCGGCAGACAGATAAAAAATTAAGGGCCCAAAAGGCCCTTAATTTTTAAATCACCCAGCAAAAGGCTTCTGCCCGGGTGAGAAAGGCTGACAACGCCATTAAAATAACGGCAATAGCCAGAGTGGTAAAGCCAAAACCACGACTGGACGCTTTACTCATAACCTAACCTCAACATTTATTCTTATTATTCTGTCACGGCAACAGCCTTGGTTGCGACCGGCAGACAGCTTACTGCGACCAAAAGAGTGTAATCCGTTAATAACCCCTTGGCAACGCTGTAATTTTAACCAGTTAATAACCCTGTTGCCGGTCGATTTGATTTAACAATGCTAAGCCGGCTTCACTACGCCGGTAATTCTCTGCGATCTGCGCCACCACTGTATCCACCCGGGTTACCGCTGAGATATGCGGCGTGACCAAAATCGACGGATGCGACCAAAACGGATGCGTTGCTGCGAGAGGCTCTTGCCGGAACACATCAAGACAAGCCGCCTGAACCTGCCCACTATCCAGCGCGGCCAATAAATCGGCCTCCACCAGCAGCGCGCCACGCGCGACATTGACCAAAATCACTCCAGGCTTCATCAGGGCAAACAGCTGCTGATTTAACAGATCCTCGGTGGCACTGGTCAGTGGTAATAAACAGATCACCAAATCGGCATCATTAAGAGCTGCCGCTAAGCCATCAATTCCGGCATAGCAAGTTACACCGCTAAGCTGCTGCGGACGGCGAGCCCAGCCTGTCACCTGATAGCCCAGCATTTGAAAAAATTGTGCGGCCGCCGCGCCCAGTTCACCTAACCCCAGCACACAAAGTTTGCGCAACTGACGTGGGCTTTTCGGTTTCCACTGCGCCTGTTGTTGCTGGCGATGAAACTGATCCAGGCGCAAACGGTAATAGCTTTCAATACCGGCCAGATAACGCAGCATAGACTCAGTTAACGCCGGATCGACAACCCGCGCCAGCGGTACCGCGGGCAGCTCGGGATCGGCAAGAATACTATCCACACCGGCACCATAACTTTGCAGCGCTTTTAAATTCGGTAACTGCTGTAAACAGCCTGCCGGGTGCTTCCATACCACAGCAAAGGTGACAGCAGCAGGATCGTTCAACTCAGGCCAGATCTCAATCGTTACCCCCGGCAGGGCGGCACTGAGCCGTTGTTGTAAGTCATCCAGTTTTCGATCAGGGATAATCAGGGCAATAGTCACAGCTCACTCCATATCTTCGCCAAGGTGCCAACCTTAGCATAAAAAACCGCACTTCGGCTGTCGTCAAACTGCCATAAAACTGCCAACTTGGCGTCATACAAAAGCATTAGGCTCAGCACTGTGACCCTAGGTAACAGGCGTGAGGACAGAGCAATGCTGAATGTCGAACAAATGATCGAACAACAACTGCCCCAGGTTGACCGCCAGAGCTGGTTTTACCGGCCGGTTAAAGGATTCCTCAGCTACCTGTTACATGAGCAGGATTTTCAGAATTTTGCCAAGCGCTACCCACACCTGCAAGGACTGGAGTTTGTCGAGCAGGTGCTGGATTATTTTAACTTCAGCTATGCCGTGCGCGATAACGAGCTGGAGCGGATCCCGGCGACCGGGCGGGTGGTGATTATCGCCAATCATCCGATCGGCTCGCTGGACGGGCTGGCCCTGCTAAAACTGGTCAGCGAGATCCGGCCAGACGTTAAGGTACTGGCCAATCAGCTGCTGATGGCGTTACCACCGCTGCACCCCCTCTTGTTACCGGTAAATAATATGACAGGCGGCACCGAGCGGCGCCGCTTAGACGCCATTGCCGCCCATCTGGCGGCAGAAGGCGCGCTGATCCTGTTTCCGGCCGGTGAGGTGTCACGCTTAAAACCCAATGGGATCCGGGACGGCAAGTGGCATAGCGGCTTTTTGCGCTTTGCCAGTCAAAGTAAGGCACCAATCCTGCCGATCTATATTGGTGGGCGCAATTCGGCGCTGTTTTACAGTGCCTCGATGCTATATAAACCGCTGGCCACCTTATTGTTGGTAAAGGAAATGTTTAAGCAACAGCGCAAATCGATCACGCTGCGCATTGGTGAAAGCATTCCGTTTGACAGCTTTAACCACCTACAGCTGGAGCTGGTAGATAAAGTTAAACTGTTTAAAAAGCACCTGTACCGGCTGGCAAAAGATAAAGCCCCGCTGTTTAAAACCCAGAGTGCGATAGCGCATCCGGAAGAGCGGGCTGTACTGAAAAAGGCCGTAGAAAGTTGCCAGTTGCTGGGCGAAACCGGCGATGGCAAAAAAATCTACCTCTATCATCATCAGCAAAGTTCGCCGGTAATGCGTGAAATCGGCCGCCTGCGCGAGCTGGCGTTTCGGGCTGTCGGTGAAGGCTGTGGCCAGCGCCGTGATATTGACCGTTTCGACAGCCACTATGAACATCTGATCCTGTGGGATAGCGATGATTTGGAGATTGTCGGCGCCTACCGTTTTGCCAATACGGCCCGGGTGATCGCTGATCACGGCTTAGCTGGCTTATATACCGCCTCGCTATTTCAATTTAGCGCCCAGATGCAACCCTATCTGGCGCAGGGGCTGGAGCTGGGACGCAGCTTTGTGCAACCGCGCTACTGGGGCAAGCGCAGCCTGGATTATCTGTGGTATGGCATTGGTGCTTACCTTAAGCAGTATCCGGAACTACGCTATCTGTTTGGCGGCGTTAGTCTGTCGAACAGCTACCCGCAAGCAGCCCGGGATCTGATGGTCTATTTCTACTCTTTATATTTTCAGGATGAACAGCGAACAGCGGTATCAAATCAGCCCTATCAGCTGCCGCACGCTATTCTGCAACAGCTGCAGCAGCACTTCAGCGGTCAGGACTATGCGGCAGACTTTGTGCAGCTAAAACACCTGCTAGCGAATATGGGGGTAAGTATTCCCACCTTATACAAACAATACAGTGAGCTGTGCGAGCCAGGCGGTGTGAAATTTCTGGCCTTTGGCACGGATCCGGATTTCGCTGACTGCATTGATGGCCTGGTACTGGTAGACCTGACGCAGCTAAAAGCGCAAAAACGCGCCCGTTATCTAAGCTAATCCGCCGTTTCTTGTGGCTTAGTGTAAAGAAGCGGTAAAGTTCAGCCGCGATTCAGCCGCGGCCCACTATAAGTTGTATACTTAATGTCCATCCCTCTGCCGGCGCAATCTATCGCCCGTGGTTAGGAGCTTGATATGACGATACAACGAACCCTGCCACAGCTACTATTAGCCCTGGCAATTTTATTGCTCAGTGCCTGCGCCAGTCAGGCACAAAGCCGCACCAGTAACAGCGAGGCCGAGCTGGACCAGATGCTGGCCCCGATTGCACTGTATCCGGATTCAGTACTAACCCACGTCTTGATCGCCTCGACCTATCCGCTGGAAATTGTGCAGGCGGCGCGCTGGTTAGAGCGCAATCCGGATCTCAGCGGCGAAGACGCGCTAGAAGCCGTGCAGGGCCAGGACTGGGACCCCAGTGTGCAGGCTCTGGTTGCCTTCCCACAGTTAGTGCAACGCCTGAATGATGATCTGCAATGGACGCAGCGGCTGGGAGAAATCTTTTTAGCCGATGAGCCAGCGTTACTGGCCAGTATTCAGCGCTTACGGCAACGCGCCTATGCCCAGGGCTCATTGCAGCAGATGGAGCATGTGGTGGTGGAGCGCGAACGCGAAGTGATCGTGATTGAACCGGCGCGGCGTGAGGTGATTTACGTACCCTACTACGATACCCGGGTGGTTTACGGTAACTGGTGGTGGCCAGCCTATCCACCACTGTATTGGTATGAGCCTGTCGGTCACCGCAGCCGGGTCAGCTTTTACTGGAGTAGTGGCTTTTACGTCAGGCCAGCGTTTTATTTCAGCGTCTTCGACTGGCACCGTCATCATGTGATAGTGCACCACCATTACTATCATAAGCCACCGCGCTATTATCCAAAACGGCAGCACTTCCACAATGCGCCTCGCTGGCAGCATGACCATTATCACCGTCGTGGCGTGCATTACCGGCACAGTCAATTGCGTGACCGGCCAGACTATCAGCACCACCCGGACCGGCCACGCCGCCATGACGATACGCAGCACAGACCTCGCGAACAGTGGCGTGCTGAGCGAAATCAGGAGCAGCGCTCACAAACTGATAATCGCTTTATTCCGGCCGACAGCAAGCTACGTCAGGCAAATCGCGAAGCTGAGGCTGCGCCACGCAGTGCACAGCGCGAAGGCCGTCAGTATGACAGCAACCGCCAACCACGCCAGTATGAGGCAGCTCGAAGCGAACGGCCGCAGCGTCAGGAGCGCCCGACGGACGGACGTATTGTTCAGCAATGGGCGGAAAATGAGCAGCGGATCCAGCCAATCCCTGTTGCAGACACCAGCCCGGCCGTTGACCGGCAGCGGCCACAGCGTGTGCAGGACAGCGCGCTACGCACACAACAGCGCAACGAAGCACTCAATAGAGAACAGCAGCGCAATGAGGCGCTGGGTAGAGAGCAGCGAGCGCAGCAGCGCAACGAAGCACTAAACAGAGAGCAGCGGGTCCAGTATCAGCGCCCGGCACAGGACAGCAGGCCGGAGCGGGTACAGCCTATCAGAGTGCCGCAAGCTGAAACCCAGCGCGTACAGTATCAAGCGCCGCAGCAAGAGGTAAGAACCGAGCGGGTGCAGCCGCAAAGATTTCAGCAAGAGCGGGTACAACCGGTTAGTCGGCCAGCGCAGGACAGCCAGCGGGTACAACCGCAGCGGCCACAAATGGAACAACGGCAAGCCGTTGTTAGCCTGCCAGCAAGCGAGAGCCGGACAACAGGTTCGATCTCCGAGCGCTCTAACCGCTTTGAAAACCGGCGCCAACAGCAGGACTAGGCTTGGTTGGGGCGTGTTCCCTACCACTTTGTTGATATAGAACAATACTTACCATTAAAGGCCCGCTTTGTAGCGGGCTTTTTTGATCCAGCCCAAGGTTTTCACCGCCAGCAAGCGCACAATGGCGCCAGTTATCTGACGGGAGAATATAATGAAAACAATGTTATCTACAGTAGCACTGGGCCTGAGTTTAGTTGCCGCCCCTGCCATGGCCGAATTTTCTGTCAACGTTGGTGCCATCAGCGTGATGCCAAGTGACAGCAGCGGCAATCTGAATGTGGTAGAAGCCGTCGCAGGTTTACCGGCCGGTTCAACTGGTGTCAAAGTGAATGACAATACCCAACTGGGCCTGACCTTTGACTACAAACTGGATAAAAACTGGGGCGTGCAGTTAATTGCCGCTACCCCTTTTACCCACAAAATCAGTGGTGATGGCGCTATCGATGGTTTAAAAGTAGGTAAAACCAAGCATTTACCGCCTACCTTACTCGGCCAGTATTATTTTGATGTTGGTAACAGCAACATTCAGCCTTTTGTTGGCCTGGGCGTCAATTACACCAACTTCTTTAATACCGAAGCCGATGGTCAACTGAAAAGCACGCTGGTCGCGCTGGGTGCGGCTGGTGCTAATGATCCTGTGACCATTAAGCTGAAAAACTCCTGGGGCCTGGCCGCACAAGCCGGCGTCAATATCAAACTGGCTGATAACCTGGGTGTCCACCTGATGATCAGCAAAATTGATATCGATACCAAGGCGCATGTCCGGGTTAATGGCAATACAGTGCAAAGCGTTGATGTCAGCATTGATCCGCTGGTAGCGATGATTGGTCTGCGCTGGACACTGTAATTTTTATCTTGCCCTTTGCCGTCAACATTACGGTGTTGACGGTATTTTTCCGGGCGCTCCGACCAAAGTCGGGGCTTTTCCCGCTCCGGCTTCTGGATTAGAGTGCTAATACTGATCTCAAGCCGGAGCTGTTATGCCAAGTCCTGTCTCCAAACTTAACTGGCAACACCTGCTAAAATCCGGAAACCGGATTTTTATTGGCTCCCATGCCGCGGTGCCAACCCTACTGATTGACGATCTGATTGCGAATGCCAAAAGCCTGCATGATATTGAAATTGTGCAACTGGTGACCCTGTCAGACAACAAATGGGCTAAACCCGAGTTTCAGCATTTATTTAAGGTCAATACCTTCTTTATCGGCGGCCATACCGTGCGTCAGGCTGTCGCTGAGGGCCGGGCTGATTACACCCCCTGTTTTATGACCGATATTCCGGCGCTGTTTACCGACGGCGTACTGCCGCTGGATGCCGCGCTGATTATGGTGAGCCCGGCCGATGAGCATGGCTATCATTCACTTGGTGTATCAGTTGATGTCATTGCGGCTGCAGCAAAGGCCGCCAAAACGGTGATTGCCCAGGTCAATCCGGCAATGCCGATCACTTACGGCCAGTCTTTTATTCATAAAGACGATATCGATGCTTTTTTCTATGCCGAGCAGCCACTACCGGAAGTCCAGCCTACCGAGCTGGATCCGCGTACTGAGCGTATCGGCCAGTACGTGTCACTGCTGGTCGAAGATGGCGCCACTATTCAGCTTGGCGTAGGGAAAATCTGCGAAGCGGTAACCCGCTATCTGAGCAATCACAAGGATCTGGGTCTGCATACCGAGCTGCTGACCGACGGTGTACTGGAGCTGATTAAAAAAGGAGTGATTAACAACAGACGCAAAACCTTTCATCCCGGCAAAAGTGTCACCAGCTTTTGTATCGGCACTAAGCAACTGTATGACTTTGTGCACCAAAACCCGCATATCGGCTTTTATCCCAGTGAATATGTCAATTCGCCCAGCAATATCGCCCGCAACGAGCGCATGGTCTCGATTAATAGTGCCATCGAAGTTGATCTGACCGGGCAGGTGGTGTCAGATTCAATCGGCCATCAGTTTTACAGCGGCGTTGGCGGTCAGGTTGACTTTAGCCGCGGTGCTTCAATGAGTAATGGCGGTAAACCCATTATCGCCCTGCCCTCGACCGCCAAAGATGGCAGTATTTCCCGCATCGTGCCGCATATCCGCGAAGGTGCCGGCGTGGTCACCAGCCGGGCGCACGTACACTATGTGGTGACGGAGTTTGGCGTGGCCTCGTTACGCGGCAAAAGTATCCGCGAGCGGGCGCTGGAGCTGATCCGGGTCGCTCATCCGAAATTCCGTAATCAGTTACTGGCTGAAGTCCGTAAACATTACTGGGTACCGCATTATCAGGTGCAAACCCCGGTCGAAGTACCGGAGCTGGGGCCTGTCGGCTTTAAAGAGCTGAGCGTAAACGGCGAGAGCTTTGATTTGCGGCCACTGAACCCTTCGGATGAACGGCGCTTGCAGGAGTTTTTTTACTCCCATACCAAAGAAACGCTGCAAATGCGCTATAACTCAGTGCCGACGCAGATGAGCCGCGAAAAATCCTGCACCCTGGTCAGCGTCGATCAGTCCAGGGATTTAGCACTGTGCATTGTGAAGCAAAAAGGCTCAGTCGTAGAGATCCAGGCCGTCGGCCGCTACTACCTGATTGAGAGCCAGAATAGCTGTGAAGTGGCCTTTGTTACCCGCGAAAAGTTCCAGGGCAAAGGCATGGCTAAGCGGCTACTGGCAGAAATGATTAATGTGGCAAAAGCCCGCGGCCTGGCTTCAATGCAGGCCTATGTGCGCGCCGAAAACAAACCCATGCTCAAAGTATTCGAAAACGCCGGCTTTGTGCGCTTGCGTAGCGAAGATCCATCCGAAGCCTATTTAAAACTGGATTTAACTCCAGCAGGAGACAGCTGATGCCCATTACCATTTTCAGTCACCCCAGCTGTTACTACCATGAAAATGGCGTTGATCATCCGGAGTGTCCGGAGCGCCTGTCGGCGATTAATGACCAGCTGATCCGCTCCGGAATGGAATATGTGGTGATGCAGCGCGACGCCAGCCCAGCCACAAAAGAAGCGCTATATCTGGCACATGGCAAACGCTATGTCGATGAATTATTTGCCAAAGCACCAACCGAGGGCCATATCTGGCTGGATCCCGATACCATTATGGGCCCGAAAAGCCTGAATGCCGCCCTGCATGCCGCCGGCAGCGGTATCAATGCCGTGGATCAGGTAATGAAAGGCAGTAACGAGCAGGCCTTTTGCGCGGTGCGTCCGCCCGGTCATCACGCCACCCGCGAGCAGGCAATGGGCTTTTGTCTGCTAAATAATATTGCTATCGCGGCTGAGCACGCCCTGAATACCTATCAGCTAAGCCGGATCGCCATCGTTGATTTCGACGTACATCATGGTAACGGTACCGAGGATATTTTTCAGCACGAACCCAGAGTACTGTTTTGCTCCTCGTTTGAGCATCCACTATACCCTTACACCGGCGCCGACAGCAGTAACGAGCATATTATCAATTTACCACTGGCCGGCGGCTGCCGCAGCAGCGCCTGGCGTGAGCAGGTGCAGCAACACTGGCTACCGGCCATTGATGCCTTTGCCCCGCAACTGATCCTGATCTCGGCCGGCTTTGACGGCCACGCTGAAGACGAGATGGCGCACTTTATGTTGCGCGAAGAGGACTATCAGTGGATCGCCAGCGAGCTAAAACAACTGGCCGATAAACATTGCCAGGGCCGCATCGTCGCCATGCTGGAAGGCGGATATGCGTTAAGTGCGCTCGGACGTAGCGTGGTGGCTTTTTTAAAAGGCTTGCTCTGAGTAGCAAATTAGCTGCTAAGCTTAGAGGTATCATTTGGATATCTCTTTTCTATGCAATTGATTAAAAACTACTTTCCAGCTTTATCTTACCTGGACCCGGCCAGTGAAGCCGAGTTCCGGCTGTATCTGGTTGCCAGCACCCGCCATATCGCACAGCGCTTGGCGCTGATCTGTGCCCTGTTGCTGCTGGTGTTCAGCGTCACCGATATTATCCTGGGCGACCATTGGCACAGCCTGAACAATCTATCGCGCTTTATTGCCGCCATACTGATTGTCGGCTTCGCTATTTACAACCGGCACCTGACACCCGACCAATGGCTACAGGGCTGGCTGGCGATAGCCGCCCTGGTGTTATTGCTGCTGGCGGTGACCTTTTACAGCTCGGCCCAGTATTTTGGCAAACTGGGCGAAGGCGGCCCCCTGGTGGTGGCCTTTGCACTAGCCGCTATCCCGATTTTTAACCTGCAACAAAAACTGCTGCTCTGGCTGCAACTGAGCGCCAGCATTTTGTTTCTGAAGTACTGTACCGATACCAACACCGGCTGGACGCTGTTTTATCTGAGTATTACATTATTACTCTGCCTGAGCTGGCAACGGCAATTTGATATTTTATTGCGCAGCCAGTTTAAAACCGTGCGGCTGGAGCAACAAAAAGCCGAAACTGATCAGTTAACCGGCTTGCTGAACCGGCGTAGCTTCGAACAACGTTTGCAGCAAAAACTACAACAACTGCCGCCAGGCCAGCAATTATCGCTGGGGCTGCTGGATATCGATTACTTTAAACGTTATAACGATTATTACGGTCATTTGGATGGCGATCTGGTGCTGGTGCAACTATCCAGGCTGCTGTCCGCCGATCCCAAGCTGCTGGTGGTGCGTTTTGGCGGCGAAGAATTTATTCTGGTAGAGCAGCACAGTGCCAGCAGCCGCAGTACTTTACTGCAATTACCCGACAAGCTGGCGGCAATGGCGATCCCGCATCAAAACTCACCCTTTGGCGTAGTCACCGCATCGATCGGTATTATCACCCTAAATTACCCGGCCAGCGGTTATCAGAGTGGTCAGTTGATGCA
>DAIOUM010000054.1:0-17751 GCA_036759505.1 Alishewanella sp. | reverse complement strand
TAACAGAGAGCTAGCTGTCGCCGACTTTGCATAAACGACAAAGATCCGCAGCAGTAACTATTTGCGGATCAAATTGCCATTAAGATCAAAAGTCCATTCGGCAGGGCCAAGCTCTGCGAGCAATGCCGATACCTCTGTTAATGGCCTGGCGGCGATAAATTGCTTTTGGGTATCGAGAAAGATCAGCCATTCACTGGCTTGTTTGGCGATATCCTGTTCATTAAATTGGCTATGCATACCCATATAGACTGGCATGACGCTACGCCAGCCCTGTTCCAGCCGGAAGATGTAACGACTCTGATAGTCGGGATGCAGAAAATTGGCCTGTTCGATCGCATTGAGTTGGCTGCGGTCGAATACCCGGGCGATGGCGACACTGCTGGAGCGTTGCAAATAGCCACGTAATAACAGCAACTGCTGTGCGCTTGCAGCTTCGTTCTGGTTGGCAGTTAAACTGCTTGCCAGTGGTTCGGCAATCTCCAATGCAAACAGCTGTAACTCGTACTGATCCAGATTCTCCCGATAGCGGTTAAATTCATCACAGCTGCCAGCTTGCAGAGGGTCACGCGGTTGTAGGCGTTGCCAGTCACCGGCTTGCCGGCTGGCGAATAGGAAATTCTGATATGGCAGCTGCAGTTTGGCCTCGATCGCCGAGCGTAACAGCTGCAAATCCGGTAAACCGGCCTGACGGTAGTCGCGTTGTGATTGGCATGCTTCATATTGCACGCTTAGCACGCTATGGGCTTGCTGCGCTGCCAAGGCGGCCTGGAGCAGGCTGCGCTCGGACTGGCTAAGATGTTCCAGGCTCGGCTGACTGGTGGCAAGTAATAACGATAACAGACTAAGCATAAGGTCTCCGCAAATTTTCCTGACTGTACCAGCTTTCGGCAGCCAGCCCCACTATTTCTGCGCTGTTTAATGATGTTTGGCGACGCTTTGCTGCATCAGTTTAATAATGGCGGCTTTACCGGCGAGTTGAAAACGCCTGGCAAGCAGTGGCCAGGACTGTTTTTGCCAGCAGCGGGCGATAAAGACAGCAGTTGCCAGCGGATCTAACTGTAACCGGTACTGGTTAAACCAATAGACCAGCAAGGTTGCCACCAGTTCATAAGGTCGTTGCCCGTTGGCAAACAAGCTAAGTTGCTGCTGCTCGGCAGGGCTAAGGGTACGCAGTGGCGGTTTAACCAGCTTCAGCAGTAATGCGGGCTGCAGATCCGACGGGTATTCGCTGAGTTCCAGATACAGTTGCTGCGAAAAATGTTCCGCCAGATGGCTAACAGTATCCGCATTACCTTTTAAGGCTTTACATACCAGTACCGACGGTTCGGCGCTGGCTTTATCCAGTTGTTGACCGAGGCGGATTGGCAAAAAAGCATTGCGCTGCCAAAAACCTAATAAGCTCGGCGTGGCGCCAAAGCTACTACCAAGATAATGATAACCACGGCTGCTAAGTTCATGACTGACTAATTGCAGTAGCTGGCTACCCAGCCCCAGCTGTTGTAAGCCGGGCACTATGGCGATGCGCATAATGCGCGCTAGTTTTAGGCACGCCAATCCGGGCTCGGCAAGATGAAAGGCCAGACTTTGCGCCAGCAGATGCCCCTGTACCCGCCGCTTGCCCTGATAGATCTGCTCTGCCAGTTCGGCGCTAAACTCGCCTTCGCTGCTAAGCAACATACAGCCAAGTAATTGGCCGTTTTGCTCCAGGGTATACACCGCGAGAGCAGCGTTTTCTAATAACGCCAGTAAGTCTTTAACCTGGGTTTGATAGTGGGCAAAGCTGAGCAAGGCAAAGACCTGCTGCAGCTTTGTCGGCTCGGCCAGCCAGTCGTGATGTTGATAATGCTTTAACAGCACAGCTTGAGTACTGTCGTATGCTGGATCGGGCAAGTCTAGTTTTAGCAGAAAGCTGTGCCGGATTAACTGTTCCAGCGGATCTTGTGCTTGATAGCGGATTGGCTCGGTTAAGCGTAGCTGCCGCCAGTCAGGACATTGTTGCGCTAAATAAGGCTGAAACCTTAACTGAAAACCCCGGCCTGTGCCTTCGTAACCATGCTCGGTGCTGGCAAACACCAACCGGCTATAGTGATTAACCAGCTGTTGTAATTGCGGGGCCGGCAGAGCTGCAGCTTCATCCACCAGCACCAGATCAGCGACTGGCAGCTCAGCCAATAACTGGTCAATCGCGATAAACTGCAGTGCTTTTTGTTGCGCTTGCTGGACCTGGCTGGCGAAGTGCGCAAGAGCAACACTGGCCTGAAGCTGGGAGGGAGCCGTGATCAGGATGCGTTGTTTTCCCTGCTTAGCCAGCTCTGCTGCGGCCAGCCCCAGCGCAGCCGACTTACCACAGCCTCGATCGGCGGTTAATACCAGCGGGCGACGGCGATGACCTGTTACTACCTTTACAATAGCCGCCACGGCTGTCTGCTGCCCGGCAGTTTTAAAAGGCGGCTGACACTCAGCCGCCACGGCTAGCGGGGGAAAAATCGGTTGTTGCAGGATCTGAATATCGCCATCCGCTGTAAGTTGGGCGTGCAGCAGATTGGCTTGTTGCAAAGTTTTGCGCCAAAAAGCAGTAAAGCCTTGCGCGCCGGCCGGCGGCGTCAGTGGGTAGGATAATAACGGCTGATGGTCCGGATTGGGCTGCACCAGCCAGCTGTCGGTTGGCGGTGTCAGCAGCAGCCACAAGCCACCGGCTTTTAGGGCGCCACTGGCAGCGGCGATCTGATCGCCGTTAAAGCCGCTACAGGCGTTAATCACCAGCCAGTCACATTCGGTGCCCAGCAACTGATGCGCTTTCGCCTGCTTAAGCGCTGTGCACTGCTCCGGAGCCTCACTCCCCAGCCACCAACAACGCTCTGGCGCAAACTGCGCCAGCAGTTGTTTGGCAAGGTGCAATAAGGCGGCAGGCTCACCTTGCAGCCATACTGGCAGCCGTACCCGCTGTGCAGCGGCCTGCTGTAACAACTGGCCGAGCTGCTGCAGTCGCATTTAGATTGCTTCCAGCCGGGCGTATGCGGTCATCAGCCATTTACTGCCCAACTGATCAAAGTTGACCTGAATGCGCGATTGCGGGCCGCTGCCTTCGTAATTAAGGACAGTGCCTTCGCCAAACTTTTCATGCAGCACTCGTTGCCCGAGCTTAAAGCCGGTGTTTTCAAAGGCGCTATGGCTGGCGGCACCGCTAAAGCGGTTATTAACCAGCGGCCGGCTAACCTGCGTGGTTAAACGGATTTCTTCGACACACTCGGCCGGTAGCTCGCGTAAAAAGCGCGACGGTTTCGGATATTGCTCCTGGCCGTATAAACGCCGGCTTTGGGCATGGCATAAATACAACTTTTGCATGGCGCGGGTCATACCGACATAGCAAAGGCGTCGTTCTTCCTCCAGCCTTACCGGATCATCGCCACTCTGCTGGCTGGGAAACAGCCCTTCCTCGAGGCCACACACAAATACCAACGGGAATTCCAGGCCTTTGGCGGTGTGCAATGTCATCAGCTGCACAGCATCGGAATGCTCTTCCGCCTGATATTCACCCGCTTCCAGCGCCGCCTGAGATAAAAACGCCGACAGCGGGCTCATTTCTTCCAAAAGTGGGCTGTCGAAGTTCTGGCAGGCGGTGATCAGCTCGTTTAAGTTTTCAATCCGGGTTTGAGCTTTCTCGCCTTTTTCCGCCTGATACATGGCATAGAGCCCAGATTGTTTGATCACATGTTCGGCCTGCTCATGCAGTGGCAGCTCGGTCAGCTCAACATCCAACTGGCCAATTAACTGCATAAACTGAGCGATGGCATTCGCCGCACGGCCACTAAGCTGCTTTTGCTGCAACAGTTGCTCTAATGCCTGCCACAGCGTCTGGCCCTGCGCGCGCGCTTGCTGCCGTACTTTATCCAGAGTGGTATCACCGATACCGCGGGCCGGCGTATTGATAATCCGCTCCAGCGCCGCGTCATCCTGACGGTTGTTAATCAGTCGCAGATAAGACAACGCATCTTTAATTTCCTGCCGTTCATAGAAGCGCAGGCCGCCATAGATGCGATAATGTAAACCATCCTGAATTAACGCCTCTTCCAACACCCGCGACTGGGCGTTATTACGATACAGAATGGCGGTATCGGTGAGCGGATTACCCTTGTTATGCCAGTCGCGGATACGGCTGACGATAAAGCGGGCTTCGTCCAGTTCGTTAAAGGCGGTATACAGCGAAATACTTTCGCCTTCGCTACCGTCGGTCCACAGATCTTTGCCAAGCCGGCTTTGGTTATTGCTGATCACCGCATTGGCAGCTTTCAGAATTGTTGCAGTGGAGCGGTAGTTTTGCTCCAGGCGGATGGTATCCGCCCCGTCAAAATCTTTTAAAAACTGCTGGATATTTTCAACGCGGGCGCCGCGCCAACCGTAGATCGACTGATCATCGTCACCAACAATCATGACCTTAGCACTGCTGCCGGCCAGCAATCGCAGCCACTGGTATTGAATGGCGTTGGTATCCTGAAACTCATCGACCAGAATATGGCGGAAACGCTGCTGATAGTGGCCGCGCACCTCGGCATTCTGCTTTAACAGTTCAAAGCTGCGCAGCAAGATTTCGGCAAAATCGACCAGACCGGCGCGATCACACATTTCCTGATATGCGGCATAGATCTTAATCATTTGCGCCAGGCTGTAATCGCCACCGGCGTCCAGCATACCCGGGCGTTGGCCTTCATCTTTACGGGCGTTGATAAACCACTGCAGCTGTTTGGCTGGCCAGTGCTTTTCATCCAGATTCAGCGCTTTTAATACCCGCTTCACCAGCCGTAACTGGTCGTCAGAATCGATGATCTGAAAGCCCTGCGGTAAACCGGCTTCCTGATAATGGGCGCGCAGCATACGGTGTGACAGGCCGTGAAAGGTACCCATCCACAGATTATTCAGGCTGACGCCAATGGTGCTTTCAATCCGGGCGCGCATTTCCTGCGCCGCTTTATTGGTAAAGGTGACGGCCAGCAAACTGTAGGGCGCAACCCGCTCTACCTGCATTAACCAGGCTAAGCGATGCACCAGCACCCGGGTTTTACCACTACCGGCTCCGGCCAGTACCAGCATATGTTGTGGGGGTGCCGCTACCGCATCGCGTTGTTTATCATTTAGCCCGTCCAGCAGGTAAGAAACATCCATTAGTTGGCCTCGTTTACTTAGTATCGGGGCATTATAACAGCCAGCAGCGGGGCGCCAAGTCAGAGGGGGTGATTTAGTGGATAAATAACCAGTTGCTACCTCCTGACATGTATTGGAAAGCCTTTATTTAGGCAGGGTAGTGGTGCACAAATCATGCGGCTTGAGAGGGGGGCATTTATATGATAGGTTCAAGTTGTTAATTTTTGGGCAAATAAAGAATACAAACACCTTGTTGCGTTGGCCAACTAAAATGGTACGCATTGAAATTTAAGGGAGTAAATTAATGCAAGGTTTAAATGGATGGCAGAGAATCTATATTGTCATCGTTGTTAGTTGGCTAAGTTATCTGGCTTATATCGCATATTCCCAGTTTACTGTGGCCGAGAGTAGAATTGCTGAATTACAAGCAGCTGTAGAGCGTTATCAAAACCATCAGGAAGATACAACAGTCTTAGCAAATGGCAGTGTTATAAGGCACCATCTTTCAGGCCCAAGCCCTGAACAATGGCTCGCTAACTACCAAGCGCAACTTACACAAGTTACCGAGGCTAAGCGACAAAACCTGATTTTTATTTTGGTATTAGCGACACTACCACCGCTATTAATCTATCTGATACTCAGTTGGATTGTGGCAGGCTTTCGTCAACATAAACCGCGCGCTAGCTAGCATCCAGAAGGGCGGCTAGCTGTGCCAGCTCGGTCAGGCGCAGATGCGGCAGGATAGTTACCGGCTGCTGCAGGTGATCCAACCAGGCAGCCTGGCAACCGGCATTTAGCGCGCCCATCACATCGGCACGGTGGCTGTCGCCGATATGCAGAATATGCTGTGGCGCGGCCTGTAACCGGCTGGCGGCGGTAAGAAATAAATCGGCGTAGGGTTTCATCCGGCCATCCGGGCCGGCTTGCAGACTAAACTCAAATAAATCGCCCAAGCCCATTTTCTGAATACAGGCATTGCCATTGGTGATTGCAATCAGTTGATAACGGCTGGCCAGCGCCGTTAGCAGCGCTTTGACTTCTGGCTTGATCTTGATATTGGTACGTTCCTGCCAGAATGCGGTATAAGCCAGTTCGGCAATCTCACCCGCCTCACACTGGCTTAAGCCTAAACTGACTAAACCGGCTTCAATACCCAGTAGACGCCAACGGCCTAAATCATGGCGGATCTCCGGTGTGGCCTTGGCCAGTAAACGGCGCTGCTGCCACCAAAAATCACTGTCGTAACCGCGGGTGAGCGGGGCATGCTGTGCCAGACTGTGCAGCATGGCGGCTTCGGCGGCGGCAATCACCGGTTTGTTGTCGTACAGGGTATCGTCTAAATCGAAAGACAACACCGAAATAGGTTGTAAAGCTTTAAATAATTGCATTATTTCTTCCTGGCCCTTGGATGGGCGCTATCATAAACCTTGGCCAGATGCTGAAAATCCAGGTGGGTATACACCTGGGTAGTGCTGAGATTGGCATGGCCTAATAGCTCTTGTACGCCGCGCAGGTCGCCACTGGATTGCAATAAGTGGCTGGCAAAAGAGTGACGTAGCATATGCGGATGTAACTGTTGCCCCAAGCCTTGTTGTTTAGCCCAGTGTAAAACCCGTTCTCTGACCTGGCGCGGTGAAATACGCTGCCGCTCGATACTTAAGAACAGTGCCTGTTGATCGGTGGCTGGCGTATCTGCACCTAACAGCGCCGGGCGCTGCACCAGCCATTCGCGCAGCGCCGAGCGCGCCATCCGGCCAACCGGTAACTGGCGTTGCTTATTGCCCTTACCGGTAACCCGCACTAAGGCTTCGCTCAGTTGTAAATCCGGCAAATTCAGTGCAACCAGCTCGGTCAGCCGCAAGCCGGAAGAATAAAACAGCTCCAGCATCGCTTTATCGCGGCAGGCCAGAATATCGTCGTGGCTGGCAAAGCTCAGCAACTGGCTGATTTGTTCAATTTCCAGCTGTTTGGGCAGGGTTTTGTCCGGTTTTGGCAGCTTGAGATAATCGGCCGGGTTCTGGCTTAACCACTGCTGGCTGATACCGTAGCGGTAAAAACTGCGCAGTGCTGAGGCCGCCAGACTCAGTGAGCGGGCACTGAGGCCGCTTTTGCGGAAGCGTAAAAATTGTCGCTGCAATTGTTGTTCACTAAGCACAAACCAGCTGGCTGCTTCAGCATGCAGCGCAAGGCCCAGTTTTGTCAGTTGCTGCTGATAGCTGCTCAGCGTTTGCGGGCTATAGCCACGTTCGTGCTTCAGGTAGTTGAGAAACTGCTGCACCGGTTCAGCCCAGTGCAGCGGTAGCTCAGGCGTTGACATAAGCAGGCAGCACCAGTGCCAGTAAGGTCACCAGGTGGCGCAGGAATAAGACATCCATCTCGGGCTGGAAATGATCATCCAGCTCGCTGCCAAAGGCCAGGATCGCCAGTGGCGTGTCTTGTTGGTCAATCCGCAGCAAGGCCACTGAATGCACCTTGGCCGGGAAGATATCATGCTGTTCTTCTTTATTCAGCCGGCCCAGATATACCGGCTGTTGTTGCAGACGACGGCTCAGCAGCAGCTGATAAGGGCTCAGATCAGCACCTGGCTGCTCCAGCCCGAGCAAACGGCAATATTTCACCTGCGGCATCGCATCGGCAAAGGCCTGTAATGCCTGTTGCACATCAGTGAGACTCTTGGCCTGATGCACCGCGATATGCAAGGCATTTAACGCCAGAAAAATATGTTCATTCTGGCGGGCTACCGACATTAAACGGGTAATATCTTCCTGTAACAGGTGGATTTTTTCGCGTTGCAGCTCCAGCTGGCGCTCGACCAGCGATACCGTGCCGCGCTGCTGATGCGGCAGACGTAACAATGGCAGCAGCTCCGGATAATGCTGGAAGAAGTCCGGGTGTTGTTGCAGATAATCAGCCACTACCGAAGCAGCAACCAGTTCCTGGCTTTTTATCAGGGTGTCGGTCATAACGTCAGTTGTCCATCAAAAACATGTTCAGCCGGGCCGGTCATTTTTACCGGTTGGCCAGGTCCATTCCAGCGGATCTGCAGGCTACCGCCCGGTAAATCCACCCGTACTTGTTGCGCGAGTTTCTTTTGTAACTGGCCAACCACCACTGCCGCGCAGGCTCCGGTACCACAGGCCAGCGTTTCGCCGGCACCGCGCTCCCATACCCGCAGTTTGATATGCTGTGGATTGAGCACTTGCATAAAGCCGATATTGGCTTTTTCCGGAAACCGCTCGTGCAATTCCAGCTCCGGCCCCAGGGTACGTACAGGCGCCGTATCGAGATCTGGCACGTCCAGCACCGCATGCGGATTACCCATCGACACCACACCGCAGAATACGGTTTGCTGTTCGCTCAGTAAAATATAGGTCGCTTCCTGCTTTTGTGCTTTAAAAGGCACCCGCGCCGGTTCCAGTTGTGGTACGCCCATATTGACGGTCACCTGACCATCCTGCTCGACATAAAGCGTGATCTTGCCAGACTTGGTGCTGACATTGATCTTGGTTTTATTGGTCAGGCCACGGTAGCGCACAAATTTCGCAAAGCAACGGGCACCATTGCCGCATTGCTCAACCTCGGAGCCGTCGGCATTAAAAATGCGGTAGTGAAAGTCCAGGTCCGGATCATAAGGCGGCTCGACCATTAACAGCTGATCAAAACCAATACCGAAATTGCGATCGGCCAGCTGCTTGATCTGCTCCTTGGTCAGGAAAATGTTCTGGCTGACGGCATCTACCATCATAAAATCATTGCCCAGACCGTGCATCTTGCTGAAGTTAAGTAACATAGCGCCCTTAAGATTAACTGCTGATCACCTGCTCACCACGCCACAGATCCTGCCATTGTTCACGCTGGCGGATCAGATGACAGTGCTGGCCGTCTACCATCACTTCAGCGGCGCGCGGCCGGCTGTTGTAGTTAGAACTCATGGTAAAACCATAGGCGCCAGCAGAGCGAACTGCCAGTAAATCACCTTCGGCAATCGCCAATTCCCGATCTTTACCGAGGAAGTCGCCGGTTTCGCACACCGGGCCCACCACATCATAGTTTTGTCGTGGCAAGCTGTTATTCAGTACCACCGGCACGATATTCATCCAGGCGCTGTACAAAGCCGGCCGGATTAAATCATTCATCGCTGCATCAACAATGGCAAAGTGCTTTTCCTGGCCAGGCTTTAAAAACTCGACTTTAGTCAGCAGGATACCGGCATTGGCCATAATGGCCCGGCCCGGCTCCATAATCAGCTCCAGCTGTGGATAGGCTTTTAAACGTTCCACCACCTTGCTGATATAGTCGGCCGGCGACGGTGGCACCTCCTGATCATAGGTCACGCCCAGGCCGCCACCGATATCGATATGCTTCAGCTCAATACCATCCGCTTTCAGGGCTTCAATCAGGGCCAGCAGTTTTTCCAGCGCATCAAGGAAGGGTTGGGTTTCGGTTAGTTGTGAACCGATGTGGCAGTCGACACCGACCAGTTCGATATGGCTCAATTCACGTGCCGCGCGGTAAATATCCGCTGCCAGCAGGATATCAATGCCAAATTTATTGGCTTTTAGCCCGGTAGAGATATAAGGATGCGTTTTGGCATCGATATCCGGGTTAACCCGCAGTGACACCGGTGCTTTTTTGCCCAGTGCTTTGGCAACGTCCTGTAAGCGGTGCAGCTCGCTGACCGATTCGACGTTAAAACACTTAATTCCCAATTGCAGCGCAAAGTGCATTTCCTCGGCAGTTTTACCGACACCAGAGAACACCACCTTCGCCGGATCGCCACCGGCGGCAATCACCCGGCGCAGTTCACCGCCGGATACCAAATCAAAGCCACTGCCCAGGCGGGCCAGCAGGTTCAATACCGCCAGGTTGCTATTGGCTTTCACCGCATAACAGACCAGGCTGTGCGGATGCGCCGCCGCGGCATCGGCAAAGGCACGGTAATGGCGCTCTATGGTGGCGCGGGAATAAACATAGGTCGGTGTGCCATATTGGCTGGCGATATCGGCCAGTGCCACCTGTTCGGCAAATAAGCTATTGCCCTGATAACTAAAGTAATCCAATCTGCTTACCCCTGTGATTCAGTGTCTTCGGTAATCTTTTGCGGTGGCGGCGCTGCCACTTCCGGCTCGGCCTGTGGTAAGGTAAGCGGACCTTTCTGACCACAAGCACTAAGCAATACTGTGGCCAGCAACGCGCCGGTTAACAGGCGCAGTAAGCGCGAAATTCGCTGAGCGTGCATGGTTTTTATTTCATTAATTAATCGACGCTCTATAATCGCATCCTTAGCAGTAAAAGCAAACAGGTGAAGCAGATGAATGACCTAGAATATGAGGAATTAACGGATCAGTTACTACTGGCCGTCGAAGAGAGCATAGAGCGGCAGGAGCTTGATCTGGATTACGAGTCGAACGGTGGCTTGTTAGCGATCACCTTTGCCGACCGCAGTAAAATCATTATCAACAAGCAGCCACCACTGCAGCAGGTTTGGGTTGCGACCAAGTTTAACGGCCACCATTTTGAACTGCGTAATGGCCAGTGGATTGATAACCGCAGCGGTAGCGAATTCTGGCAACTGATTAATGATGCGGCCAGTAAGCAAGCCGGTTATCCGATCGCGTTGGGTACAGCATAATGGCGTTACTTCCTTTTGTTGATGTGAAACCACAGGGCGAAACGAAAGCCGTAGTCGTCTGGTTGCATGGCCTGGGGGATTCCGGCCATGGTTTTGCGCCCATAGTGCCGGAGCTACGGTTACCGGCAGCGGCCGGTATCCGCTTTATTTTCCCACATGCGCCGGAAATGCCGGTTACCGTCAATGGCGGCATGCGGATGCGCGCCTGGTACGATATTAAAACCATGGACTTAACCAATCGCGCCGACGAAGAAGGGGTGCGGCAATCGGCTGCAGCCGTGACCGCCTTACTGGACAAGCTGATTGCCGATGGCATCCCGAGTGAGCGCATTGTACTGGCTGGTTTTAGCCAGGGTGGCGTCATTACGCTACATTTATTACCGCGCTTACCCTATAAGCTGGCCGGTTTTATAGCCTTATCCACCTATATGGCCTGCCCGGACAAGCTGAGTGCTGAAATGTTGAGCCATAACAAAGCGACCCCGGTATTTATCGGGCATGGTACTCAGGATCCGGTGGTGCCGCTGGCCGCGGGTCAGCAAGCGTATCAAACCTTTAAAGCGGCTGGCTTTAAAGTCAGTTGGCAGGATTACCGGATGCCGCACAGTGTTTGCGCGCAGGAAATTGATGAAATCAGCCGCTTCTTACAAAGCCGGCTGCTGCAACATGCTGAGGAGCTCTGATGCAGAGGATCCGTATTGCCACCCGGAAAAGCGCGCTGGCGCTGTGGCAGGCTGAGTTTGTAAAAGCCGAATTATTAAAGCACCACCCGGAGTTAACGGTAGAGCTGGTGCCGATGTCGACCCAGGGCGATAAGATTCTCGATACGCCACTGGCCAAAATTGGCGGTAAAGGTTTGTTTGTGAAAGAGCTGGAAACCGCGATGCTGGAAGACCGCGCCGATATCGCCGTGCACAGTATGAAAGACGTACCGGTGGAGTTCCCGGATGGGTTGATGCTAAGCACCATTTGCGAGCGTGAAGATCCGCGCGATGCCTTTGTCTCCAATCAATTCCGTGCTATTGCCGAGTTACCGCCAGGTGCGGTTGTCGGTACTTCAAGTTTGCGCCGGCAATGTCAGTTAAAAGCGCTACGTCCCGACTTACAGGTGCGGGACTTGCGCGGCAATGTGAATACCCGGCTGGCCAAGCTGGATAACGGTGAGTTCGCGGCCATTATTCTGGCGGCGGCCGGCTTGCTGCGGCTGGGTTTTGCTGAGCGCATCGCGGGCTATCTGCCGGTAGAGCAGAGTTTACCGGCTAATGGTCAGGGTGCCGTTGGTATTGAATGCCGCACCAGCGACCAGCGGGTGCAGGCGTTATTGGCGCCGCTGGAGCATGGTATCACCCGCAATTGTGTGCTGGCCGAGCGGGCAATGAACCGCCGCCTGCAGGGCGGCTGTCAGGTGCCGATTGGTGCCTTTGCCACCCAGCACGGTGAGCAAATCACGCTGCGCGGTCTGGTGGGTTCCCTCGATGGCAGCGAAATTATCCGCGATCAAGTGCAGGGGCCGGCCAGCAGCGCTGAAGCGCTGGGGCAGCAACTGGCTGAGCGGCTGCTCGCCGCGGGCGCCGGTAAGATTTTAACTGCTGTGTATCAGGGCAGCTAACCACCATGTTTTTAATCACCCGGCCGGCCGGCAAAGCGGATCATCTGCTGGAAGCCTTGGATGATAGCGGCGTGCCCTATCTGTACCAGCCGGTGATTACTACCCAGATGGTACAGTTAAAAGCCAAAGATCTGCGCTTACTAAAACAAGCAGACTTGCTGGTGTTTGTCAGTTTAAGTGCGGTACATGCACTGGAACAGCAACTCGATCCAAGCGAACTGAGCGCGCCTTTACTGGCGGTAGGTGAAACCACAGCCGCCGCCTTAACCCGTTGGACCGGCCGCAATGTGCTGGTGCCACAAGATCAGCGCAGCGAAGGCTTGCTCGGTTTGCCCGAATTACAGGATGTCGCCGGCTTGCAGGTCGTGGTGGTGCGCGGTAATGCCGGGCGTGAGCTGATAAAACAAAGTTTAAGTCAGCGCGGCGCCCTGGTGCGTTATGTACAAAGCTATAGCCGGATCCCTCTGCCGTTAGATGGTGCGACGCTGTGCCAGCAATGGCAGCAGCAAGGTATCCGCTGTGTGGTAGCAACCAGTAATGAAATTTTACAACGCATTTTTGATTTAGTGCCGGCGACTCAGCAGAGCTGGCTTTGTCAGCTGGGTTGGATCCTGGTTAGCCCAAGGGCACGCGATAGTGCTCTGTCGCTTGGGATTGCCGCAGAGCGCATTCAGCTGGCGCAAAGTGCCAATGACGACGCCTTATTAGAGGCGATACAGCAGTTTAAGAAGGACTTGTTATGAGTGAGCAGAAGCCAAGCAGTACTGACAGTGATGCACCTCTGGCGGAGTTAAAAGCCCAGCTGGCCGAGACTGAAAATGAGCCCGCTGGCTCCACCGGCAGTGGCGTGGCAGCTCTGGCTTTGCTACTGGTGTTACTGACCGGTGGGGGCATGGCAGCGGCAGGCTGGTGGCTATGGCCACAATGGCAGGGCCTGCAGCAACAACTTAGCCAAAGCCAGCGTAGCGTGCAACAACTGGAACAACAGCTGGCGCAAACGCTGGCCCAAGTTGCGGAACAGCAAAGCCAGCAACTCGGTACTGTCGAACAACAATGGCAAAGCTGGCAGCAGCGACAGCAGACCAGTCAGGCCGAACTGAATAATCAGTTACAGCATCAGCTTGCGCTACTGCGGCAGCAGCTGCAGGAAAAAGACGGTACCCCACCACAGCACTGGCTACTGGCCGAAGTGGCCTACCTGTTAAAGCGTGCCAGTTATAATCTGGTATTGCAGCAGGATCTGCCCAGTGCCCGCATGCTATTACAGCAGGCCGATGCCCAACTGGCACGGCTGGATAACCCGGCGCTGTTAAACGTCCGGCAAAGTATTCGCGATGACCTGGCTGCGCTTAAGCAGCTCAGTTTGCCCGATTATAGTCAGGTCCATCTGCAACTGGCCCAGTTACGGCAGCAGAGCCTGCGCTTACCGCTAAAACAACAGGAGCAGGCGTTGGTCACCGAGCCGGTGGTTGACGCTGAGCTGGCAAACTGGCGGCAGAATCTGGCGGCGTATTGGCAACAAAGCTGGAGCAAGTTATTTCAGGTGCGCCCGGCCGTGGCCGAGGATTTTATAAACCTGACGGCCGAGCAGCAGTTACAGCTGCGGCTGACCTTGCAGCAACAACTATTGCTGGCAGAGCAGGCATTGTTGCAACGCGAAGCTGAGGTATTCAGCCGGGCAGTGCAACAGGCCGCCGATCTGTTACAACGCTATTTTGCGGCCGATGCCGCGTCGGTGCAGCAAGCCGCAACAGCATTGGTACAGCTAAGCCAGCTGGCACTGACTAAGGTCGAGCTACCGGTATTGCAAAGTCCGGCGCAGTTGGAACGGCAGTTAGCCTTGCTCTCTGAGGAGGCGTTATGAGCAAGCTGTTACTGTTAACCTTGCTGCTGGTGCTGGCGATGTTGCTGGGGCCGCTGCTGATTAACAACCCTGGCTATATCAAACTGATTGTCGCTGGCTATAGCGTTGAAATGACGCTACTCGGATTAGTGATTGCGCTTGGCTTGCTGTTACTGGCTGGCGCCTTGCTGTTTGCGATATTGCGCCATCTGGCGCGCTGGCAAAAATGGTCATTTAGTTTTTTCCGGCTGCGCCGGCAACGTAAAGCCCGTGCGGCCTTTGCACTCGGCTTGCAGGCCTATGCCCGTCAGCAATGGCAACAAGCCAGCGAGCAGCTGCAATTAGCATTGCAGGACCCCAGTTTTAGCACCGAAAAACGGATGTTGGCCAGCTACGCCAGTTTTTATGCCGGTAAAACAGAACAAGCCGGTACCTTAGCGCATACGCTGGAGAGCAGTGAGTCGAATAGCGCCTTTGTGCAGGCCGATTTACTGTTACAGCAAGGGCAGGCTGGTGAGGCGTGCCGGATACTGGCCCAGCATTTGTTGCAGGCGAAGCAGGATCCGGCCCTGGGACAGCTGTACCTGCAGGCGCTGCAACAAGCCGGGCAATGGCAGCGCTTGTTAGAAACAGTACCGCAGGCGATCAGTGAGCGCTGGTTTAGTAAAGATAGCTGGCAGCAACGCCGTTTTGCTATTTATCCGGCGGCGATCAGCCAGCTTAGTTTACAAGGGTTTTCCGAGCAGGCGGACTACTGGCAGAATTTACCGGCGAAAGAGCGTAAATCGGCGGCGGCTATTTTGGGACAGGCCTGGGCGCTGGCACAGCAGGGTCTGAACGAACAAGCCGAGCAGAAGCTGGTACAGGCACTGACACTGCAGGATTTACCCGCAGCCTGGCCTTATCTGCGGCAAATTCCGCTTGGTCGCTCGGTGCTGAAGTTACGCAAGGCGGTACAACACTGGCTACGGGATCACCCGGCGAATGGCTATCTGTACGCGGTTTTGGCCTATCTGGCGGAGCAGGAAGGCGATAAAGAGCAGGCCACGCTGGCCTGGCAAAAGGTGCGGCAATATCAACCCGAGTTATGGCAGCACGCCTGACCAGCTTAGCGGCAGTTATCGCGCCTGACAGCCGTTTGTTGGTGCTCGGCAGTATGCCGGGTGCCGCCTCGCTGGCGGCTCAGCAATACTACGCTCATCCACGCAATGCATTTTGGCCTATTATGGGGCAGTTGTTTGGTTTTGCCGCCGATTTACCTTATGCCGAGCGTCTGATGCAATTAAGAGCGCGAGGTATTGGTCTGTGGGATGTACTGCAGAGCTGTGAGCGTCAGGGCAGCCTCGACAGTGCGATCCGGGCGGAGCAGCCCAATGATTTCGCCAGCCTGCTACAACAGCAACCCGGCATCCGGGCACTGGCCTTTAACGGCGCTAAGGCAGCGCAGAGTTTCCGCAAACTGGTATTGCCCAGCCTGCAAACCCAGCCTCTCCCAGTGCTGCTGAACCTACCATCGACCAGTCCGGCGCATGCCGCCTTAAATCAGGCTGATAAGCTGCGCGTCTGGCAACAGCTGTGCGAGTATTGCGCAGGGTAACGGCACCGCTGTGGCGACTTCGGCAACAAGCCTCACTTGTAATTAAAATGTAAGTACTCGATACTATCGACTGCAACCAGATAAAGATCACGAATAACCTTAGAGGGAACTCAAATGAAAGCAGCATGGATAGTCGCGGCCTGCCTTATGTTTGCCCAACCGGTAGCTGCCGATTGGTGGCAGGCTATAACCGCCTATGGACAGCAAGATTATCGCCTGGCACAGCAGGAATTTGAGAAGCTGCTGCCGCTGGGTAATAAGGATGCCGCTTTTAACTTAGGGGCAATGTACTTTAATGGTGAAGGGGTTCAGCAGGACGCGGCTAAAGCCTTGGCCCATTTTATGTTGGCGGCAGAATTGGGGCGTGTTGACGCCGCCAAGCTTGTAGTTCAACAGCAGCAGAATATTGATGCCCTATCCCTGGCTCAGGCTGAGCAGCAGCTGCAGCAGTTAAAGCAGCAGGTACAGATCTGGCCTAAGCATTGGCAGGGTGAGCAACTCCAGGTTGAGCTGCCAGCGCCGATTAAGCGGGTATTACCAAAGTATCCGCCTGCTGCCGCGCAGGCTGGTCAGTTTGGCTATGTTGCCATGCGTTTTCTGGTCGATGAACAAGGTAAGGTGCAGTCGGTTGATGTGGTGGATGCGTATCCGGAAAAGGTTTTTGATCGCGAGTCAATTCGGGCCGTTCGTCGTTGGCAATATGAAGCAACCGGCAGTAAACATCTGTTAACCATTCAGCTGGATTTTGCCTTAGATGGTGGTGTCCGGATTGCGCGGGTAGATGAAATCATCAACCAGAATCAGCTGTGGCAAGGTGCGTTGCTGGGGTCTCCGCAGCATCAATTCTGGCTGGGCAGTTTGCTGCGGTTAGTCGATTTACAAAGTATGAATACATTGTCAATTGATGACTCTTTGCCGATTGCACCGGAATTAGATTTATCAGTGTTCCGGCGTCTTAGCACGGTAAAAGTCGATTTTGATGGTTTTGTTGGTCATGCGGTGGTGCGGGTAGCCGATGATGGCACTATCGTAGAAGAGTTTCGCGCAGATTTTGCCGCCAGTAGTAAGGTGAAATCTTTACTCGGATTGAAGTTAAAAGGTAAATTCGAGACGGATGTCTATCGGATCATTAAGACAGAGTCTGAGCGCAATGCTTTCCCTGTAGTGAAAGCGTCCTTTAAGGTGCCCGCCAGTTATTCTGCCCATTTCTGGTGGGATCAGGCTGCGCAAAACGGTCACCCTGGTGCACAACGTATTATGGCTGCCTACGACCCGAGATGGGAGCAGTATCTGTTGGCGCAGCAAGATGCTGAGGTAATGGCTTGGGTTGGCAGCCGGTTGATGCTGGAAGGTCAGCGCCAGCAGGGGTTGGCCTTACTGGATGCCGCCATTGCGAAAAACTACCTGTTAGCGGCGGAGTTAAAGAAACAGTTGTTGTAACGCACGGTTAAAAAGCGGCAACTGCCGCTTTTGTGCTTTGGCCAGTTGCTATTCGCTTAAATGCTGGCTTAAGCGCTCGCGTAACTCACCTTCAATCGGCACTGCTTTTCCGGTTTTCTGATCCAGACAAACAAAGGTAACCTGGGCGTCAGCGGCAACGGCCTCAGTGCCTGCGATCCGCACTTCCTGCGACACGACTGCACTTTTACTGCCAATTTTGCTAAAGCGGGTAAAGACTTCCAGCGTCTGGCCCATGGTTGCCGCGACCCGGTAGTTAATATTGATATTTACAATGACCCACGCCAGGCCGTGCTTGGCGAACCATTCGATATCGCCGCTATCTTCCAGATAGCCCCAGCGCGCTTCTTCCAGAAACTCCAGATAGCGGGCGTTATTGACATGCTGATAGATATCTAAATGATAGCCGCGAACTTTTATCAGGGTTTTATGTTGCATAGTCGTTGTCCTTTAGTGCAATTACTCTGATTCTG